>NZ_JAJUFJ010000004.1:0-145871 GCF_029266045.1 Caproiciproducens galactitolivorans | reverse complement strand
TGAAATTGAACGTTATTTTCTTCGCCTAAAACGTTTTCGAAGAATTTTTACGCGTTATGATAAACTTGATATTATGTTCTGTGGTTTCATCTATTTCGCTATGATTATAGATGCAATTTTTTGTGTTAACAGACTCTAGCAACTCTTTCTTATCCATACAACATCGAGAATCCTAGTGATATAAATCAATGTAGAGATGCACATTTATATCATAATGCTCAGAATCCAATAGAGACTAACAAAAATTTATCACCAATTTTAGGTTCATTAATTATAAACATGCTTGAAAAATCTACATCAAAACGCATAGCAAATTGGGAAGCAGTGATTAAATGTTTGAATGGCGTGGATAGCGCAAATTCTAACATTACTGAATTAGTTGATAGAGCTGTTCTCAAAAGATTAAGTAAAGATCTTTCAAAACAAATTCAAGAGACAGAGAAAGATAAAAGAAAACGAAATATAAATGATTTCTGTAGGATGATTGAATCACAGACCGAATCAGTAATATATTTGCCTCTTAGTCAGTTTGTAGATCAATTTAATATTAAATATTCTGGTAATAGAATGCAAATATATCGCCATACACAAACTACTCAAAACATATTGGGTGAAGAGATTCACATTCAAATTGAACTACCTTCGGAGGAAACCGTTATCATTGAAATCCAAACCGTATTAGAAGAAAATTACGTTCGTGAAATTCATAGTTTACCACCATATAATAATTATACTTTTCATGATTATAGCTCTAAATGTGAACATTATATTCCTCAATGTAATGCAAGAAACATTATGGCTTGGGGAAGAATAGCAGACACAGAGAAAAAGGGCTTTAACATTTTATTGTTGGAAAACAAAAATGATATATATGGAGAATGGTTTCTTTTGTTCAATAGAAATTCTGCATTATCAAGAGAAAATAGGGTGGAGCCATTTGGATTTGAATTTAATGAGTTACCTGAGCAAATTCAAGAAATTGGTATGTTAAGCAAATATTCATCAGAGTTAATTCCTTTTGATATTAATAAAATTATTGATTTTATATCCGAAAGAATATAAATGGCCTTAAAATACTGTAAAGACATAGTAAAAAAATGGTGTGGCTGTGATATAAAACCGAAAACAACAGTTAAGGTAGAAATAATGCCTTGACTGCTGTTTTTGTTTCATGACACTAAAGTGATTCTGCCTTATTTTGTTTATGCTGGGTGTATTTTATAGCATTCGGTCTTAACGGCCCAGCCTCATGACTTGGAAAAGGGACAGTCAAAAATGGACTTGAAATATTGAAGAACGGCAATTTGATTTTTGCCCTAACGCCTGTAGAACCCATACCAATCAATTTCTTACTACCACCGCCTAATACAATTATATCGTTTTGATTGGAGTCATCTTTTTTATAATATTTTAATAAGCTCTTTATACAGCTACTATGTTCACTATTATTGTAATAAATTTGTCTATATGCATTCAGTAGAAATAACTTGTTTAATTCAACTACTTCACTACTGGAATTAAGTAAAATTTTATTATCTCCACTGCGCTTAGAATCATAGACAATACCGTCATATAGACACAAACAGTATTGCGGAGAAATTGGAATGAAAACCTGTGCCCCTACATGTCCAAATCCATAATTTCTTTGATATTGTCTTGCAACAAATAACTGATTATATTTTACAAGAGGGTCGTCCGAAGTAATAAACCCTCTATTTGAATTATTAACAATCAAATCTAGTTTTAAATCTGCAATCACATTGCATACAGTTAAAATGCCTTGAAGCGGTATAAGATTTGGTATTTCATATCCTATTTTACCTTGGAAATTGAAGTCATTTTTCCCAGCAAATTTCCTTACTGATGAAATACTTTTCGCAGTAGCATCTGCAAATTCATCATACAAATCTGCTGTTTTTAGTGTCCTTGCATCGCTTACAGCAATGAATGACAGTATATTCTCGTAAGTATCTTCTGTTTGAGAAATGGTACCTGAATCAATGATATTCTTAATTGTCTGAGCCCATATTCCTTCAAACTGGCCTAAAATTTCTTCTATTTTGTTATTTTTTCCATATAGATATTTTTTGGAAGCGATTTTTTCTATGGAAGCATTTTCGACTATCTTTTGATTTAATATCTCTGCCATACCAATGCTTTTTGAATTGTTTGAAAATCTTTTTAAATAAAATTGCGGTACATAATGATTATTTGCATAATCCATATTCCTTACCTCTAAAATACGCAAATTTACATTTTAAAATCTACAAAAAATCTTAAATACTATTATATCATAATAGTTCCAGATAGGATATATCATATTTCATTCCATCTTTTCCATTATAGCTTGGCTGTAATTTCAAACAAAAGAACAGCAGTTAAGGTAAGAATTCCCTTGACTGCTGTTCTTGGCTACTTGCTCTTTTGGTGCTCTTGTTCCCATTTTCCGAATTCTCGTTGTCCTTCTTCGCTTGCGTAAAATTTGCGGATTTCCGGCAAAAGGAAACAGGCGAAAGATTCAATGACCGACTGCGGAAGCTCCACGTCGTAAGGATTTTTCGGTTTATTGTCCTTATCCGCCATCGGTTTTCGTCACCCCTTCCTGCTTCCCGATTAAATCCCAGTCGGGTTTATCTTCCATCTGTATCTGTGTTCCAGTATCTGCAGACATTTGAATCAGCTCCGGCGCTACATCATCAAAAGGCAAGTCGTGTGCAGACATTTCAACAAACCCGTTTATGTATTCATCTATCGTATACTCTTTGTGCTGTCCGTCAGGCAGAAATATGATAACATGGTTGATACGACGGAGAATCGCGGACCATGTTTCCGGCTGTTCGTGCTGTAAACCGGGATATTGGCGTAACAGGTCAATATTCGATATGATATAAACTTGTGTGTAACAGGCAATCTTGTTAGCATATCGGGCGGGCAGTTCAAGCGGATAGCCATCTAAAAAATTCAGAAATTGCGGAACGGTGAATTGTGAGTGGTATTCATCAAACACTATGACGTCCTGCCCCTCGTAGTTGTCAAAGGGGTGCTTGTAGTCGGTCACGCGGAAGATATCTTCATAGTTGTGCTTTTCCATGACGCTACGGGTTTTGCCAAGGCCGGTAGGCCCCCATATGTAGGTAATATCCAATTGACGGAATTGCTTTCGGAACTGCTCTGCCCGGATAGTTTGACGTGCCCGCTCTATATCGTTAATTCTGAGCATGAAGCCCGGATGGTTTTCCAGAATTTCATAATTGCTCAATCCGTCTTTAATCATTTCATAAAGGGCTTCAAGGTCTGTTCTTTCACCCTGCTGTTCAACCGGCATCTCTCCCCATTCGTCAAATGAATCGGGAACGCTTGTTTCGTGTTTTTCGTCATTTTCCCATTTACCGGATTTCGTGATATAATCTCGGTTTTCTTCCGAAGTGCCACGAGCCAACTCTATATGGGCTTCTGGAAAGCGCCGCTTTATCGTCGTGAATCTGATTGCAGAAGAACTGCAAAGGTAAATATGCGTGTGCGGTGTGCCTTCCTGACCGATTTCATCAGCGAGGCACCAATACACAATGGATTTCATTTCGGCTAAAGCAGCTTTGATTCTAGCATGGTCGAAGCCTTTTTCAATAGGGTTATTAATGGTCAGTTGCCATTTACGGGAACTGTTCATACGTTTCACCAAAATTCTAATATATAATTAAATGTGCAACATGCTACAGAAGTACTAAAGGGTAATACTGCCCTTTAGCGCCCGCTTTGCGGGCAGGGAGCGGGAGCAATCTCCTTGCACCTTCGGTGCGGAGCTTGCCCCGCTCCCCATGACACAAAGTAGACCGCTACTTGACAATCGCCCGAATCGCGTCTTCCAGCCGCGCGAAATTGCGAACTGTTGGCACCTGAATTTCCCTCAAATCCGTTCCGTTCGTGAGCATATAACCGGCACCAATACCGGAAATGGGTTGTAGCTCATCCTTGCTCACTCCTGCCATAGTAGCCGCTTCTCTTGATACATTACCCATTAGAATCATTATCGAGAAATTATCGCGCGCACCGGCCGCAAAGTAGCTTGCATCGGCTCGTTGCTGGCTTACCAACACATGGAAATTAAACGATCTACCCAGCATCAGAAGCGTTGCAACCTGTCTCTTTACGGCTTCCGCCTCTTTCTTGTCCAGAGTATTCAAGAGACTGGACAACTCTTCTATGACGACGAGGCGAAAGGAACGGTCGAGGTTATTCCCCTGCATACGGGCAAGGAAAGCATGATAGAAGTTATCCAATCCTTGCACGCAGTCTATGAATTCGCAATGGCCGCCGCATCCGCGCAAGAAGTTGTAATCGTCAGCTTTGAAGTCGAGAACTGTAATCTTTGCATTGGGAATATACTTTGCAATTCTTCCCAAAATCAATTTTTCCGCATACGTTTTTCCGCTGCCGGTGGGACCTACACATAATGCGTGTGGACAATGAACATAGTCCCAATTAACCGGGAACTGGCAGCCCTGCCGGAGCAGGGCACCGTCCCAGAACAAAGGTATTCTTCCTTGCATCTGCATAGTTAGAAATCCGGGTCGTTGTGAGAATTAGGTGGCGGGTTGTGCCGACCGAATTTCTGTTTGGAAAGAAATTGGGCGGTATTCTCATTATCCACGACGGCAAGCAGGACTATGTAGTAGAGAGGGTCTTCTTTGACAGTTCCAATGGTAAAAATAGGCCATTCGCGCCCATCCCTTGCTTTCCAGCATAAAAAGGGAAGATTAGGCACCATACTTGCTCTTATCTCGGATGTAATCTCGTTTTGCAGCAGATATTCTATCCGCTGACAGGTTTCGGTGTCGGGTGCGTTCGTCAGTTGCTTCTTGACAAGTTTGAATTGCAGAATCGGGATACCATTGAAATTGACGATACTGGGTTGCATGGTAATATCCAGAAGGGTTACAGGACGTTTGTAGGGTAGAATATCCGACAACTTTACGGCAGCGTTGAAAACAGTTTGACAAGTGATATCGTACAATCTCTGCCGGTTCTCTAGTGCCTGCTGTTGCTGATTCTCTTTGCTTTCCTGTATACGTCCATACAGCCAATAACAACCCCCTGCCGCTAAAATTACTGGTACCGTGTAGTATTGAATCACCAACGCAAGTACGATAAGCACTACCGCAGCAATTCCACCATACACAGCCAGTTTTTTGGTTTTTTCATTCATGGTCAATCACCAATCCTTTTAAATGTCGATAGCTTCATCATCAAGAATCTGCATATCGTCGGCAGATGCGCTAACTTTTACTTCCTTGCTAGAGAAATCTTGCCACAGTTTTCCGACCAAATTTTCAAAGCGCACGAAGCAAAAATTGCCGGCAGCATTTTGTTCTTGAATAGCCTCATTTGACAAGCTGGGAGATTTCTTTCCGGGAACTTTTATTGATAGCTTGTCAAAGTTCGGCAAAGAAACGACTTGGGCTTTATAACCGTCAGTTTCTTCGGTTGCCTTATTGTCACGGTAGATGGTGTTTGCTAACAAAGCCACCAGAATGAACTTGCCGTTGATTGTCAGGTCATCTTCTTTTACAGTAAGATTCTTTAGAATCATAACAAATTCCTCCAATTGTTATTTTTTGCTTTAGTGAGAAGGAGCGGTTCATGAGAGCCGCTCCCGCCCTCCTCTTAGTCGCGTTTTACAGTCTTTCCTTATTCGAAAGGTGTATCGCCCATGTTTTCGGCTTCATCCGAATAATTCAGGCTCTCGGAAACTTCTAGGTCATACGGGTCTTCTTCGTCCATGTCATCGTTAACGGGTAGCGGGCCATCGTGGGAGCCGGTTCCCACATCATTCCAACGGCAGGCTTCGAGATAACCGGCGCGATACCCTTCCGTATAAGACTGAACACGAAGCTCGTTAACCATTTGTTCGAAGTTGCGGGACTCATTTTCGGAATATTGCTTTTTATTCATATTTCTTTGCTCCTTACTTTTGTCACGCACATTTTCAGTTTTTGATTCGCGACTCAAAGCGAAAATTATGCTTGGTTTATACACTTTACTTTCAGCTGAATTTTGGAATTCCTTGGAACTGAGGACATAGTATCACACCGCCAAATTATCGTCAAATTACACTCCTAGAAGAAATAAATTCATATGATAATTTATGCATATGCCACTTCTACTCTAATTCGTTCCACTCCATTCATTATTATCAAACTTCTTCAATCAACTGCGATACCAAAATATTTACATTTAAATTTAAAACCCACACTGCAAAAAAAGCCAGAAAATAGTTACAGTTTTGTAATAAAAATGCATAGTTATGCTCTAATATGGCATAACTATGCATTTGCTGTAATATATTTCTGATATAAACATAATACAAGAAATTTTATTCTCTTGTCAAACTAAAAAACGAAGTATAAGTACTTTATAGAAATATTTAAGCTTAAAATTCTTTAGCAGACAAAACGCAATTTTGAGAAACTTTATGCTTGTCTTTAAAACAAGTGTTGCAAAAATCTGAAAAGGCGGTATAATCTGGTAGTAAGGCAAAATAAAAAATGCAAAGCAGACATAGAGTGTTGGTAGCACCCTATGTCCTGCATACGGAGAGTAGGCTCCATACGCAACGGTTTAACCGCGCAATGCAATTCTATTATAAGTCCTGTCCTCCATTTTGTACAGGGCATAAATTGCACTGATTTATCGGACGCTGTGTTATGGGAAAAGATTCCGTACACAGTGTTTTTTTATTGCCTTATCATCGGCAGGGCGGCGGGGATACTGTCTCCGCAGGCCGCGCCTTTGATAAGCAGTTGTGAACAGAATGATCATATATGATTGGGGGTACAAGAACAAAAGGAAATTAAACTATTTTTAATTGCTTCTTAAAATGAAAAAGTTTATACTACAAATTATGGTATTAAGGGATAGGGGGATATTTTATGAAAAAATTGGTTTCTCTTACGTTGGCATTAGTTCTAATGGCTTTCACTGTTTCAGGTATAACCGCATTCGCCGCACAGGCTCCTTCCGTTAGCAGTGATACAGCTAAAACACTTTCAATTGAGCAAGGAAAAAACTATACCTTTAAATTCATGGTCTCCGGCACATCTTCTTTATCTGTCACAGTTGGCAATCCTTCGGTATTAAGTTCATCGGTTAAAAAAGCGGGGAATGCATATCTTGTAACCATTGCGGGAGTAAATCAAGGTTCAACAGGAGTTTATACTACTTTTCCGGGGCAAAAGGGAGTTTGTCAATGTATCGTCACGGTTCAACAGGAGAAAATCACTTTTGGGTATCAGGGCTGTGATTATGGGTGTGTCGGAGAAGCGCAGTTGAATTATGTGAAAGAAAAAGCATTGGCGGTTACAAGCACTGAAGGATATAAAAAGAATTATGAATATAATAAACAGATAAGTAACCAAGAATTTCAAGATTTTTATGGTGTTCCTTATTCCGATGAAGCAAATATGATATCAAGCGTAATTGGTTATATAGGAAACGATTTACCCCGCGGGGGTGATGGAAAAGGTTCCACAGGTAGTGCATATGATTGTTTTATGGGTACACATTCTGTTTGTGCGGATATTGCAAAAGCTATACAAGCAACACTACATGCTAATGGGGTAGATTGTAAGCTTTGTGTTGGAATTAATGCAAGGAAGCAACCGCATATGTGGACAACATTCAAGCTTAATAATAACGAATGGTATCAATGGGGTAATAATTTTTCAAAAGGTGTTCCAAAAGGATACACTTTATCATCTATTAGTTATAACTATTACTAATAGATGATAAAGTATTTGATGTCAATTTCTTTTTGTAGTTATGATCTCCCATTTGTAATTGATTCGTTATTAATATTCACCGCCAATAAAAGTATAATCAAATAAAAAATAAGTCAAGGCTGAAATGAACGCTTTCAGCGGCCTTGACTTATTTTTTATTCTTGATTATTTCGCGATTAGGCGGTGGATGAAAAACTATAAGCACTTTATGCTTGATGAGGGTTGATATTTAACCCAATACGGCATATAATTCTATTATCAAAACAGGGAGGCTTACTCATGAAAGAAATTGCGGACAGGCTGCGCACTCTTCGGGAAAACGGCAAACTTTCACAGGAGAAAATGGCTCCATTGGTTGGTATGAAGCAATCCAGCATTAATCGCTATGAAAATAACCAAGCCGACCCTTCGCTTGAAACACTTCTTCGCTATGCGGATTATTTTGACGTTTCCCTTGACTACATTTTTGGACGCACCGACAAGCCACAGGGGAAATTATACGAGTGCAAGCCAAAACTGGAAGAGAATAACCCGGAAATGCGAAAATTCGTTGAAATGTGCTTTGACCCCAAATCACCCATGCACGACCGACTAAAGCAAACACTCTTGAATATGTTGGGGGATGAAAAGAAATGAATATTGTTATTTATGCCCGGTATTCGAGCCACAGCCAGACGGAGCAGTCAATTGAGGGACAGCTTGAAACCTGTTATGAATACGCAAAAAATAACGGGTATGTTGTAATCGGAGAATACATCGACCGTGCACAGAGCGGCACCACAGATAACAGAACCGAATTTCAGCGCATGATTGCCGACAGTGACAAACACACTTTTGAAGCGGTTCTTGTCTATCAGCTTGACCGTTTCGCTCGTAACCGTTATGACAGTGCAATTAATAAGCAAAAGTTGAAAAAGAATGGTGTCCGGGTAATTTCTGCACGAGAGAACATCAGCGACGATGCAAGCGGCATTCTTGTGGAAGGTGTTCTGGAAAGTATGGCTGAATATTACTCCGCTGAATTGTCGCAGAAAATACGCCGTGGAATGAATATCAATGCGGAAAAGCATTTAAGCAACGGCAGTAACCCCGGTCTTGGGTATGTGGTTGACGAGGACCGCCGGTTCCATATCGACCCGGAAACCGCACCCGTAGTTCGCGAAATCTTTGAAATGTACGCAAGCGGAAAGACCGTGACGGAAATCAATCAATATCTGAATGATAAGCAAATCAAAACTTCCCACGGGAACGAATTTAATAAAAACAGTTTGCACCGGATTTTGAGGAACAAGCGGTATATCGGTTATTACATCTACAGGGATACGGAAGTACCGGATGCAATGCCCCGAATCATTGACGATGAACTTTTTAACCGTGTGCAGCGCATTCTTGACCGCAACAAAAAAGCCCCTGCGCGGGCGAGAGCTAAAGAAGAATACATATTGACAACAAAGCTGTTTTGCGGATACTGTCGGGAAATGATGGTTGGCTACAGTGGGACAAGCAAAACCGGAAATATGTACCATTATTACATTTGCAAGAACGCTCGGAAAAAGCAATGCACGAAAAAGGTTGTCAACAAACAGGCCATAGAGGATAGAGTTGTTTCAGAGTGTCGGGAGCTCTTGACGGACAGCAATATTAAAAAGATTGCGCAAGCAGTTGCCGCCGCCTGTAAATCTGATTATAATAATTCAGAAGTTAAGCGGATTAAAGCGCTAATCAAAGAAACCGACGAAGCAATTGAGAATCTCTGGAAAGCCTTGGAGCATGGACAGGCCGTTGATATGATAACAGAACGCATCGACAAGCGGAAGCAGGAAAAGGAAGAATTACAAGGGCAGCTTGCTATTGAAACAGGGAAACAGGTTATTTTCACCGCTCCACAGATTGAGGCGTTTCTCTATTCGCTGAAAAACGGGAAGGTTGACGATGAACACAATCGCAAAGGCATCATCAATATTTTTCTTCGCGCGATCTATCTGTGGGATGATAAATTAACGCTAATTCTCAACGGCGGGGACAAGCCAATCACGATTGACGATGTTCTTCTTGATGAAATCGAGACAGATAACAAGGCATTTGTGAGTTCGTCTATGGTTGCGGAAGTTCCACCAAATCAAAAACCTGCATGAGTGCTGAAAAATCCAGTATTCATGCGGGTTTTGCTATATATTACATCGGAATAGTTCAGAATAAAAAAGTGCCATAACGAACATTTTAAGTAAGCGTTTTGATAGGCGTTGTAGGCGAAAAAATAAGAGCGTCAAGTTTCAATTTGGTGTTCTTAACCATTTTGAGTTTAAGGCTCATATGTACCAATTTTCATTTCCATTACTTTTTCTTTATAAACGCCTGCAACTTCTTTGAAAAGAGGCCCAGCCTGTAGCTTTTCTGCTTCAATCGCTGCGTTGGCAATGGCTTCGTCTTTTTTCTTCCATACTTTACCTGGATCCATTGATGAAAACCATCGCATTTTTCCATTGATTTTTTCTTTGCACAGCTTGATTGCTCAAAGGAGTTCCGACTTCCCAATTTTGGGGCGTCCACCTTACATTAATGAGCAAGGTAAAAAGCAGCCATGCATTGCAATGACCCGTGATGGATTCATGTTTCTAGTAATGGGCTACAGAGGAAAGAAAGCGGCGGCAATCAAGGAAGCCTACATAAAACAGTTTAACGAAATGGAAGCCTTTATTCGAACGCTTGTTACAACCCGTAAGGAGTTTCCACTTCTTACGGATATGGTATCGATGTTTTAAGAAAAACAGAATGGCTTAAGACAAAAGAAGTCTATTATTGGGGAGGCATTGATACACATGGATTGGCTATTTTAGATGAAGCACGCAGTTTTCTCCCACAAATTAAATCAATACTGATGGACGAGACAACGTTGCTTTCTCATCGCAATTTATGGTGTGTAGAGGAAAAACCGTTCCATGGACAGCTAAATCGACTGACAGATGATGAATACCGACTTTTTGTATGCTTCAGGGTAATGTATGGCGATATGGCGTCCGATTAGAGCTAGAAAGAATTTCTTTTTCTTATGTGGAAAAAGTAGTGAAACGAATCATTATTAGCACTCGGCAATTTAGGCCGTTTGTCATTGCTGTAGTAAAAAACGAAACATTCGCGGAATGCGGGTGCGAACCTAATCTTACCGAAAATACCCTGTATCTCTTTATCAGAGATGCAGGGTATTTGATATATAACACAACATAAAAGCTATGATTTGTGTTTTCCAACCATCGGTGGAATTATAGGTAAATTATAGAAATTTGTAGTAAGGTGTCGTTGAATTAATTGGAATATAATACTATAATGGAAAAATATTGAAGGAGAGAAATGGGCCTGCGCCGCATGGCTTGGGCTCTTAATATATTTCTTCAATACCGTGACGCGAAAAATGGTCGGAACATTCCTAGCTGTTGCGTTTGTATTGTTGGACATTATGATTTCCAACGAATGGACGCCGGGGGCCTATGCCTTTTCGCCCATAACTCTTGCTCAGCTTTCGTCTTTATCGGGTATGAACCAACGGTATGGAATTACGCTGACCTATGCGTCTAAATTTTTTGTCATATCTCTTTGTGTGCTCATTGCACTCTGCACAAGCAGCGGACATTTTGAAAAATTGTATCAACGCCTTAGACGAAAGTTTGCAAAGAGTAATTTTGTACGGAGAAAGGAGATATGACGATGGATGATAGTTATTAAAATATTAGTAAAAAATTCGAAGAACAATATGTTTTAAAGAACATTAATGTAGAATTCCATAAAGGGAATATTTATGGCTTGATTGGCCGGAACGGTTCCGGTAAAACCGTTCTGCTGAAGACAATCTGCGGTTTTGTTCCCCCCACCGATGGAGATGTATTTGTCTGGAACAAGCATGTGGGACGGGATGTGGATTTTCCCGATAGCTTAGGTTTTGTTATTGAATCGCCGGGATTTTTGCCAATGGATTCCGGATTAAAAAACTTGAAATATCTTGCTTCAATCAAGCAAGGAATAGGGGCGGATCGTATTTGGGAGTGTATGGAGCTTGTCGGCCTTGACCCGAACAGCCGCAAGCCTGTCGGCAAATATTCTCTTGGAATGCGTCAGCGTTTGGGTATTGCACAGGCGATTATGGGAAATTCAGAAATTTTAATTTTGGATGAACCGATGAACGGCTTGGATAATCATGGCGTGGAAGACATACGATCTTTACTGCTTGGTTTGAAAAAGGAGGGAAAAACCATTATAATTGCGAGCCATAGCGCCGAGGACATTGACATCCTATGCGACGCCGTTTATGAGATGGATGCCGGAATGATTCGTCTCGTAAGATGATTTTTTGCACCTTCCATTCTATTTTATGTACATCGAAAGAAGCGCGAGCCTCCCGTCATCTCCACCTTCTTCCTTTGGTAATGTTTGATTGATGAAATTCCTTTACTTCAGAGAAAATAGCGGTATAATAGGTTGGTAATACATCGTTTGAGAGAAATAAGTGTTGGAAAAGAAATTGCGATTCTGAAAAACTTTTTTTCGATAGTAACCATCTTTTACGTATTATATCAATATCCTTTTCTGCGGATTATATGTGTATATTTTAAAAAAAAAGGAAATATAGACTGGATGCATTTGAATTAAAATGGAAAAAGCGGATATCAAGAGGATATCCGCTTTTCAATCTATTTACTTGTTGTTCGTTTTTTATTCATTACTCCGAGATATAATAGGAATAATCGTTTGAAATGCAAGGCTGAAAATTTGAAATAGGAGAATTAAAATTGGATTTTAGTACAATTGTGGATCTTTTTCTTCATCTGGACCAGCACTTGTCCATATTGATTAACCAGTATAATACATGGGCTTATGTCTTTCTATTTATTACCATATTTATTGAAACCGGTCTAGTCATCACGCCCTTTCTTCCAGGGGATTCGCTTTTGTTTGCCGCGGGTGCAATTGCGGCTACGGGCGGGCCGATCAACATTCCGCTCATTATTCTGTTGCTCTATATTGCCGCGATTTCAGGGGATACCTTAAATTACCATATCGGCCATATGCTGCGGAAAAAAGTTCAGAAGCGTGAAAAAATCCCCTTGGTGAGCACAGAGAATATTGATAAGGCACAGAATTTTTTCATTAAGCATGGTGGAAAAACAATCACAATTGCACGGTTTGTCCCGATTATCCGTACCTTTGCTCCGTTTGTTGCGGGGGCAAGTAAAATGCCTTACCGAAAATTCCTGATGTATAATGTAATCGGCGGCATCACATGGGTATCCCTGCTCTTTGGTTTCGGCTATTTTTTTGGAAACATCGGCTATGTAAAAGAGCATTTCAGCCTTGTGATCGTTGCAATTATCGGAATTTCCGTTGTCCCTGTACTTGCAGTATATATCAATAATAAATTGAAAATGAAAAGGGGAAGCATGGATTAATCCCTTTTTTGCCGTCTGCAGAATGTCCGCGGGATAGCAAACAGATACGGCAAACAAATACGGGCCAGACGCCATAAACCGCCGGCCCGTATTTGTTTCATTTAAAGGGAGGTGCGCACTATCCGTAAAAAACGGATGGTGCGCACATGTGGTAATTATGGATTAAAGGTGTAATCCAATTTATTACAAAGCCTGGAAATTCCTATCACAAATGTGATTATGACTGTGTGTGCAATCATATGAATTCCCGCTTTATAAGCAGGTTTATTCTGTGTGCGCTTCGCAGCGCACTTCATGGTTTTTTTGCTCCAAGTGGTTTTTAAAGCATTTTTCAATGATTCCCTCCGGGAATTTCAGCATGGATACCCCGCAATCCTGCAGCTCGCGGAACAGCTCCGGATTCACGAAGCTCGCGACGGAGAAAGGGGTAATGCAAGCCATGGATTTTTTTCGAAGATAATCGTTATAGCTGATCTTCCGGCAAGGATACTCAATGTTCAGATTCTCTACATCTTCAATAAACAGCGTGTCGGAAAAATCACAAATGCCAAGATTGAGACCGGGGAAACTCTTCCCGGAAACCGCATGGTAGTAATTGCATAATTTACAGTCCAGCATAGGAAATATCCCTCCTTTATGTACTATCTCACTTTGACGGATTCTTTTACCCCGCGGGTGGCCTGTTTTGCGAAGCTTTCAATTCGCATCCTGTTTTTCGCGGGTTGATTCAGGCTGATACAGGCGGCCCCGCCGACACAGCCTCCAACACAGGCCATCCCTTCGATAAAGTTTTCCACCAACTTCCCTTTGGAAGCTTTCAGAAGGGCGGCGCGGCACTCTTCCAACCCGTCGCAGACCGCCGGGTTTACCTGAAAATCAATATTTTTTTCTTCCAGGGCATGAAAAACAGCCTCTGTTACGCCTCCGTTTCTTGCAAATATTCTGCCGAAGTAGGAAGCGTCGTTTAGCTCGCTTTCCTCCAGTTCTTCCAGATGGATGTCCAAACCACCGAACATGGCCTGAAGTTCTTCAAAAGTGATTACACAGTCAACCACGCCTTGCAGTTCTTCTTTTTGAAATTCCATCTTTTTGGCGATGCATGGGCCGATGAATACCACTTTTGCGGTTTGATCCCGCTGTTTGATCAGCCTCGCGATTTGCACCATGGGAGAAGGATTGCTCGATATATGCTCCTTCAAGTCGGGAAAATTGGATTGAATAAACTGAACGAACGCGGGGCAGCAGGAAGTCGTGAGGAATCCTTTTTCAGCGAGTTCCTCTGCTTCTTTATCTGCGACAATGTCCGCGCCGAGTGCGGCTTCCACTACCTTGTCAAAACCGATTTTTTTCAGACCGGTTACAATCTGCCCGATGCTCGCATAGGAAAACTGGCTTGCAATGGCAGGCGCAATAGCGGCGTAAACCCGGTAATTTTTTCCGTGATCGGAATCCCGTATCATCTTCATGGCATTCAAAACATAGGATTTATCCGCAATTGCGCCAAACGGGCATTGGCGGACGCACGCGCCGCAGCGCACGCATTTGTTTATATCGATTTTCGCTTTGTTTTGCTCATCCATAGAGATGGCATTCGCCTTGCAGGCGCTGATGCAGGGGCGTTCCTGTTCCGTAATGGCGTGATAAGGACATGAACGCATACATTGACCGCATCCCTTGCATTTTTCATGGTCGATAACCGCTTTATGGTTTACAAAGGTAATTGCGCCTGCGGGGCACACGTTTTGGCAGCGGTGAGCAATGCACCCCTGGCAGGTATCCGTAACGGTAAAGCGTTTTGTTGGGCATTCCTCGCAGGCGACATCAAGTACTTCCACAATATTTTTGTTATTTGGATTGCCGCCCATGGCCAGCTTTACCCGTTCTTCTATGATGGCCCGTTCCCGGTAAATGCAGCAACGCATGGTTGCTTTCGGTCCCGGGATGATTTTGCGGGGTATCTCATATAAATTTGCGTTAAGCTCGTCTTTTGCCGCGAGCCGGATAACTTCTTTCAGAACCCTGTACTTCAGTTTCTGTACATTGGAATTAAATTGCAACATATCACATTCCCTTCCATAAACCCGGTGGCGCCGATTGTTTAGTAATTATAAATTCTGACGTCTCAAAGGTTGATCGGCTGCAAAATATAGGTTCCGAACACATTTTCCAAGTTGTCTTTTGAAACATATCCCGTCAAGTATTCACCGATTTTTACCGGTACGCCAGAGTTTGTAAAATCTCCCGTGCAAAGCGAAGCGCTTAGGGAAACCTTGTTTTCAAGGTGATGTTTCTGGATCAGCCGCCGAAATCCTTTCAAGATATCCAATGATTTTAGTTGGGATGATTTTTCGATGTAAACCTCAATGTTCATAAAAACACTCCACTTCCTAAGTCCCAAGTTCAAAAGCTCTGACAATCTTGTAACAAAACATAGCATGTCGGAAACAGACCGTCAACGAAATTTGCTTTAATTTTGCTAATTTGAAATTTTAAAAGCCGAAAGTATGCCGCCAAATCGTCATTCGTGCCCGATGAACAGTAGATTTTTTGCTGTTTTTCTTTTTGTTTTTTTTGTAAAAAACGTCTAAAAATAAAAACCATATTTATCATAGTAACACTTTGTACTTGCATAAAGATTATTGTTTTTTATTTTGCTTCGCTGTGACAAAACGTTATAATAATTTGATACCCAAAAATTCATACAGGGAAGAATAAATATGTTCTTCATATTTGCACAAAAGATTGTAAAGATTCACAAAAATAGAATAGGACATATAGATGTTTTCACAATTTATATCGTTGTTTTTCGGAATAGTTTGTGATATGATAAAAAAAACGAGACAAAGGTTCGCCTCCGATCAAATGAATATGCTTTTTGCCCGCGCAACGTTGTGGGACGAAATCCATCGCTTGCATCGGAACGGCTGCCTGCCCTGTGGAGCGTTATTTCATGGAAAGAATCATTGGCTTAAATAAATCGGATTGTAAAAATTGTTATAAATGCATTCGCAATTGCCCGGTAAAATCGATAGCCTATCGGGATGAGCAGATACAGATTCTCGGGGATGAGTGCATCTATTGCGGGAATTGTTTGCTGGTTTGCCCGCAAAATGCGAAATATATCAATAGTGATCTGCCGAAAGTGAAAAAAGCGATTGAAGCAGGGGAGAAGCTGTATGTATCTCTGGCTCCGTCCTATATTGCCGCATTTCCCCAGACGGGGATTCTGAAAATGTCGGCGGCGTTAAAGCAATTGGGATTTACCCATGTGGAGGAAACAGCGATCGGCGCCGAACAGGTGACACGCGAATATGAAAAATTGATCCGAAAGCATAAAATGCAGAATATTATAACTTCGGCCTGTCCCTCGATCAATCTGCTTATCGAAAAAAATTATCCCTTACTTACTTCCCAGCTTGCGCCGGTTGTAACGCCGGTGATAGCGCATGCGCGTATGATCAAACAGATTTACGGCGTTCGGGCGAAAGTTGTGTTTATCGGTCCCTGTATATCGAAAAAATATGAATGCCTTGACCCCGTCAACGGCAATCTGCTGTTTTCCGCTCTGACATTCGACGAGCTGCAAAATTGGTTCCAGGAGGAAAATGTGGATTTTTCGCAGGAGGACCAAAACAGCCGGGCGATGGCAAATACCCTGCCCCGCTATTATCCGGCGCCGGGGGGCATTATAAAAAATCTTAACCGGAAGGAACGCGCGGCGTATGAGTGTCTGAGCGTTGACGGGGTGGACCGCTGTATTGAGGTGCTAGATTCCATTCAGCGGGACAAACTTTCCGGCTATTTCCTAGAGCTGAATGCCTGCGCGGGCGGCTGTTTGGGCGGCCCGATTTTAAGATCCATGAATATCAGCTTTCTGCTTTCAAAAAATGTGCTGGTTCGCAATGTGAAGCGTGTGAATGAAGCGCCTCCGGCCCTTACGGAGGGCGTTTCCTTGCAGTTTATGAGAAAGCATCGAAGCCGCACCGTAAAGCGGAAATCGATTGATGAAAAGAAAATTCGGGAAATATTGGCGTCTACGGGAAAAACTTCTCCCGAAAAGGAACTGAACTGTGGCTGCTGCGGATATAATACCTGCCGCGAAAAAGCGATTGCCGTGCTTCAGGGAAAAGCAAATATTAACATGTGTATCCCCTATATGCGCGATCTGGCGGAAAGTATGTCCAACACGGTTGTGGAAAATACCCCGACCGGTATTTTGATGATTAACAGCCAATTGAATATTGAACAATTCAATCCGGCCGCAGCGAAATTACTAAACCTCAGCGAAGAAGCCGTCGGCCGCCCGGTCAGCAGTGTCCTCTCAAGTAAGGATTTTGAGAAGGTTCTGAACAGCGGGAAAAATATTCTCAATCATAAACAGGCTTACCATTCGCTCGGCTTGGTTTTGGAGCAGACAGTAGTTCTTGTGCGTAATGCGCAGACGTTGTTTGTGCTTTTGAAGGACATTACGCAGGAAGAAAAAATGCTGGAAAAGCACCGGAAGGTTACGGAAGAAACGGCGGCATTCGCAAAAGAGGTAGTGAATAAACAAATGCGCATCGTGCAGGAGATTACAAATCTTCTTGGGGAAACTACGTGCGAAACGAAAGTGGCCTTATTGCAGCTTACCAAAAATATCGTTTCGGAAAAGGACGCTGAAAATGTACATAAAGATTGACGCTTACGGCGAATGCATTCAAAAGTACGGCGAGGAGCTTTGCGGAGATCAGGTGAAAATTATCCGGAATCCATCCGGCGTCACCGCCATCCTTGCCGACGGACTCGGCGGCGGGACGAAAGCAAGCCTGCTGACCTCATTTACCGCGAAAATAATGGAAACCATGTGCAAAAGCGGGGTGCCCATCGGCCAGGCCGCCGATATGATCGTTGAATTCCAGCCGGAAACCGGGGAACAGGACAGCGCTCACAAGGTACCTTTTACGCTGATACAAATTCCTTTCAATGGAATGATGCATGTGGAGCAGTTTGAAACACCGGATGTCATTCTGCTGCGCCGCGGCAAGCCGGTTCCAATGCACGTAAGCTGCAGGGGCTTGCGGGGAAAGACCCTCCGCAGCGGGGTAATGTCCATAAAGCAGGCGGATACGGTGATTGCGGTTGGCAGCGGCATGCTGAGCGTCGGCGCGAAAAGGAATCTGAAAAACGGCTGGCGACTGGAAACCCTTTCGGCCTATATGCAGAACGCCTACCATCCCCGGGCGTCAGCCGAGCATTTGGTTCGGCTCCTTCTGAATGCGGGGAATTCGCTTTCCTTCGGAAAGCCGGAAAAGGATTTATCCGCGATGGTTTTCCGTCTGGGAACCTAGTGGCTTCCGGTGCTATTACATACTTTTGCTTTGAAACAGGAATACGGTTATGACGTTTAAGACATTGGTGCTGCAAATCTATAAACCGACGAGACAGAAAAAAGAGCTGATGGATACGGCGCTCCTGCGCTATTCGCAGGCCTTCCAGTTTCTGATGGATCGGTACCGTAAGGAACTTGAGGAACTGGCTGAATCGAAAAGTGCGATCACACAGCGGATCTTGTTCAATTTGATCGACAAAGAAACAGCGAAAAAATTGAATGATTATGATGTACAGCCGTTCAAGGATTCTTTGAAAATAGAATTCGCCGCCGTTTCGGCTTCCTATATTGCTCAGAAGCGGAAAAATCCAAGTGCGAGGTATCCTCTCCTGTTTCTGGACGATACCCGTTTTGCTTCCGAGATTGCGGACTGTATCCGTCAATTTGACGGCGCGCGGATTCCACCGCAAATCTTTGCGTATCGCTGCTCAAAGCTGATCAGCCAAAAGGGAAATCTGCGTTCCCTCTATTTCGGACGGTATGCGATGAACCGCAATTACTGTTTGCTTTATGATGAATTCAAAGACCGGTTTTACGCAAAGCTGTACCTTTTGAACAGAAAGGAAAGCATTCCGGTCGGAAACTGGGCAAGCGGCCTGTGTTTAAAATACGTTTGGGCGGGTATGCCACCGCTGATTCCTAAGCCCGGCAGGCGAAGCTATATCGTCGTCCCGTTGGCTTTTGGGAAAAGGCAGTATGCCGACTTGAAGAAAACCCTTGAAAACCCCGGTATGCTTCACTCCGCCCGTTTGGTGAAAAGGGAAAGAAGATACTATTTAATGATCAATATGGAATGCGGCCAAAGGGACGCTTTAACGGTGGCGACAACAATGGGGGTCGCTCGCAATATGCCCGGCGGATTGCATTACACCGTTTGCGGGGAAAACGGGGAAATTCAGGAAAACGGCAGAATCTGCGTGGCACCGAATAAAGAGGATTTGTTTCATCTGGCCAATAAAATAGTAGGCTTCGCGGAAAATTACCGTTCGCAGGTGGTGATGGAGGCAAATGGGGGAAGAAACGACCAGTTGCCGCTCCTGCCTGAAGAGGCCTTGTCGGCCGACCAATACGGGGCTCTTGTAAAATTACTAAAGTATAAGCTTCCGGAAAGAGGGCTGCCGGCGCCAATTGAAGTAAGCGCGAACGGCCTTTTCCATACCTGCCCCGCCTGCGGGAAAAGAACCCGGCGCAATCTGGTATCATCGGAGCTTTTTATCTGCATTTACTGCGGGTACGCGTCGGAATTGGAATGGATCGGCAGCGAGAGCCTTGCGAAAAGGCTTGAGCAGTACCACCACGATAAAATACCGCTTTCCATCCGAAAAACAGAAGACGGGCTTCTTTGCTTCAACAAAGTCCTTGGCTTTGAATGCCTGCTTCCGCAAGGGGGAACGGATTATACGCCTGTATATGATAGGCTTAGGCAGTTTCTCGAGAATATGGATGGTGAATTTATCGACGATCCGAAAAAATATGCTGTTTGGAGAAAACTTTTTTATGCAGCAAATCTGAAAGAAGCCGTCCGCTTCTGTTGATGATTTTTGCTTTGGATGCATTAGCTACCGCATCATGCTTCCGCGTATGTGGCGTAATCCCCTATGCAGAGCATTTCCGCTGAGCGGAGACGGCTGAGCCGTTCAAGTGTAGCTATTTACTATATGGCCCGCTTAAAACGCAGATGTTGAGAGCGGGCTTTTTTCTAAAGTTGGATATGAAAAAATTTTGTTGGTGCATTGACAATTGTGTAAAAAAATAGTATAATTATAAATACCGCTGAAAAACTATGGGAGTATAGCTCAGCTGGTTAGAGCACCTGCCTTACAAGCAGGGGGTCATAGGTTCGAGTCCTATTGTTCCCACCATGGAATGGCTCGGTAGTTCAGCTGGTTAGAACGCTAGCCTGTCACGCTAGAGGTCGTCGGTTCGATCCCGATCCGAGTCGCCAAATGCCTCTGTAGCTCAGTTGGTAGAGCAGGGGACTGAAAATCCCCGTGTCGGTGGTTCGATTCCGCCCGGAGGCACCAAATACGCGAACGTAGCTCATCTGGTAGAGCGCCACCTTGCCAAGGTGGAGGTAGCGAGTTCGAGCCTCGTCGTTCGCTCCAGCAGAGTAAGCCTGCGGAAAAACGCTCCTCACACGGTGGGGAGCGTTTTTCTGTTCGTGCGAAACTCCATGCTGCGGGGGAATTTAAAAAATTTTACTCAAATGCTTGACATTTCCAGTTAGCACGAGTAAACTGTAATAAGCGGAGGTTAGTGTACGCTTACCTCCATATAAAAACGGCGAGAGTTAGCCGGAGCTAACTAAAAGGAGTGATCGAAATGCCGGAAGAACAGGCTGTACTGCATACGCTTTATAAGGGGAAGAATCCCCCTTCCGCATCCATTTCAGGCATGATACCTTTAAATATGGTACGTCCGGGGACAGAAGTATCCGTACATTCCATTCGCGGGAAGGACGAAACAAGGCGTTTTTTGGAAAGCCTTGGGTTTGTCGAGGACGCTGCTGTTACCGTAATAACCGAATTGGGCGGGAATCTCATCGTGAATGTGAAAGGAACCCGCGTTGCAATTAGTAAAGCAATGGCGAGCCGTGTTTATGCGGTTTAATACGCTGCAAAATATTATTGGGAGGAAGCAGAGCATGAAAACCTTAAAAGAAGCAAAATGTGGCCAAACGGTAACGGTCAGAAAACTGACCGGAGAAGGTGCGCTGAAACGCAGGATTATGGACATGGGGATCACGAAGGGCGCTGAAATTTTTATCCGCAAGGTCGCCCCTTTGGGGGATCCGATCGAAGTAAGTGTTCGAGGATATGAGCTTACCATCCGGAAATCGGAAGCGGAAAATATTCTACTTGCAGAATAGTGGATTTCCCTATTTTTTGGATACATTAGTTAGCTTTAGCTAACTAACAATAAGGAGGAAAATAGATGAAACTCAGAATTGCTTTAGTCGGTAATCCGAATTGCGGCAAAACTACGATGTTTAACGACCTGACAGGTTCGAGCCAATACGTTGGAAACTGGCCGGGTGTTACGGTTGAAAAGAAAGAAGGGAAAATGAAGGGACACAAAGGCGTCTTTATTACCGACTTGCCCGGTATTTACTCTTTATCCCCCTATACGTTGGAGGAGGTTGTCAGCCGTAACTATCTGATGCATGAAAATCCGGATGCAATCATTAACCTGGTGGACGCAACGAATTTGGAACGCAATCTATATTTGACGACGCAGGTTGTGGAACTGGGTATTCCGGTTGTTCTTGCCTTGAACATGATTGACTTGGTTCAGAAAAACGGTGATAAAATCGATACCCAGGCGCTGAGCGCCGCGCTGGGCTGCGAAGTTGTGGAAACCTCCGCTTTGAAGGGCGAAGGCTCTATGCAGGCGGCGGAGATGGCAATTGCTCTGGCAAAGGCGAGAGAGAAAACAGAGCCCCGGCATCGCTTCAGCGCATCCGTGGAGACCGCTTTGGAGGAAATCACAAAGCTTACTTCCGGGTTATTTTCCTCCGAGCAACAGCGGTGGTATGCGATCAAGCTCTTTGAGCGCGACGCAAAAGTAATGGAAGCCCTGAATTTGCCGCAGGACATAAAAGACAATCTGGAATCGATTGTTCAGGAAGCGGAAAAAGAACTGGACGACGATAGTGAGAGTATTATCACAAACGAACGTTACATATACATTGCGGAACTGATGAAAAAATGTGTTTACAAAAGGCACAGTAGAATGACAACTTCGGATAAAATCGACCGGATCGTAACAAACCGCTGGCTTGCCCTTCCGATCTTTACTCTTGTTATGTTTATTGTATATTATGTTTCGATTTCATGGCTTGGCGCGATCGTAACCGACTGGACAAACGATACCTTGTTCGGCGAATGGATACAGCCTTCTGTCAGCGGCTGGATGGCCAATATTGGGGCTGCCGAATGGCTGAACGGATTGGTGGTAGACGGAATTATCGGTGGCGTCGGCGCGGTTCTCGGTTTTGTACCGCAGATGTTTATTCTGTTTTTCTTCCTTTCAATTTTGGAAGATTGCGGTTATATGGCCCGTGTGGCGTTTATTATGGACCGTATTTTCCGTAAATTCGGCCTTTCCGGAAAAAGCTTCATCCCGATGCTGATTTCCTCCGGTTGTGGAGTGCCCGGAATTATGGCGACAAAGACCATCGAAAACGAAAAAGACCGCCGGATGACAATTATGACAACGACATCCATTCCCTGCAGCGCAAAACTGCCGATTATTGCGCTGATTGGCGGCGCAATGTTCCCGGATATTGTCTGGCTTGCACCCGCCATGTATTTCATGGGTATTTTTGCGATCGTTATTTCCGGTATTATGCTGAAAAAGACCAGAATGTTTGCCGGAGCCCCCGCGCCGTTTGTAATGGAGCTCCCACAGTACCATGTTCCCGCCCCAAAGGGCGTGCTGATCCACATGTGGGAACGCGGGAAAGCGTTTGTCATTAAAGCGGGAACAGTTATCTTTGTGGCCTGCGGTGTGATCTGGTTCCTTTCCAACTTCGGATTTTCGGATGGCGGCTTCGGTATGATCGAAGAAAACGCCAGCTTGCTTGCGGTGATCGGCCGATTTATTGCTCCGGTATTCTCACCGCTGGGCTTCGGCAACTGGCAGGCGGCGGTTGCTACGGTTTCCGGCCTTGTGGCGAAGGAAAACGTTGTGGGCACCTTTGGTGTGCTGTTTGGCTTAGGCGGCGATGTTGCTGAGGATGACGCCGGTTTGTTAAAGCAAATCGCGGTTATGTTCCCCTATGGTTCGGCCGCGCTTTCCTTCCTGGTATTCAATCTTTTCTGCGCCCCTTGCTTTGCGGCAATCGGTGCGATGAAGCGTGAAATGGCAAGCTCGCAATGGACCTGGTTCGCTTTGGGGTATCAAACGTTCTTCGCCTATTCGGTCGCTTTGATGATTCATCAGTTCGGCGGCCTTCTCTTTGGCGGCGTAAACTTCGGAACCGGCTCTGTAGCCGCACTGATTGTTTTAGCGGTAATGCTTTACCTCTTGTTCCGCCCGAACCCGCAGGCCAGGCTGAAGAACCTCTCCGCCGAAGTGGCAGCATAAGTAAATATGGAAAGAGGTATGATTGATTATGTTACAATGGCTTGCAGCAAACGCGGCAACAATTATTATTTGTGCTATTCTAGGAATTTTGTTTGTAAGGGCAATCTGTTATCTTCACAAAACCCGGAAAAACGGGGGATGCGCCGGGTGCGGAGGATGTAGTGGTGACTGTTGCCATTGCGCTCAGGCATTTCGTAAACAGAAATAGGGAAAATACATTCTGCTGTTTCCCGGATTCCGGGCAACAGCAGCTTTTTATGTTATTCAGGCGTGAGTCGGTGAACCCAGTTGCTTTCTTGAAAAAGAGAATTATAGAAAAGATGCGGAGTAAGAAAAACGGAGAACAGGACGATCTGTTCTCCGTTTTTGTATATTACGGTATGATTTCGTCTTTATTAAAGCATTGACCGTCAGAAGCCAAACAGATTCCTTCCTTTGTTTTAATCAAATCAAAATCAATTGATTCAATGTGGAATCCGGAGCGTTCCAGCAGGTTTATCAAATGCTCTCGATCCTTTCCAAGTCTTCCTAAGTAGACGCACTCAAGCCCGCTGTCCAGCGCGTCGGCAATATCATCCCGGAAGCCGTGGTATTCATTGTACAGCATGCGGTAAGCTCTGTAAGCCATAACCGTTTCCATTAAATATTCCCTTGATACATTTCGAAGCGTAGATTCCCGGTTCTGGTTGCTTATTAAAGAATTAACATCATTGTAGGAGTTGTATTCCACATAGTATTTTCCCTGATATTTTGTGACGGAAACGCTGCATTTTTTCCCGTCCTTCAAATAATAAAAGACCACACAAGGCACATTATCCCTTGATTTTGTTTCCAGTACATCGTAACCGGGGTCACCCTGCCCGAAACCGACGATATGGCGGATGGTTCCGTTGTCCGGTACCTTAAGTCTGTTTATATACTGAGCCATTTTTATCCTCCTTGCATCTTGGTTATATATTTATTATATAACGCTGTATTTTGTCTGTAAATGGAGAATTTTGTTACTATATTTCTAAGAAGAAAACTGACTGCAGTAAAGATCTGCATAATAGCCTTTTTTTTTCAGCAGTTCTTCATGGGTGCCGCTTTCGACGATACGGCCTTGATGCATAACGAGAATTAAGGCCGCGTTCCGGATGGTGGAAAGCCGATGAGCGATGACAAAGCTGGTCCGGCCCGCTGTAAGTCGGGTAAAAGCCTTCTGGATTTTCATTTCGGTGTAGGTATCGATATTGCTCGTGGCTTCGTCCAGAATCAGCATGGGTGGGTTGGCCAGCATTACGCGGGCGATGGTAAGCAGCTGTTTTTGCCCCTCCGAAATATTTTCGCCGTCCGCCGAGATTTCCGTATCGTACCCTTTCTCAAGTTTTCGGATAAAGCTGTCGGCGCCGGCTTCTTTTGCCGCCGCGACGATTTCCTGCATGGAAGCGTTGGGCTTCGCATATGCGATATTGTCGCGGATCGTGCCGTCAAAAAGCCAGGTGTCCTGCAGGACCATGCCGAACCTCGCCCGAAGGCTGCTGCGGGTCAGGTTACGGATATCGGTTCCGTCAATACGAATGCTGCCCTTGTCTACATCATAAAACCGCATCAGCAGGTTTACCAGAGTTGTCTTTCCGGCGCCGGTTTTTCCCACTATCGCTATGCTGCTGCCCGGCTTCACATCCAGATTGAAATCTTCAATCAGATGCTGCCCTGGCTGATAGGCAAAGGAAACATGTTCAAATTCCACATGTCCGCCGCACGATTCCAGGGAAACCGCGTTGGGTGCGCTGGGCGGCTCCGGCGGCAAATCCAGAATATGAAAAATACGCTGGGCGGACGCAACGGCGGACTGCATCTGCGTGAGTACGTTTGTAATATCATTGAATGGCTTTGCAAAAATCACCGTGAAAATCAGGAAGCTGGAAATGCCCCCCGCTGTAAGGTGCCCGTAAATAGCCGCAATACTGCCGCAAACGCCTACTACCGTGTAAGCGAGATTATTGATCACACGGGTTGACGGGTTGGACAGCGATGAGATAAACTGCGATTTTACGCCGGCTTCATATAGTCCGGCGTTAATCTTCCGGAATTGCTCGATGGCCCTTTTGTCATACAAAAAGGCTTTTACGATTTTCTGTCCCTCAATCATTTCTTCCGCATACCCGTTCAGATCCCCCAGGTATTTTGCCTGTTCGCGGAAAAGGTTCTGCGACCGATTCGTAATGAACCGCGCGGTAAAGAAGGAGGCCGGAGCGGAAAGCACAACAATCACGGTCATGGCCGGATTCAGGTAAAGCATGAACACAATGGATCCCAGGATGGTTACGATTCCTTGCAGCAGCGCCATAAAGCCTTGTAGCAAACCGTCCGAAACGGTGTCCGCGTCGTTGATAAAACGGCTGATGGTGTCCCCATGGGCGTTTTGGTCGTAAAATTTGAGCGGTAGAACCGAGAGTTTGTCAAAAAGCGATTCCCGAAGCCGGTTTACCGTATAGTAGGAGATACGGTTGGTTAGGTAATTCAGCAGCCAAAGGAAAAAGCTGTTGCACAGGTAAACGGCCAGCAAAAGGCAAAGGGAGTAAAAGACCTCTTTGGCGCCGTTCCCCGCGGCCATATCGTCTATGGCGCGGCCGATGATGAGCGGGGCGAACAGCATACCGGTTACGCTGATCAGCGCGCTGAAGGCGGAGAAAAAAATCAGCTTTTTGTATTCGCCCACATACTCCAAAATTCTTCGAATGGTTTGTTTCATTGCAAAGCCTCCTCGCTGGAAAGCTGTGACAAACAGATTTCCCGATAGACAGCGCAGTTTTGAAAGAGTTCGCTGTGAGGGCCGTTTCCAATGATTTTACCGTCCTCAAATACAAGGATCCGGTCCGCGTCCTTTACGGCCCCTACGCGCTGCGATACCAGCAGGACGGTTTGTGTGCGGCTGTTTTTTCGGATTGCCTTGCGCATTTTGGCTTCCGTAAGAAAATCAAGCGCGCTGGAAGCGTCGTCTAGGATGAGGATTTCCGGATTGGAAACCAGAGCCCGGGCGATGGTCAGCCTTTGGCGCTGTCCGCCGGAAAGATTGCTTCCGCCGCGCTGTATGGGAAAATCGTATCCCTGCGGGAGGGTCTGGATAAATTCATCTGCCTGCGCGGTTACGGCGGCGGCCCGCACCGCTTGCATATCCGCCTTTTCATTGCCCCAGCGGATGTTTTCCGTTATGGTGCCGGAAAAGAGGAGCGCGTGCTGCGGTACAAAACCGATCTTTCCGCGCAGCTGGGCAATCGGATACTGCTTAACCGGGATTCCGTCCACAAGGATGACGCCGGACGTTGCATCGTAAAACCGGGCGATCAGGTTTACAAACGTGGATTTCCCCGAGCCGGTGCCGCCGATGATTCCAACGGTTTCCCCTCTGTGGATGGTTACGTCGATGTGTTCCAGCGCGCGGTCCCCGGTTGGATTATACCCGAAGGAAACGCCGCAGAACTCCACCGCGGGTGCGGAAGGATCCTCCTTGACGCTCTCCGCCGGATTCTCCATGTCCGGCTGAACGTCCATGATTTCATTGATCCTTGCGGCAGACGCGATGGATTTTGTAAGAAGGATAATTAAATTGGATACGACCATCAGGGCGAGCAGAATTTGGTTGGCATAATTGATAAACGCGATGATCTGTCCCTGGGAAAGCCGTCCTGTGCGGATATGGATGTTTCCCTGCCAAAGGATTACGACGATAATGAAATTGACGGCCATGGAGGTAAGAGGATTGAACAGCGAAGAAATGCGTCCGATTGCAAGGCCGTTATCCATCAGATCGTTGTTCGCCGTGCGAAAGCGTTTTGTTTCCACTTGGGTTTTTGAAAAAGCGCGGATAACGCGGATTCCGGATAAATTTTCCCGGAGGATGACGGCAAGCCCGTCTAGCTTTTTTTGATAGGAACGGTAGAGCGGAGAAGCATTTTTTGTAATGAAATAAATGATCGCGGCCAAAACTGGCGTTGCGGCCAGCAAAATAAGGGCGAGCTGATAGTCCAGAAAGAAGGACATAATAATCGACCCGATACAGATAAACGGTGCCCGGATCATTAGGCGGATCATCATGGCAACCATTTGCTGCAGCTGGTTGATATCGTTTGTGATCCGGTTCGTGAGCGTAGGTGTGCCGAAGTGATCCGCCTGCAAATAGGAAAAAGACAAAATATGTTCAAACACCGCATTGCGCAAATCCGTCCCGAACCCTTGGGACGCACGGGAGGCCAGGAACTGGCAGACCAGCGCGCAGCCGTAGCCGCAGAGCGCCATACCGGCCATCAGGCCGCCTGTTCTTAAAACATACCCGGTATCGCGCTGTCCGACGCCGTTGTTAATCATCGAAGCCATTATCGTAGGCAGAAGAAGTTCGAAAATGGCTTCCATAAATTTAAATATGGGCCCGATAATGCATTCTTTTTTATATTTTTTTAAGTACATCGCAAGTCTAAGCAAGCGCAATCCCTCCATCACTTTCTGGATTTATTATAATCCAGACGGATCCATATGAAAAATACTTGTTTTTGTGGTAATATATATAAAAAATGTATGGAATCAGTTTTAGGGGGAAGGGGTATGAATTTAAAACAGTTGAAATATTTTATGGCGATTGCGGAAGAGCGGCAGATTACCGCCGCCGCAAAAAAACTGCATATTGCACAGCCGCCGCTCAGCTATCAGCTTAGTCTGCTGGAACAGGAGCTCGGCGTAACCTTGATTAAGCGTGGCCCCCGTAATGCGGAGCTTACCGACGCGGGCAAGCTCTTGTATAAACGTGCCGAACAAATACTGAGCATGACTTCGTCTGCGGTGCGTGAAGTGGAAAACTACGGGAAGGGCCTGCACGGTGTGCTGTCGCTTGGGGCTGTATCTTCCTCCGGCGGGGTTGTGCCGAATCTCCGTATGCAGGAATTCACGAAGCATTACCCCGATATTCGGTTTGAGATTCATGAGGGAAATACCTTTGCGATTATTGAAATGCTGGAAAAAGGCATTGTGGATTTAGGTATTGTGCGCACACCTTTCCAGTATGATCGGTTTCATTGTCGTTATTCTGCCTTGGAACCAATGGCAGCGGTTATGACCAAAGACCTTGCCTGCGGCCAAGGGGAATCCGGCATTACGCTTGAGGAATTAAAAAACAAGCCGCTGATTATTTACCGGCGGTTTGAAGCGCTGATTCAGGAAGCCTTTGCTGAGGAGGGGCTGACCCCCTTTATCTGTTGTCTTAATGACGATGCCCGTACAACGTACACCTGGGCGCGCAAGGGCTTCGGGATTGGAATTATACCAAAATCCGCTTTGCAGGTGCTGAATCTGGATCAGCTCATCTGCAAGGATATTTTAAATGAGAAGCTTCGGACACAAGTGGCGGTAATCTGGGAGAAAAAACGGTATCTGTCCCCTTTGGCGCAGCGATTTGTAAGCTTTTTTGAGGACAGCGTGGACTGGTAATAGACCATGACAAAAAGGGACATCGGCGGGCAAGTGTATTGCCTGCCGATGTCCCTTTTTTATTTTATTTCGTTTCTATTTTGATAATTCCATTTGCCCGCGCATGGCACCCGGATGCCCTTCGAGGGCATTTCCTTTCGCTTGCGCGGGAATGTTGTAATCTATTCAGCTTCCGTTTCCCTTTTGTTGAAGTCCGGGCCGAATTTCAGCTTGGCGCATTCAATAATTAAGCGAATGCAGTTATCGTCCCCTAGCCGTTCACTATTTAAGCAAAGGTCAAAGTTTTCGGGGTTGTTCCAGTTTCTTCCGGTGTAATACTTGTAGAACTCTGCACGATAGCGGTCTATTTTTTCAATGCGGGATTCCGCTTCCCTTTCCGAACATCCCATAAGATCCATAACGGCTTTTACACAGAATTTTTGGGACGCCTGAATATTTACGCTCAATACGTTAGGATAATCCTTCAGGATAAAGTCTGCGGCGCGGCCCATAACGACGAAGGACTCCTTTTCCGTCAGGCTGCGGAGAACCTTTGCCTGATAATTAAAGAGGTTTTCGTCCGAAGTGAAACCGTTTTGCTCTGGCTTCAGAACATCGCCCAAATGGCTGCTTCTCCGGATGTTTTTAAATAACAGAAGCGATTTTTTCACCCGTTCGTCGGCCTGGCCGAAAAGCGCTTCGTTGATTCCGCTTTCAATTGAGGCAAGCTGCAGCAATTCCCTGTCTACAAAGTCGATGTTCAATTTATCGGCCAATTTCTGCCCGATGCGGCGGCCGCCGCTTCCATATCCTCGTGCGATCGTTATTGCATAGTTCATAAAAGATTCCTCCTGTAAGTGAAATACTGCTCCGTTATTTAATACTATTATCAGTATAAATGATATTAAAATTTTGTCAATATTTCATAATGAATTTGATTAACAGAATTTGAGAAGCCGGGAAATGTTTTTGTGAGAAAAAGCCCGTGTGCAGGCCATCATGGGGGGATTTTACCGGAACCCGGTTTGTAAATGGGCTGTTTATTATAATAATTCAAAATAAATCAATTTACAACTGTTTATGATTCCATAAAATTAGGAAATACTAGTCCTATAAACTGACATTTGAGGTAGTGAAATTGAGGTACTGTGGTTTTTCTTCAAATATTTCAGAAAATTTAAGACAAATAAAGAATACAATCGGCAACGATCTGGATTTTGTTGTCCGTGTTTTTAATATTCTATCGGATCAGCGCATTTTGAAATGTGCGGTTGTTTATATAAATGAAATGGCGGATAAAAGTAAACTGAACAGCTTATCCGTCGAGTTGAACGAAGCGATCCTGTCGGAAACATGGGACGGGCTGTCAGTCGAAGACTGCTTTGTAAAATTAAAAACCTCCCTGTTGTGCCAGGTGAAGGTTTCCGTAAAGGCCGACATCGAAACCCTGTACGACGAAGTGCTGTCCGGCAATACCATCCTGCTGGTGGACGGGATGAACCAATTTTTGCTTCTATATACCAGCGGGACAGAAGGCAGGGCAATAGGGGAAACAACCTCGCAAACGGTTATCCGTGGGCCTAAAGAAGCATTTACGGAAAATTTAAATACAAATATCTCGCGAATCCGAAGAATTGTCAAGGATAAATCCCTCAAAATCGAAAAAATGTCCCTTGGGGAGAAAACCAAGACCAAGATTGCGATTTTATATCTGGAAGGAATAGCAAAAGAAGAAATCCTGAACGAGCTCCGGGCAAGGCTGAATAAGATTAAGGTGGACAGTATTCTCGACAGCGGATATATTGAGGAATACATTAAGGATGATCCGAATTCCGTCTTTCCCGAATTCCTCAATTCTGAAAGGCCGGATACGGTATCGGCAAACCTGCTGGAAGGGAAAGTGGCGATTTTTGTGGAGGGTTCGCCCTATGCGTTGACGGTTCCAGCTTTATTTATTGATTTTCTACAGGTGAGTGAGGATTATTACCACCATTATATTATTTCTTCCTTTATCCGTTTTGTGCGGTACCTTGCCTTACTGCTTACTTTGGTTGTTCCGGCATTATATATTGCTTTGACTACGTTTCATCAGGAAATGATACCCACTACTTTACTGGTCAGTATAGCGGCGCAGCGAGAGGGCGTTCCGTTTCCCGCTTTTGCGGAAGCTTTTCTGATGGAAATTATTTTTGAAATCCTGCGAGAAGCGGGCATTCGGATGCCCAGGGCGGTCGGCTCCGCAATTTCAATTGTCGGCGCATTGGTCCTTGGCCAGGCTGCTGTTCAGGCTGGAATCATATCCGCTTTTATCGTGATTATTGTATCCATTACAGCCATCGCCAGTTTTGCTATCCCGAATTATGAATTGTCTAATGCGATCCGGTTAATCCGATTTGCTTTTATGATTTTGTCCGCTTGTTTTGGCTTGTTTGGCATTTTTATTTGTTTTGTTATATTAATCCTGCACTTAAGCAAGCTAAAATCCTTTGGGGTTCCTTATTTGACTCCATTTGCGCCTGCAGAGGCAATTGGAAATAGAGATGCAGTAGTTCGTTTTCCAATGTGGAAAATGAAATACCGGCCGCATGTCATGGTTGGCGCCGAGTCCGTCAGGGTGCAAATAGACCCGCCTTTAACAGATAAAAGAAAGGATCAGGAAATTTTTTGAACCGGGTACCGGGGGAGACATTTATGAAATTAAAAAAAATATTTGCTATTCTTCTTTCGGTTGCATTGTGTTTGGGCTTGACCGGGTGTTGGAACAGCCGGGAATTGAATACGTTGGCTTTTGCCACCTCCTTGGGACTTGATAAAACCGATAAGGGTATTCTTATGACCGTACAGGTGTTTAATCCAAGGGCGATCGCTTCCCAAAAGACAGTAAATGAAACGTACGTTATCATTTATACGCAGGAGGGGAAAGATATTATGGAAATGGTGCGAAGAATGATTACCCAAAGTCCCAGAAAGATTAATGTTACCCATCTTCAGACCGTTATATTCGGGGAAGAGTTTGCCAAGGAGGGGATTGGTCCGGCTTTGGATTTTTTTTCACGCGAGCATCAGTTTCGAACGGATATTTATTTTACCGTTGCTTACGATTCCACAGCGAATCAAATCCTGAGAACTCAGTCCAAACTGGATGCAAACCCCTCGAACAACCTGTTTTCCTCCATAAAGTCATCGGATCAAATCTGGGCGGGAAGTAAGTCCGTAAAAATAATTGAATTAATTAATTCCATTATATCGGATGGAAAGGAGGCGGTGGTTACAGGGGTGGAAATTACCTCCCGTCGTCCGGGTAGAGATACCCTAGGTGAATTGGAGAAAATGGAGGATGACCCGATTCGAGTAAGAAATCTGGCGTTTTTTAAAGGGGATAAATTTGCGGGGTGGCTAGATGAGGATGAGTGCAAGGGATACAATTATTTGATGGGAAATGTTTGGGATACCGTAGGCTATGTTGAAGCCCCAGAAATTGGAAAAATAACAACAGAGATAACCAATATGGAAGCGGATCGGAATGTGGAATTGGTAAATGGAAAGCCGGTCATCCATGTATCTTTAAAATTTCGAAGCAACATTGAAAATGTAACGGGAACATTAGATATTTCAAAGGTAGAAAATCTGCGAAAAATCGAAATGCTATGTGAGAAAAAATTAAAAAAGCAATGCCTGAAATCGCTTGCACACACAAAAGAGTACGGCAGCGACATTTTTGGCTTTGGGGAACTAATCCATCGGAAATACCCCCGCTACTGGAAAACTGTTAAAGAGAATTGGAGCGAAGAGTATAAGCAAGTTCCGGTAGACTTGAAGATTGACTATGAAATCCAAAGAACGGGTACGTTAGGAAATACCTTTTTTAAAGGAGGAAGCAAAAAATGAAAGTTGCCTGTATGGTATTTGTAATCCTTCTGGCGATTTTTCTATCGATTCGTGATATACCGGAGATGAAACGACAAAAATCATACAAGGAAATGGCTGTTTATGTAATTATACTATTCCTTGGTGTCATGCTTACGATCTTAAAAGCGAATGGGGCAGATCTTCCCAATCCTGCAGATGTTGTTGTTGCGGTTAATTCACCGTTTGTTGCCATGCTAAAAGGCGTTTTGGAGTGATATAATTGGACAAAGTAAAAATAAATAACCACCAGGTTTTTTCATTGGTTGCGGATTATACCATTGGGACAACCATCCTTTCCATAATTTCGGGCGTCGCGGAGTATGCCGCTCAGGACGCCTGGATCGTTGCACTGATTACACCATTGATGGGCTTTCCTTTTCTGTTGATTTATTTTTATTTGGCAAAATTATTTCCCGGAAAAACGCTGGTGGGAATCTTACAGGATGTTTTCGGTAAATGGCTGGGAACGATTCTGTCCGCATACATTGTTTTTGTATGTTTTTTAAGTGTATCTCAGGTTGTTTTTTATATAGGGAATTTTATGAAAACAGAATATATGACGGAAACGCCTTTATACGCCTTTAATACGTTTTTAATCATTGCCATGGCAATAGGATTAATGTATGGCCTGGAATGTATTGCCCGTACTTCTGAAATTTTTTTTTATATAATTACTTTTCTTGTCCTTCTTGTTATTATACTGGATCTTCCCAATGTCAAAAAGGAAAACCTATTTCCTGTTGCTGAAAATGGGATAATTCCGATTCTTAAAGGCTGCCTGTATCTGAACAGTTATGTAGCATGGCCGCTTATTGTTTTTATGATGTTTTGTCCCATAAATGTTGAAGATATCCAGAAAACCCGGAAGTCGTTTTTTTACGGTTATTACTGGGCGTCGTTTCTGAACTTTTTATGCACGATTATGTCTATTTTGATTTTAGGTGCCACAATAACGGCGCAGACAAACTACCCTACTTACCTGATTTCAAAAGAAATTGATGTTTCTGTCATTACCAGAGTGGAAGGGATTGTGACCTTTTCCTGGATGTGTTCCGAGTTTATAAAAGTTTCCGTCTATTTTTACGCAGGGCTGGTGGGATTTACGCAAATATTAGAGCTGAAGGATTACAAAAAAATGATTATCCCCATCAGCATTGTACTCTTGGTCTTTTCGGGTGTAGTCTATCCGGATGCGCAATATCAAAATATGTGGGATTCTACAATGTGGGAGCTTCTAATCGGCTTCATCGCGGCTGTCCTTCCAATTACTATAATTATCATGAAAAAAATAAAAGATGGGGTTAGACATATCCAGACGATGAAAATAAATGAAAAAGAACACTATGATAGCGTTCAAAGCTTATTCTATCTGGGGCTTGCAGCGTTTATTATCATTCTCTCCTTCTTTTTGATAAAATTTTTATTAATGTAGCTGAAGATGTATCAATTTGCGGAAATGGGGCGGGTTTTTTACTGCCCCATCTGTTTTTTGAGATTCGTCAACAATGAAGTTTTACAGCGGATTATACATATTTCTATATTGGCATTGCGGTCGGCTCCATTGGCTGCGAAAGACTTTGTAGTAAAATATAAGTAAAATAGTTTTATTTTACAACTAAAAAAATCAGCGCAGAAAATGGGAAAATTCATTCTGTAAAAGATTTTACCGTAAAAATATAAGTAAAAAACGCGTAAAAATTAAGAAAAATATTGAAATTTTTATTAAACCATGATACAATTCAATCAATCAAAAATTACACGCAGGAGGTTGTATTATGAAAAAGGTCGTTTCAATTATTCTGTCCCTCAGTATACTATTGACGCTTATGGCAGGGTGCGGCAGTTCACCCAATACCGAGAGCGGGGGCGCAAATACAAACGGTGGAAGCTCTTCGGGAAAGGTGACCATCCGTTTTTCATCTTGGGACTCTGCTGAGTCTTTTGAGCAGCAGCAAAAACTGGTCGATGAGTTCAATAAAACCCACCCGAACATTCAGGTGAATTTTGAAGGTTACGGCGATCAGTACGACACGAAGATTTCTGCGGCCATAGGCGCCGGAGATGCGCCCGATGTTATGTACATGTGGAATTATCCGAAATACAAAGAGGCGCTGGAACCTTTGGACAGCTATATTCAGAAAGAAGGCGACAGCTACAAATCCAATTTTTACGAAACTCTTTGGAACTACAACTCTATGGAAGGACAAATTCTGGGCCTTCCGGTAGGATATACCTCGTTTGTCCTGTATTACAATAAAGATCTGTTCGATAAAGCAAAGGTTGCGTATCCGACAGACAACTGGACATGGGATGATTTACATGCTGCGGCGAAAAAATTGACCGATCAAGGAAAGAAGGTCTATGGCTACGCCGTTCCTGCAAAACCGGATCCGTACGATTATGAAATGTTCCTGTGGTCAAACGGAACATCTTATACCGGTGTAAACGGTACCGTTCAGGGCTATCTCAACAGCGATAAGGCGGCACAGGCGTTTACTGTTATGCAGGATATGCTGAAGGACGGTTCGGCTATTTCGGTTACTTCCAGTAACTATGGTGAAGCAGAATTTAAGTCCGGCAAAACAGCTATGTACATCACGGGTGCCTGGTCGGTTAATACCTTGAAAAATGCAAAAGTTAACTTCGGAGTAGCCCTTTTACCCCGCTATTCCTCAAATCAGAAATCCGTCAGTGCGGTTGGGTCGTCCGGTGTTGCAATTTCGAAGACTTGCAAGAACAAGGAAGCCGCTTGGGAATTTGCAAAATACTGGACGAGCGAGGAACTAAACAAGGCCCGCATCGGCTATGAGCTTCCTGTACTTAAATCCGTAGCAGAATCGCAGAATTTTTCCAGCGATCCGATTTATTCCAAATTCTATACCATGTTGGAGGAGAGCAAAAACTATACGCCGACTTTATTGAAGTATTCGAATTGGAGCGATCTTTCTGACAGCCTTACACAGGCATTTGAGCAGATGTTTAATCCAAGCGTCTATAAGAACCCGAAAGATGCATTAAACGATGTTGCAAATAATTTCTAAAACTCCCTTATTTTCCGGGTTCAAGGAATCAATCGTCGGGCATGGAATCTTTGACAGGCGCCATGCCCGGCGGCAACTATTGAAAGCAGTTTAACGGGAGAAAAAGATGAAAGAATTAACCAAAAAGAAAAAGATCAATTTTACCCCATGGATATTTATTTCGCCATGGATCATAGGGTTTCTGATTTTTACCGCGATGCCGCTTCTCTTTTCCCTGATCATGAGCTTCTTTAACTGGCCTGTGATTGGTCAAAAGGTTTTTGTGGGATTTCAGAACTATATAACAATGTTTACGAAAGACGCGCAGTTTTACAAATCACTATTTATTACGCTGAAATTTGCCCTGATTTTTGTGCCGTTCAATTTGATTATAGCGCTGATTCTGGCGGTGATGATCTCCATACCGGTACGCGGGGTCTATGCGTACAGAGTTATCTTCTATCTGCCTACGGTTGTGTCAGGCGTTGCCGTGTCCATCATCTGGGGATGGATACTTAACGGACAATATGGTGTGTTTAACTATATTCTTTCTTTTATCGGAATCAGCGGGCCGGACTGGCTGAATAACCCTTCTTGGGCAATCGTTGCGATTGTTATTGCAGGTGCATGGGGTGTCGGTACCATGATGCTGATTTTCTACACGGCGATAAAAGCAATTTCAAAGGACCTTTATGAAGCGGCCTATATTGACGGCGCGTCCAATGTCCGCTCTTTCTTTTCCATTACGCTGCCCCTAATTACGCCGACTCTCCTATTCAACCTGGTTACGTCTATTATCACATCTTTGCAGGAAATTACGCTGGTGCTGTTGCTCACAAACGGAGGGCCGATGAAATCCACCTATTTTTACGGGCTGTACGTCTTCAACAATGCGTTCGTTAAAAACAGGCTCGGCTACGCTTGCGCGAACGCGTGGTTTATGTTCCTGATCATCCTTTTGCTGACAGCGCTTGTTTTCAAATCTTCGGATGTCTGGGTTTACAACGCGGCGGGGAAAAACAAGAAAAGGAGTAAAACATCGTGAAATTAAGTAAATTGGAAAAAAACATATTTTACATTCTGCTTACGGCGTTTTCTCTCTACTTTTTGCTGCCTTTTGTCTGGATGATTCTTACCGCATTGAAGTCGGAAGCGGAAGCCTATACTTTTCCGCCGAAATTTTTCCCGTCTGTTTGGCATTTTGATAATTTTAAGGCAGCTTGGAATTCGCAGCCGTTCGGCACATATTTGGCCAATTCGCTGATTGTTGCCGTTTTGACTACAATCGGGCAGATTGTGTCCTGTTCTATGGTGGCATATGGCTTTGCCAGATTCAATTTCAAAGGCAAAAAAGTGCTTTTTACCCTTTTGCTTTGCACAATGATGCTTCCATGGGACGTTACAGCGATTCCCCTTTATATGGAGTTTAAGATTTTCGGCTGGATCAATACGCTGAAACCACTAATTGTACCCGCGTTTTTTGGCTCCGCGTACTATATTTTCCTTCTTCACCAGTCCCTTACCAGTATTCCGCGGGATTTTGAGGAAGCGGCAAAAATTGACGGCGCCAATGAATTTCAGGTGTTTACCCGCATTTTCTTACCCATTATGAGACCGGTTCTGAATTTAATCGGCGTGCTGAATATTATTACGGTCTGGAATGACTATCTTGGACCCTTGGTTTTCTTAAATGATCGCAGCAAGTACACGCTTGCCCTTGGGCTGGCAGCATTTAAGGGTGTACATACGCAGCAGATTGTCCCAACAATGGCGATTACAGTTGTTATGGTAATACCTCCTCTCATTGCGTTCGGATTTGCCCAGAAATATATTATAGAAGGAATGAGCGGTGCGATTAAGGAATAAACGAAGAGGGCAGTTTGGAATTTATATGGAGGTTTATGAATGTATGCAGGAACAAAAGAAGGATTGGGAAAATGTAGGACTTATCGGGATTAACCGCAGGGAACCGAGAGCTTATTACGCTGTTTATAGCGATGAAACCGCCGCGGCTTCCAACAAGGAATCCGTTCTTTCCCTCAATGGGGAATGGAAATTCCTGTATTTGGAATCCCCGGAGCATTCTCCGGCAAATTTTTTCCGGGCGGATTATGATACTTCCAAAATGGACACGATCCCGGTGCCGTCGTGTTGGCAGTTGCACGGGTATGGCGCTCCGCATTATACAGATTTGTATTATCCTTTCCCGATTGATCCGCCGTTTGTGCCGTCCGAAAATCCAACGGGGATCTATAAGCGGAAATTTTCTCTTGAAGAGAATTGGTGCAAACGGAGAACCGTTCTGCGCTTTGGTGGAGTGGATAGCTGTTTTCACGTCTGGGTCAACGGAAGTTTTGTCGGTTACAGCAAAGGAAGTTATTTGACTTCCGAGTTCGAGATCACGTCTCTTGTACATCCCGGGGAGAATGAGATTACCGTACGTGTTATCCAGTGGTCGGACGGAAGCTATCTGGAAGATCAGGATATGTGGTGGCTTAGCGGGATATTTAAGGATGTGGAGCTTATCAATGAGCCATATATTTGCGTGGATGACCTTTTCGTGCGCACAGAGTTTGAGAATGGGTTCGACGAGGCCATGCTGCAAATCGACGTACTTTGCTCCGATTATCAGGAAAGCCATCTTCCTGTTGAATTGCATTGCAGGTTAATGGATGAATATGGGCAGACAGTCGCCGTCCTGAACGGAAATGGAGTTCCCAAAGAAAGGGGAATCCATATCCTCTTGAATTCTCCGGTGGAACATCCGCTTTTATGGAGCGCGGAAACCCCGCATTTGTATCAACTTCAAATCGAAGTAAGAAGCGGTTCGGAGTTAATGGAAGTCGTTCGCACCGACGTCGGGTTCCGCAAAGTCGAAATAAAAGACGGCAATCTTCTTTTGAACGGACGTGCCATCCTCTTTAACGGAGTCAACCGGCATGATTTCTGCTGTGACACCGGAAAGGCTTTGACCCGCGAGCAGCTTCTGGAGGACGTGCTGATTATGAAACGCAATAATATCAATGCTGTACGTTCTTCCCACTATCCAAATGATCCGTATTTTTACCACCTTTGTAGCAAATACGGATTGTATGTGATCGAGGAAGCTGATCTGGAGTGCCATGGCTTTGAGCTGACGGGAAAATACAACTGGCTCAGCAACAGCAAGGAATGGGAAAAGGCTTACGTGGACCGTGCGGTTCGCATGGTGGAACGCGACAAAAACAATCCCTGTGTCCTAATGTGGTCGCTGGGGAACGAGTCGAGCTTCGGAAGCAATTTTATCGCGATGAAAGAGGCGATCCGTCGCATTGACGACACGCGTCCGATTCATTACGAAGGGGACGCTGATACATTGATTTCTGACGTTTACAGCACAATGTATACAAAGCTGGATAAGCTGCATGAAATTGGAAAGGATGAGCTGCTGGAAAAGCCGCATATTCTGTGTGAATACGGCCACGCCATGGGCAATGGGCCGGGAGGTCTTGCAGAATATCAGCAGGCCTTCCGCAAATACAGAAAATTGCAGGGCGGCTTTATCTGGGAATTCTGCGAGCACGGCATCCGGCAGAAGGCGGAGAATGGCAGCGAATATTTCGCCTACGGCGGCGATTTTGGCGACAAGCCAAACAACGGGAATTTCTGTCTTGACGGCCTGTTGTTTTCCGACCGTACGGAGTCCCCGGGAATGAAGGAATACCGCAAGGTCATTGAACCGGTGAAAACCGAAGCGGCCGATCTTTCAAAAGGCCTGTTTGACATTACCAACCTGTATGATTTTATGGATTTATCCCATCTTGAGCTGCGCTGGAGCGTTGCTTGCGACGGGCAGACCCTTGAAAAAGGCAAGCTTCCGCTTGAGGGCATTCATGCCGGGGAAACCCGCCGGATTACCGTACCCTTCCATGCTGTTCATCCGAAACCGGGAAGGCATTACTGGTTGAATTTCTCTTATGTGCTGAGCAGGGACTTTCCTTATGCCCCCTGCGGGCATGAAACGGCAAACGCGCAATTTGAACTTCCGGTATTCCTTCCGGCTTGCGCGCAGCGCCCCGCTTTTCGAGCACCGAAAAGGATCCGGGAGGGCAGTAAGCTAAGCTTTACCGGAGCAGGCTATCAGATAACCTTTGATGTGTTAAAGGGAACCCTTCTGGAATATTCCGCAAACGGCCGCCCGGTGTTGACACGCGGGCCGAAACTGTGCTTTTGGCGTGCCTCGATTGACAACGACATGTATGTAAAGGATAATTGGAAAAACAAATATTTCCTTGACCAGATGCAGGAAAGTGTCCGCAGTTATACGGTTGTAGATAAGGACGACTGTGTTTCGGTAGCCTTTCAGGTAAGAGTCGGGGCACCGAGTCAGGCTTGGGGATTTTCCGCCGTATATGAATATACCATCTATCAGAACAGCATTTTGCTGCATGTGTATGGGGAACCAAAAGGGCTTCAGTTTGACGCCCCGCAGAGTATTCCGCGCATCGGCGTGGAAATGCAGCTGCCGCGCTCCTATGATTTGGTAACATGGCTTGGGCGCGGTCCAGGGGAATCTTATCCGGACAGCAAAACCTCTGCTCTGTTCGGCCTTTACCGGAATACGGTGGCTTCCATGCATACGCCGTATACCCGTCCGCAGGAAAACGGGAACCGGAGCGACGTATACTGGGTGACCCTTGAATCACCGGACAATGCGGTACTGTTTAAGGCAAAGGATACCTTCGACTTTACGGTACATAACTATACGAAGGAAGCACTAGAGAAAGCGCGCCACTGCAATGAAATCCAGACGGCAGATCAAACGATTCTCAATATTGATTACCGGCAGAACGGTCTTGGCAGCGAAAGCTGCGGTCAGGCGCAGTTGCCGCCTTACCTGCTGAAGCCGGAACCGTTTGAACTGACATTTGAAATTGTGCCTTACCGCTTCGGCGATGATCTTTACGAACTCATGTCTCTGTGAGAAGCAATAGGTGAGAAAGAATGATTGATTTAACGAAAGTGCCAATGAGCCGGTTCGGTTCTTATTTTGCTATATCCCAGGATGCAGAGAGCGGGGAGGTTATCCTTCGCGATCTGCATGGCGGGGATGAATGCCCGGATAAGCTTTTTACGCTGGAAATCCCGGGAGAAAACGAAAAGGCAAAAACAGCGGTGCGGGCGGAGCCAACCTTCCTCACGCTCAGCGCGGGAGAAGGAAAAGTCGAAGTCTGCTTCGGAACACCGGATACCGTGAACATCTACGGAACAAACACAGGCTTGCGCCTGCTTACGAAAGAGCCGACGCGCTACGACACCGTTCTTCCGCTTCCCGATGGAGGATGGGAGTTTATTTCTTATAAGAAGGATTATAAATATCGGTTCGACTGTGTGGGCGGCACGATCCTTGTAAAGAAGCAGGAGGACGGCATATCGCCTGTTTTTGAAATCATCCCTTCGGGAAACTACTTTGAGCTTGCGATTACCGGATACAGGGTAGTGTGCGGACACAGTCCGCACACGGATTATCGGCAGGCCAGGCAGGAAACCGATCGGTCGTATGCCTGCTGGCTCAGCAGTATGAATGTACTGGGCGGTGGAGAAATGGCAGAGCTTGCAGCCTATATCGCATGGTCCTGTGTGGTGGGCGCGGAAAGCAATCTGACCCGCCCCGCCATGTATTCCTCCAAGAATGTTATGGCGAACGCGTGGAGCTGGGACAACTGCTTCTGCGCGTTGGCGGTGGCGGGCAGCTACCCTGAACTGGCGCTGGACCAGTTGCTGTTGTTTGCGGATCATCAGGATGCGTCCGGCGCTTACCCGGATTTCGTCAACGATCGGTTTTCCTCTTATAGCTGTGTGAAGCCGCCTGTTTTCGGTTGGACATGCGAAAAGCTGCAATCCATCCATCCTTTCTTTAAAAGAAGAGAGGTGGTCGAACAGCTCTATCGCACCGTTGAACGCAACACCCGGTTTTGGATGGATTATCGAAAGGTGGACGGCCTGTTCTTTTATACTCACGGCAATGATTCCGGATGGGATAATGCCTCGGTTTTTGGAAAGGGAGTTCCTTTGGAGGCGCCGGACCTTACCGCCCATTTAATCCGGCAGGCGGATTCGCTCGCTTCGATGGCGGAAAAGCTCGGGGACAGAAAAGCCGCCGGCGAGTGGCATGAACGGGCACAGCAGTGGACCGGAATGCTTTTGGAAAGGCTCAGCGACAGCGATGGCTTTTTTGCAAGAGTGCAGGGGGAACCTTTAGAGTGCCGAAGCAGTCTGCTTTTGTGTCTCCCCGTTATCCTCGGAAACAGGCTGCCCGGCGCAGCGATAGAGAAGCTGCTGGATTCGCTCGAAAATCGCTTCTTGACGCCATACGGCCTTGCGACGGAGGAAGTATCCAGTCCCTATTACCGGCAGGACGGGTACTGGCTGGGACCGGTTTGGGCGCCGGTTATGTATCTTGTTACCGATGCGCTTAAGCAGCTTGGAAGGCTTGATTTAGCGAAAACGTATGAGCAGCGATTTTTGTCGGCCATTGAAAAGAGTGGCATGTCTGAAAATTTTGATCCGCTTACAGGCTGCGGAAACTGCGATCCGGCCTTTGCTTGGACGGCGAGTGTCTGTCTGCTTTATTTAAGGGATATTTCGGATTGGAATGAATGGATTTGAAGAAATATAAGGGAGAACTCGGTTTGCTTGTAACCGCGATGATTTGGGGCGGGGGATTTGCCGCCTCGAAAGCAGCCTTGGAAACGAACCTTACGCCTTACCAAATTACCGGAATTCGTTTTTTCATTGGCGCGCTTTTGCTTTCCGCAGTATACCACAAGCATTTCAAAAATTTGAATTCAAGGATTTTGCTCTCCGGTATGCTGTTGGGATTCTTTCTTTGTGCAGCGTTTACTTTGCAAACCATGGGCTTGCAATACACTACTGCGTCAAAAAACGCTTTTTTAACAGCGATCAATGTCGTAATGGTGCCGTTTATCGGTTTGGCTTTTTTTCATGAAAAAATCGATGTCTATGGGATCGCCGGAGGATTCCTCGCCGCTGCAGGCGCGGGCGTACTGATGCTCAACGGCGCGTTTACCGTTAACATAGGGGATGTGCTGACGCTGCTTTGCGCGCTTTGTTTTGCCTTCCATATTTATTGCGTTGGCATTTTTGTGAAAACATGTGATGCTGTTTTACTCACAATTATACAGTTTGCTTTTGCATGCGTTTTTTCGGTTCCGATGATACTTCTCTTCCCGGGTGGGCAGAGTTCCATTGGCGTCAACGGCGTGTTCGCCCTCCTTTATCTTGGGGTGCTCAGCACCGGCGTAGCGTTCCTGCTGCAGAACGTATCCCAGACATTGACAACCTCCACGAGGGCTGCGATAATATTATCTAGTGAGTCGGTTTTCGGGTCTCTGGCTTCCGTGCTGTTTTTAGGAGAAGCGCTGACCTTCCGGACGGTTCTCGGATGTCTCATGATTATTGCGGCAGTATTGATTGTGGAAACCAAGCTACCGTTTTTAAATAGAAGTAGGCCTAAAGAAAACGTATTGGGTCAAGATGGAGGCAGAGAGTAACTTATGGCTTTAATAAAAGATGTCGCTGAACGGGCCGGCGTTTCAATTGGAACCGTTTCAAGGGTGCTGAATTATGACGAAACCATCAATGTGACGGATGATACCAGAAAACGCATTTTCGAAGCGGCACAGGAACTGGAATATACTCCCATTCAGCATAAAAAAAAGAGAAAACAGAAAATCGGGTTGATTTATTCCTACTCTCTGGAAGAGGAATTGGAGGATATTTATTATTTATCGGCCCGTGTTGCAATTGAAAAAACGATTCAGGATGGCAAAGAAAGCGTTGTACACCTTTCGCTTTCCCAAAATCTGGAGAAGCTGAAAGGGATTGACGGTATTATCGCGCTCGGAACGTTTCATAAAGACGAAGTGAAGATGATTCGGCAAGCCAATAAGCCGGTCGTTTTTGCCGACTGCTCACCGGACGAAGACTCTTTTGACTCCGTTGTGATCAACCTTGAAAAGGGTGCCCGCAAAGTCATGAATTATCTTTACGACCTTGGACACCGGAAAATTGCGTTTCTGGGCGGGAACCTGCCCGGGGAGGAAGCCGTCGATTTCCGTGAAAGGGAATATGAGCTTTTTATGCGGAACCACGATTGCTTTTCCGAGGAGCTTGTGATGGCGGGAGGCTACACGCCGAAGGACGGCTATCACATGATGAGCGAACTGTTGCAAAAAAAGCAAGGAGTAACCGCGGTTTTTGCGATTAATGATTCGGTTGCCGTGGGTTGCTATAAAGCAATTTACGAAAATTCCCTGCGGATTCCGGAAGATATCAGCGTTGTCGGATTCAACGATATTCCCACCGCACAGTTTATGCTTCCGCCGCTTACGACCATCAAGACGCATGTTGATCTGATGGGTGAAACGGCGGTCGCCCTTATTCGCGAAAAAATCAGCATGCAACGCACGGTCTCCAAAAAAATCGTTATCCCGACTGCCTTGGTGGTCCGCGAAAGCTGCTGCGATATCGGCGGCAATACAGATTGATTATGCTGGAGAAGAACAGAAATAATTTGAATGAAGAAAAAGCCTGCATGGCGCGAAGCAAATCCGCTATGCAGGCTTTTTGATGTCTCATGATAATATTTAAATTTTTTTAAATTTTCGAAAACTTTTTACCAATCAGCAGCGTCTAATAGAAGTAAACAAGTTGATACGTATCAAAACAACAGGAGGGAGCGGTTCGCACGAATGGGAAAGAAAACAATTGAAATGCAAATTGCGGACTATGTAATGAAATATCAGGATAGCCATTACCGGTTGGCTTATAGTATAGTAAAAAATTCATACGATGCACAGGATGTTGTTCAGGAGTCTATAACCAAGGCCTTTTCCTCAAAAAAATCACTAAAGGAACCGGATTACATAAAAACATGGTTCTACCGAATTGAAGTGAATACTGCTTTGGACTTTCTGAGGAAACGAAACAAAACGGTTCCGTCCGATGAAGAGATGCTTACCGGTCAGGATTCAGGGGAATATGATGAGTACCAGAATTTTGACTTACAAAAAGCGTTGGATGAGTTACCCGTCAACTACCGGAGCGTTGTGATTTTGCGGTATTTTGAAGATTTGAAAATCGAAGAGGTTGCCGAAGTGCTGAACGAAAATATAAATACCGTCAAAACCAGATTGTATAAGGCGCTCCAAAAACTGCGCATAACGATGAGTGATGTGAAGGAGGATTAACGATGCGTGATCAAAAACTGGATCAACTGAAAAAAGAATATATGGATACGCCGATTCCCCAGGGACTGGATGCTTTAGTGCGTAAGACATTAAGGGAAAATGGCGTGTATTCCATCCCCAATAAGAAGGTTTTCCGAAAACTTGGCGCGATTGCCGCGTCGATCGCGATTGTTTTCGGCGTGTTTGTAGCGGAAATCAATTCAAGCCCCGCTTTTGCAAAGTCTATGGAGGAGGTTCCGGTGGTCGGAAACCTGGTGAAGGTGCTGACGTTCCGGGAGTATACGGTCAAAGATAAAGATTATGAAGCGGAAATCAAAGTGCCCCAGATTCAGGGACTGAAGGACAAAAAACTGGAGAACAGTATCAACGAAAAATACCTTCAGGAGAGTAAAAAGCTGTATGAGAAATTTATGGCGGAAATGCAGGAGATGAAAAAGGCGGGTGCCGGTCATAAAGGAGTGTACAGCAGCTACGAAGTGAAGACGGATAACGATACTATCCTGTCGGTAGGTCGTTCGGTTCTGGAGGTTCAGGCGGATTCCTACGAGAGAGTGCAATACGATACCATTGATAAGAAAAAGCAGGTTTTACTAACCCTTCCAAGCCTTTTTAAAGACGACCAATATATTCAGGTCATCAGCGACAACATTAAAAAGCAGATGAGAGAGCAAATGAAGAAAGACCAAAATGTCGTGTACTGGCTAGACGATAAGGAAATCGACCCAAGTGAACTGTTTAAGCAGATTAAGAAAGACCAGAGTTTTTATATTAATAAAGATGGAAAGCTTGTCATCGCGTTTAATCAATTTGATGTAGCGCCCGGATATATGGGGGCGCCTGAGTTTACAATTCCGACGGACGTTTTGTCCAATCTATTAGTAGGAAACGAATATATCCATTAAGCTTTTCTTGATGGAAAGGAAAGCCGCTGTCAGCACAATTGGTGAGACAGCGGCTTTCTGTATTAATTAGGAGTGGAGCAATCATTTATAAAGCGGGCCGTAAGTGGCGCACGCTCTGTAATCTGCGTCTTCCAGGTCCTTTGTTCCGAATGCGGACCAGGAATGGGGGCGGTAAATATCTTCGTCGGGAACATTATGCAGGGAAACGGGGATTCGCAGCATACTAGCAAGGGTGATTAAATCCTTTCCGATATGCCCATAGGCGAAAGCGCCGTGGTTGGCTCCCCAGTTCGCCATTACGGAATAAACATCCCGAAAGGCGCCCTTCCCAGTCAACCTGGGAACAAACCAGGTTGTTGGCCATGTCGGGTCGGTGCGGATGTCGAGCTTGTTGTGAATCTCGTCCGGAAGGACAACAGTATAGCCTTCGGCAAGCTGAAGCACCGGGCCAAGGCCGTCGATAATATTCACACGAATTAAGGTGATGGGCATTTCCGCTTGTGTTTTGAAGTGCGAAGAGAATCCGCCGCCCCGGAAGTAACCGAGGTTTGCCGGGCACCAGTCTGTCGCTTCTGTCATGGCCCGGATATCCTCATCGGTAATATCCCACCATTTTTTCATAACGCCCTTGCCCTGCTCGTTTTTGCAGGCACCGGTACCGTCGAGCGCGGCTGCTCCGGAATTAATTAAATGCATGAATCCATTTGCAGCCATGCCGGTCGGATTTTTGTCCGTTACGCGTTTTACCGCTTCAGGACTCCAATAGGTTCTGACATCCGCAAACACGCAGGCGGTTCCGGTTAGCAGCTTGCCGAATAGCATAGCAGTACCGTTCAGCCCGTCATTTTCCGTTGCCAGCGTAATCGGCTGGCGTTTACCGTTCCAGTCAAAGCTTGAATTGAGGATAGCTTCCGTAAAGTCGCCGTTCGGAAGCCAGTCCGTCCACATCCGTTGCCCTTGGAAGCCGCCGAGGATGGCATTGCGGCCAAGGGCTTCCTCGTGTCTTCCGATCTCGTTGAGCTTTTCGTTGCCGAGCATGATATCGCGGCAGACTAACGTCATCTTTACAACAAATTCCCACTCTTTTTCCTTCTGCTCTCTGGTACTAGGATGGGCGTTGTTGTCCACGCCCTCCTTGCAGTTTGCTTTTGTCCAGGCAAGCGCTTTTTCATATTCTTTATGATCGTAAATGCCGAGATGGATTCTTCTCAGGATTTCCGTCATATCCACCCATTCCGCGCGGATACCAAGGTATTTCTGGAAAAACTCCGCGTCGCAGTAAGACCCGGCGATTCCCATGGCTACCGCACCCAGCCCGACATAAGCTTTATTGCGCATTTGCCCGACGGTAACGGCGCAGCGAGCAAAACGAAGGATTTTTTCGGCGACATCGCCGGGGATCGACCGGTCGTCCATATCCTGTACATCCCGGCCGTAAATGGAGAAGGCCGGAAGTCCGCGCTGCGCGTGAGCCGCCATGGCCGCGGCCAGATACACCGCGCCGGGGCGCTCTGTCCCGTTGAAACCCCATACGGCTTTGATTGTGAGCGGGTCTAAATCCATCGTTTCGCTTCCGTAGCACCAGCAGGGCGTTACGCTCAGGGTTGCGCACACGTTCTGCCCGGAGAAATACTCGGCGCACCGGGCGGCTTCCGCGCCCCCGCCGATGGTGCAGGGGGAGACGACGCATTGCACTGGGGTGCCGTCCGCGTAGGTTATGTTTTCTTCAATTAAAGCCTTTGCGGCGTTTGCCATGCCCATGGTCTGGCCTTCCAGACCTTCACGGATTCCGCCCCAGCGACCGTCAATAACAGGCCGGATTCCAATTTTTGGATAATTCATATTGCTTTTCCTCCTAAATCTTTTATTTGCTTTCCTTTTCTTCCGATCGAAGTTTTCTGATTATTCCGATTCAAGCAATTGCCTGAATTTTTTAAAGTTCTGTTTCCATAAGTTGTGGTTTTCAGGAAGATATGTGTATGGTTCAAACGAGTTCCGGACAATCCTTCTTGCATGGGAAAGGTTGGGTATGCGGCCCAGGGCGATCAGTTGAACCGCCGCGTTCCCCAAAGCGGTTGCCTCCGCAGGGCCTGCGATCACTTTCCGGTTGGCGGCGCTGGCGGTCATTTGGCAAAGGAACCGGTCTTTCGTACCGCCGCCCGCCATGTAGATGCAGGGATACTCTTTGCCCGTGCATTCCTGTATCTTCTCCAAGGTATACTGATATTTCATAGCGATGCTTTCGTAAATACAGCGGACGATTTCCCCGTCGGTACGGGGGACATACTGCCCTGTCCTTTTGCAGAAATCCCGGATTCTGCCGGGAATATCGCCCGGCGGCACAAAGGTCGGCGCATCCGGGTCAATCAGGCAGGCAAACGGCTGGCTCGCTTTCGCCATTTGTTCCATGTCGGTGTAGGAATATGTTTTGCCCGAACAAATAAATTGGCGGCGGGTTTCCTGAATCAGCCATAACCCGGTGATATTTTTTAGGAAAGTGGTTGTTCCCCCATAGCCGGACTCATTTGTCAGGTTGAAAAGACGCGATTTTTCATTAATAATGGGAGCCTGCAATTCGGTTCCGAACAGGGACCACGTGCCGCAGGAAATAAAAATAAAGTCCGCTGTTTCGGCGGGAATGGCGGCAACGGCGCTCGCGGTGTCGTGGGAAGCCACGGAAATTACGGTTTTCGGTTCCGTTTCCAGTTCGCGGCTGAGTTCCTCTGTGAAAGTTCCCACGACTGTACCGGATTTCACGATAGGGGGAAATAAAGAAGTTCGGAGTCCCAACTGTTCAATCAACGACGGATTCCATTGTTTATGGACGGGGTCCATGAGCTGCGTGGTGGAAGCAATGGAACATTCAGTGTGTTTTTTGCCTGTTAGCAGGAAATTGAACAAATCCGGCATCAGAAGTACCGTTTCCGCACTTTGCAGAAGCTCCGGCCTGTTTTGAGCAATGGAACAGAGCTGAAATACGGTATTGATCTCCATCAATTGGTTTCCTGTGAGCTGATACAAACGCTCTGCGCTGATCTTTTTGCAGACGGCGTCCAGCATCCCCGTTGTGCGCCGGTCGCGGTAGTGTACCGGATTTTCCAAAAGGGTATTTTCTTTGGAAAGCAGGCCGAAATCCACACCCCAGGTGTCGATTCCGACGCTGTCGAATCCGCCCGCATGATTTGCCAGAACGATTCCCCGTTTGATTTCGTGAAAAAGCCGCAGAACGTCCCAGTAAAGTGTGCCGTGAACCATAACGGGCTCATTGTCAAAACGGTGGACTTCTTCCAGCTTGATTTTTTCTCCGTCAAAATGCGCCAGCATGGCTCTTCCGCTGGAAGCGCCGAAATCAAAGGCCAGTACTCTTTTTTCTCCCATATACACGCCTCCTTCTGCGCTATTTATGCCTTAGCGGTTGTATTTTTTATAACCGGGATGTTTTCCGGTTACATGGTAATAGGACGTTCTTAAATCCAGAAGTTTCTTTATATTATCCTGCGAAATTTCTTTCGCGCCCCCCAACAGGTGCGCGGTAAGGCTGATTTTTGCAAACAGCTCCAGCGTTTCCATCCGGTAGTAAGCCGTAATCAGGTCAGTCCCGATAGAGAGTGCGCCATGGTTTTCAAGCAGCATAACGTCGTGTTCCTTCAGATACGGCGTAATGGCTTCCGGTACTTCCATGGTGGAAGGTGTGCCGTAGGGAGTAAGGGGAATGGAACCGATCGCAATGACGGTTTCAATCATAGAATACTCGTCCAGGCTTTTGCCGGCGACGGCATATCCGGTCGCTGTCGGCGGATGCGCATGAAGCACCGCGCCAACGTCGTCCCTCTCTTCATAGCAGCGCAAGTGCATTTTGATTTCGGAGGAGGGGCGGTATCCCTCCTCTCCCTCTAAAACTTCCCCTTTGGCGTTGATTTTGACGATCTTTTCCGGCGTAATAAAACTTTTGCTGATGCCGGTGGGTGTGGCAAGAAAATTGCCGTCTTCCAGTTTTACCGTAACATTTCCGTCGTTTGCCGCTACCCAGCCCAACTGCCACATTCTGTGGCATATATCGCAAATCTGTTCTTTTATTTGCTGAATTTCCATAAAAGCTCCCCCTCGTCGATATATTTAAAAATTTCTTGTATTACTTCAAATTATAAATATACTGAAACAAATGTAAACAATTTGAAATATTGTTGCAAATATTGAGCGAATTCAGCTATAATTATTTCATAATTATTCAAAATGTTTCAATGAATGGTAAAGGAGTTTTGCGTTATGTTTGCGGAAGACCGATATGATAAAATTATGGCGATTTTAAAGGCAAAAAAGCATGTTTCGTTAGAATATCTGTGCGAACAGCTCTATTGCAGCCGGGCGACCATACGGCGCGACTTAATCGGATTAGAAAGCATGGGGCTGGTTATCCGAAAGCGTGGCGGTGCGGTGCTTGCCACGGGTGGAAACTGGGAATATCCCTATACATTCCGCAATATGGAAAAGAAAGATGAAAAAACATATATCTGCACATTGGCGGAGAATTTTTTAGCAGACGGTCTTTCCCTTTTTTTAGATTCCAGTACGACGGTAATGAATATCTGTCCCATCTTAAAAAAATATAACAATTTATCTGTAGCGACAAACGGAATCGCAACCGCCCTTAGCTTAATTCAGAATGACTGCGCGGATACTTATATGGCGGGCGGCCATGTAAAATACGGCTCAACCTCCATTGTGGGGGAACAGGCAAGTCATTTTTTTACCGAATTTAAAGCGGATTTAGCGATTATATCCTGCCGGGGGATAGACCCGCAGGGCGTGTGTGAAGCGAATCAGCAGCAGGTTATGGTAAAAAAGCAGATGATGAAAAACGCGGCGTCTACCATTTTACTTTGCGACAGCAGCAAATTTAATCAATCTTACTTTTTTCGGCTAAGCGGATTTCAAGGCATCGACGCAATCCTGACGGAGAAAAAGCCGCCGGCGGAAATTGCAAAGGCGGCGGCAGAGGCATCATGCGATATTTTGTTTGAATAAAATGTCACAACAGTAATGCCGTACATGCGTAATGGCTGGCATTTTTACTACATTTCTTCACTGTTGCTGTAATCGCGGGGAGAGCATCCATAAAATTTTTTAAATTTTTTACTGAAATAAAATACATCGGAATAGCCGACCATTTCCGCAACCTGAATGATTTTATAATCCCTTGTGGTCAAAAGTTCCATGGCTTTTCCCATTCGCAGAGCCGTTATCGACTGTACAATGGACTGGCCGGTGACTTTTTTATAGACGCTTCCCACATAAGCAGAGTTAAGACCGAAAAATTCAGAAATTTTCGATACGGAAAGTTCGGGATCCGTACAATTCTTTGTGATATAATCCCTTATTTTTTTGACCAAAACGGCATCCGAAGGTATCGTGACGATATGCTCCATACATTGCACGCCGTAGGATACGATAACTTCCGCGAGTGCCTGTAAAGAATAGCCTTCATCAATCAGTTCCCAGGCAAACGCATTCAAATTTTTTGCGGGCAGGAATACTTGATGGGAGTTTACGCTGTAAATAATGAGGATTTCCGTCACAATTAGGCTGAGCTGATGAGGATTCCCTGTTTTCTGAATATCGTCAAACAAATGATCCAGCAATTTTTCCAGATTATCTTTATCTTTTGCATTCAAATAAAGTACGATATTTTCCCGCAGAGATAAAAAGGCTTTTTTATCAATTTTATAAATCTCGCTGTTTTTCTGGCGAACCAGTTTTTTTCCGTCGTAAAAATACCGTTTCACAAGGTCATCTAATACCATCTGATACTGGGTTGCCCAAACAGACTGAATCGGAAAAGCTTCCCCAAGGGATAGAAAGAGATACCCTGTAAATTCATCTAGAAAATCATTGCAGAGAGCAAAAATTTCCTCGGAATTGCGTTCTTCTTCTAAATAAAACTGAAGGATTGCTATATGTTCGCTTTCCTGAAAATACTCAAAAGCAATGTTTTGGCTGCTAATCTTTTTACTGAACTGTTCAATGCAGGACTTCATTCCTTCATAGCAGTAAATACCCAGAAAACAACAGAAGCGGAAAGATGAAAAATCAGGATATGCCTGAAACAGTTCGCAAACGTCGATTCCTCCGGTCGCCACTTTATAAATAAAAGAGCGTCTGAGATACTGGTTGTATTTTCGAATGCCTTCCTGGCTTTTCAGCGATGACAGGATATTATTCCTGCAGGAAATCAGGGCGCTGTCCAGGCTTGCTTTGTCGATGGGCTTTAATAAATAATTTACCGCCTGGCATTTAATCGCCTTTTGGGCATACTCGAAGTCGTTGTATCCTGAAAGAAAAATTACTTTGGTGTTGATACCGTGTTCATATATATATTCCAGGACTTCCATACCGGATTTTATCGGCATTTTAATATCCAGCAGCAGGATGTCCACAAGGTGCCTCGTTACAAAATCGATTACCTCCTGCCCGTTTTCCGCTTCGCCGACACAGCGCAGTTCCAGCTTGTCCCAGTCGATAATACGCTTCAGACGCTGACGGATAAAAAATTCGTCGTCCGCTATTAAAACATTCAGCATGATCGTTTACACCTCCTTTGCGATTTCCAGCGTAATTGTGCAGCCGTTATCGGCGTTTTGCTCAATTTTCAGGCCATATTGGTCGCCGTAATACAGTTTGATTCGCTGATCTACATTTTTCAGACCAAAATGGCTGTTTTGTTCTTCCCAGATTTCCTCAATCCTTTTTTGGGAAATTCCAACGCCGTTGTCACGGACAGTAAAGCGAATGCCGTTTTCCGATTCTGTGATATCAATATTGATCATACCGGTGTAATAGATTTGCGCAATCCCATGGTAAATGCTGTTTTCTACAATCGGCTGCAAAAGAAGCTTCAGGCAGGGGTATGCTTTTAAATAATCCGGACACGAGATGGTGAATTCAAACTTGTTAAAGTACCGGATGCGCATGATATTCAGATAGGCGGTTGTAATGGAGATCTCATCCTTAATGGTTACGTAAAAACTTCCCTTGCTCAAGGTTTCACGATAAAATTTGGAAAGATTCATCACCACTTCAATTAGTGTTTCATTTTCATTGATTTCAGCCAGAGAACAGATATTATCAAGCGTGTTATATAAAAAATGAGGATTAACCTGTTCCTGCAATAAATCGAGAGAAAGCTTCTGTTTCATTTTCTGCTCTTTCAGAAGATTGTCTTTCAGCTTTGCCTGAGCGGCCAGCATATCGTTGAACCGGTTAAACAGAAAGTTGATTTCATTCTGGCCGGTGTGATTGGGGACGGGCTCCCACCTGCCCTGAATGACCTTTTGGATATGCTTGATAAGTTGGTTGATGGGTGACGTAATCGTCTGTGTTATTTTATGTGACAGAATGGTGCAGATTACAACTCCGCAGGCGGCAATGAAAACAGAAAGGAAAATAAGGAAGTAAATCGGCTGCAAAAAAATATTGCTGCTGACCTGGGTAATGATATACCAATTCAACTTTTCAAAATACTTATAAAATACAATATTATTGTTTATAAAGTAAAACCCGGATTTGTTTTTAAAAAGCGCGTTGTCCAAATTTGGATAAACGGAATACAAGGGGTACAGGCCGTCCGTGCTTTGGATGGAACCGGTTGAATCAACAATACAGGTGTTGTTCTCGTTTTCCGTATTCTCATAAATACTGGAAATGGCCGTTTCCGGTATAGATATTTCAACATACCCTAACATTTTTCCTGTGCTGTAACTGTAAAATCTTTGCAAAAGCATTAAGACTGGTATTTTTTGATTTCGGTCATAAATGGATATCTTCTTCGCAGTAAGCCAAATGCGGTCGGACGAAATTTCAATGCCGCTTAGGCTGTCTTCGTTGGTGGGAACTTCGGTGGAAGCGATTAGCTGTTTTGAATCGCTGTATATGTTGACACTATAGATAAAAGAAGTAGATTGAATAATTGTATTTAACTCGTCCTTTAGCCGCATTTGATCCATTTCGCTGAATTTTTGTCTTTTTGTATTGAATTTGTTTGTCGTGTCCTGAACCGCCGCGTTTACAATAATGCTTTTCGAGTAATTATCAACGGAAGTCAAGAAAAAATCCAGCTGGCTGTTGATGTGCTCCAGATTTTGAATAGAGGATTTCGTTTCCAGATCCATCACATTTGTAAAAATAATACTGCAGGTAGCGATGGAAATTAATAAAATAATGGCCGATGAAATGGCAAACATGCTCCCGAAAATCTGTTTGTTCAACGGCATACCTTCCATTTTTGCAGGGATTCTCATAATTTCTCTCCTTGCTGTTTATATCTGCATTATTTTAACATGTTTTTTTAAATAGAGTTGCATATATGAATCAATAATTCGATATTTTTTAACAGAAACAAAAAAATATATGAAAAAAGTACAAATAAAAAGGAAATTGTCCATGTTCTTAATAGGTAAATTGTTGTTATGATAAAGTCCAGAGAAAGGGAAGATATTCCTTTATTAAAAAATGGAGGTATCATTATGAAAAGGTTTTTATCCCTGTTTCTTGCGGCTGCCCTTTGCGCCGGCATGACGGCATGTTCCGGGAGCACCGGAAGCAAAAGCGACGGCAATTCCGATGGGGAAAAAATTGAGATCCGGCTTTTAACAAGAATGGCCGGTACGACCAAACAGGTTGAAATTTTTAAAGACATTATCAAAGAGTTCGAAAGCAAACATCCGGACGTGAATGTTATTGATGAGTCACAGGGCGACGAGTCTTCCTTTAACAACAAGCTGAAAACCGATCTTTCTTCCGGCACGCTCCCGAATATTTTCCGGATTCAGGGCGTTGCGAACCTGAGCGAATATATTGACAACGGCTTGATTATGGATCTGGACCCGGTTCTGAAGGCGGACCCGGAATGGAACAAATTCGTGCCCGGCGCGCTTTCTTACTATCAGGTTCCAAACCATAACGGGACTTACGCGATTCCAATGGAATCGGGCCTGATCGGTATTTATTATAACGAGGCTCTCTTTAAGAAGGCCGGAATCGATTCCTTCCCGGAGACATGGTCCCAGTTTAAAACAGCCATTCAGAAATTAAAGGCAATCAATGTAACCCCAATTGCTCTGGGTGCAAAAACAACCTATATGGCAGGCCATCTCCACGACCAGATTTTCTACAAATGGATGGGAACCGGGGCAGCAAAAAAGCTTGGAGCAAGAAACATGAACTGGACGGACCCCGACGTTGTGAAATCGCTGAGTTTTGTTAAGGAGCTCAATGATATGGGGGCGTTCCCGTCCGGAGCGGCCGGTATCAGCGACGATATCGTACTTTCACAGTTCCAGAAGGGACAGGCGGGTATGATTATTACCGGCACCTGGAACATAAGCAATTTCACAAACAAAAAAGACTGTCCGGTCGCGGATGATATTAAAGTTGCGAAATTCCCGTATTTCGATGAAAAACCACAGTACAAAAATGAAGATATGCAGGTTATCAGCCCGTACATGGTGAATGGAAAACTGACGGGAAAAGAGAAAGATTATACGATTGAGTTACTGAAAATGCTCACCTCGAAAGATGCCGCGAAACGCTTTGCGGAAGAAGCTTCTTTCCTGATTCCAAGAACGGATGTTGATATTGATACCCAAAAGGTAAATCCGTTGCTCTTGGATAACATAGAGCTCGGTAAAACTTCCACGGGTATTGCCGTCGACGTTTTTGATTTTGATCCGCTTGCATCCATGCAGGATACAACAAGAAATGCAATTGTAAGCATGCTGGTTGGAAGTTCTCCTGAACAGGCGGCACAGCAAATTCAGTCTGAAATTGACAAATCGAAATAAGCAGCCTGTAATGTTTTAAAGCGGAATTCCAGAGATGAAAATCTCTGGAATTCCCTTTATGGGAGGAATGAAGATGATTTATTTAAAATCGAGAAAAGATAAGTTTAAAATCTTTTTGTTTATCTTGCCAGCGCTTGTGCTCTATGTTTTATTCCAGATTGTTCCTATGATAGGCGCTTTTTACTTTTCCGTTGCGGATTGGAAAGGAATCGCAGGCACCTCGATTAAAATGGTTGGCTTAAAAAATTACATAACCGTTTTCAAAGACCCGGGATTCCTGATTTCTTTGCAGAATATGGGGAAAATGGTCTTTTTCAGCGTGCTTTTTCACACCCCGATTGCCCTTTTGCTCGCAGTTGCAATCAACACAAAATGCAGGGGATACCGCTTTTTTAAGGCTGTTTATTTTGTTCCAACCGTATTCCCACTTACAGCGGTCGGTCTGTTGTGGTACTTTATTTTTATGCCGAACGGCTCTTTTAACGCACTTTTGACGAACTTGGGGCTTGCCAATCTGGTTACCCCTTGGCTTATTAACACTTCGACAGCAATGAATACGATTATATTCGTTAACATATGGGCTGGAATCGGTTATTATATGGTCATTTTAATAGCAGGGTTGACGACGATTCCGGATGATATCTATGAGGCGGCTCAAATCGATGGGGTTACTACTGTGCAAAAATTCTTTCTCATTACGGTTCCCATGCTGAAACCGATTATCAGTCTGTGTATCGTAATGGATATTATCGGAACGGTTAAGGTGTTCGATCTGATCTTCGTCATGACCGAGGGCGGTCCGAACGGCCTAACGAATCTGCCGACGACCCTGATGTATTATGAAGCCTTCCGTTACGACCATTACGGAATTGGTAGTGCGATCGGCATTATCATCTTTTTAATCGCACTAGTCCTGACGGTTGGCAGCGAATATTTAACCAGCCGGACAGAGAATTGATGGGAGGTTAAAAAATGAATAAAAATTATAAGGGCAGGAAAGCGCTGGGAAAAGCCGGCCTGGTTGCTTTTTTAATTGCCATGGCGCTGATGTTTATTTGCCCGATGGTCTTTACCGTACTGTCCTCTTTTAAGGACAACACCGAGATTTTCAGCGATCCTTTTGCCCTGCCAAAATCATTCCGCTTCAACAATTATGTGGAAGCGTGGAACGGCGCAAATATGAGTACCTACTTCATAAACAGTCTGGTCATTTCGATTGCTACGGTTGTGATTTTGGCGGTGGTGTCCTCCATGGCGGCATATGCGCTTTCCCGTTTCAATTTAAAATGCGGAAAAGCCCTGACAATCTTTTTCCTCGCCGGCATGATGATCCCGGTTCACACCATACTTGTGCCAATTGCCTACATGATCGGCAAGTTCAACTTAAAAAACAACCTTGTCGCGTTGGTGCTGATTTATGTTGCTTTTTCCCTTTCGTTCAGCATCTACGTTCTTCAACGTTTTATGAAAGGAATCAACCGTTCCCTTGAGGAAGCGGCGATTATAGACGGGGCCGGATATTTTCAGATTTATGCCCGTATCGTGCTTCCGCTGACGGTTCCAGCAATTTCGACGATTTCCATTTTTAATTTTTTAGGTGCGTGGAACAATATCCTATTCCCCTTGCTCTTTATCAATGATGATAAGCTGAAGCCGGTTGCCTTGGGGCTTCTGAATTTTAATGGAGAAAGAGGCTCCGCCTACGGTCCGCTGATGGCGGCAATTGTCATTACGGTTTTTATTCCAATGGTAATTTATCTGCTGTTCCAGGAAAAAGTGGAAAGCGGACTTGCCGCAGGAGCGGTAAAGGAATAAGTGAACAGGGAAGGAGAAAAAAGAATGGGCGAATTACGATTCAGGCAGGTTCATCTCGATTTTCATACAAGCGAATATATTCCGGATGTGGCGAAAGATTTTCAAGCCGAGGATTTTGCACGCATACTAGAAGAAGCAAATGTTGACTCGGTCACATGCTTTGCCCGGTGCCACCACGGCTGGCTTTATTATCCGTCGAAAAAGTTTCCGGAACTGATCCATCCTGCGCTGACCAACCATAACCTGCTTCCGGAGCAAATTCAAGCCTGCCACAGGCATAATATACGGGTTCCGATTTACACAACGGTTCAGTGGGACGGGCGCATCATGCGCGAACATCCGGAGTGGCTGGCAGTTAGCGCGGACGGAAAATACATAGACACACAGGGCGTTCCGAAGCCGCATTTCTACTACACAATTTGTCTGAACAGCGGATACAGGGATTTTTTTAAGGAGCATTTGCAGGATATTATTGATGTAATCGGCGTGCAAAACATCGACGGATTTTTCATGGATATTCTGTTTAAGGCCGACTGCGACTGTCCGCACTGTCAGGCGAAAATGAAGCCGTTTGGATATGACCATACAAAAAAATCCGACAGGTTGGCCTACTCGATCCATATGTTGGAGGAGTTCAAAACAGAAATTACCGCCTTTATCCGCGAACGGGTTCCCGATGCGGAGATTTTCTATAACAGTTCCCATGTAGGCCCTGCTTCCAAAAACAGTTTTAAAGATTACACGCATCTGGAACTGGAATCCCTTCCGAGCGGAGGCTGGGGGTACGACCATTTCCCTGCAACCGCCCGCTATGCAAGGACTTTGGGAAAAGATTTTATCGGGATGACCGGAAAATTTCATACCTACTGGGGCGATTTTCATTCCTTAAAAAATGAAGCCGCTCTTGCGTTCGAATGCTTCAATATGCTTGCAATGGGTGCGGGGTGCTCGATTGGCGACCAACTTCATCCTTCGGGGAAGCTTTCAAAGGGCTCTTACGATCTTATCGGGCATGTTTATTCGCAGGTAAAAGAGAAAGAACCTTATTGCAGGGGAGCCGTCCCTAAGGCAGAGATTGCTGTTTTGACGCCTGAGGAATTTTACACGGAGGAAGAGCATGATCTGGGACTTCCGTCGGCGCTTGTAGGGGCGGTTCGCATGTTGCAGGAGCTTTCCTACCAGTTTGATATTATTGACAGTACAACGCCGATGGATAAGTACCCGCTGATTATTCTCCCGGACGACATCCTTTTCCGCAGGGACGTGGAGGAAAAGCTGAAAGACTATATTGCAAAGGGCGGAAAAGTTATCGGTACGTACCATTCCTGCCTGGATACAAAAAACGGTTCGGATAGTATCTATGGGGTGTCCTATATAAAGGAGTCGCCGTATTACAGGGACTTCATACTGCCGAATGACATAATCGGCAAAGACCTGAACCGCGAAGAATACGTAATGTACCTGCGGGCGGCGGAAACGCGGGTCAACGACGCCGAAGTGTTGATGGATAGCATCCAGCCCTACTTTAACCGCGAAGGAAACACTTTCTGTTCCCACCAGCATACGCCTTCTTCCGGCAGAAAGGGCTATGCGGCGGCAGCCAGAAAAGGCAATGTGATTTACTTTGCCCACCCGGTTTTCCGCATATACCGTAAAAACTGCGCAAACTGGTGCAAACAGATTATGAAGGATGCCATTGAGCTTTTGCTCCCGTACAAGCTGGCGTCGCACAATGGACCGTCTACTGTGATTACTTCCCTGAACCGTCAGGAAAGCGAAAATCGCGATATCCTTCATGTGCTTCACTATATTACGGAAAAGCGGTCGGAGGATATTTATACCATTGAGGATGTCCTGCCTTTGTACGATGTGACCTTCCGTCTCTATGTGGGGGACAGAAACGTGCGCTCTGTTCAGCTTGTTCCGCAGGGACAGAACCTTGCGTTTGGGCAAAAGGATGGGTATCTCACTTTCACGCCGGACAAAATCGAAGGCCATGCGATGGTAAGTATACAATATTCATCCGGATCGTAAAAAAGCAGTTGACAGAAATGCGATTAACTGGTAAAATAAAACTAACCTGAGGGAGTAGTTTACTTACGTTTTTGCGTATGTGCCAAGTCAACATACATGGCCGTTTTGGCCTGGCTTGTCTTAATGAACGAGACTCATGCATAACTTACATAAAGTTGTGCATGAGTCTTTTTGTATATATAAATTGAGTTTTTGCATTTGGAAGGAAGGAAAAAATGAAGTTTTATCTGGAAGACACAGAAAGGGTATTTCAGTATTTGAACAGCTGCCAGGAAGGGCTTTCTGCAGCGCAGGCGCAAGAGCGCCTGCAGGCAAACGGAAAAAACAAGCTGGCGCAGGGAAAAAAAGAATCCCTTGTGAAGCGTTTTTTTCAACAGCTTTTAGAGCCGATGACCGTTATTTTGATTGTAGCCGCGGTGATTTCCGCGATTACTTCGGCTTATTCGAATGAATCCTCGGCGGATGTGTTCATCATTCTCGTTGTGGTTCTGATCAATGCCATATTGGGTGTTTATCAGGAAAGCAAGGCAGAAAAGGCGATTGAGACATTGCAGGAACTGGCGGCGGCAACCTCCAAGGTCCTTCGCGACGGTGCGGTAACTACCATAAAAAGCGAGGATCTGGTTGCCGGCGACGTCATTATTCTGGAAGCCGGCGACGCCGTTCCGGCGGACTGCCGGATTATTGAAAGCGCCAGTATGAAAATCGAGGAAGCGGCTTTGACGGGCGAATCCGTTCCGGTCAATAAAATAGTCGATACCCTTGGCCTGAATAAGGAAAAAGAAATCCCGCTCGGCGACCGGAAAAATATGGCGTACATGGGCAGTACAGTCGTATACGGCCGAGGCAGGGCGGTTGTATGCGCAACCGGCATGGAAACAGAAATGGGCAAGATTGCGGATGCGCTTGCTAATGCGAAACAGGGCGAAACCCCGCTACAAATAAAGCTGACCCAATTGAGCAAAATATTAACATACATGGTCATCGGAATCTGCATTTTTATGTTCGCGTTCAGCCTTCTGAAAGAAGGAAATTTCACCGGAGAGATTGTTTTGAATACCTTCATGGTGGCGGTCAGCCTGGCTGTGGCGGCAATTCCGGAGGGGCTTGCCACCGTTGTAACCATCGTTCTTTCCATCGGCGTAACGAATATGTCAAGGCGCAACGCGATTATCCGCAAATTAACGGCGGTGGAAACACTCGGCTGTGCGCAGATTATTTGCTCCGATAAAACCGGAACGCTGACGCAGAACAAGATGACGGTTGTTGAGCACTACGGCGATGATGAACGTCTGCTGGCGGAAGCGATGGCGCTTTGCAGTGACTCGGAGCTAAACGAAAAAGGCGAGGTGAAGGGGGAGCCGACCGAAAACGCGCTGGTGAATTACGCCAACGCTTTATCCCTAAAAAAATATGAGCTGAAAGAGAAAATGCCCCGTATCGGGGAAGCCCCGTTCGACTCCATGCGCAAAATGATGTCTACGATACACGCGGCGGGAAAGAAATTTATACAGTACACAAAGGGCGCGCCGGATGAAATCCTAAAAAAATGCACCCATATTCTTCAGAACGGCAAAGCGGTGCCGTTAACGCAGGAACTTCGTTCCAAAGTGCTTGCGGAGAATAAGAGAATGGCGGACCAGGCGCTCCGCGTTCTGGGCGCCGCGTATAAAACCTATCCGCAGGCTCCGGCTTCGTTCGAGCCGGAATTTCTGGAACATGAGCTTACCTTCATCGGCCTTGTCGGGATGATTGACCCGATTCGCCCGGAAGTCATTGACGCGATTGCGGAATGCAAGGGGGCGGGCATTCGTCCGGTTATGATTACGGGCGACCATAAAGATACTGCGGTAGCCATTGCTACCCAGCTTGGAATTATAACAGACGCTTCGCAGGCGCTGACGGGTATCCAACTGGATGAGATCGGTGATGAAGAATTTAACCGGGATATTGAGAAATATTCCGTTTACGCCCGAGTACAGCCCGAACATAAGGTGCGGATTGTCAACGCGTGGAAGAAGCGCGGCATGATTACCGCCATGACAGGGGACGGGGTCAACGACGCTCCTTCAATTAAAAGCGCGGATATCGGCATCGGAATGGGCATTACCGGTACGGATGTTACCAAAAACGTAGCAGATATGGTTTTGGCGGATGATAACTTCGCTACCATTGTTTCAGCAGTTGAGGAAGGCCGGGTTATTTACGACAATATCCGAAAGTCCATTCAATTCCTGCTTTCGTCCAACCTAAGCGAGGTTATTTCCGTATTTGTGGCGACAATCCTTGGATTTACCATTTTAAAACCCGTCCATCTTCTTTGGATTAACCTGATTACGGACTGTTTCCCGGCCTTGGCGCTCGGTATGGAGCGGGGGGAAAAGGATTTGATGTCCCGTAAGCCCAGGGATCCCAAAGCGGGCATTTTTTCAGGCGGCCTTGGATGGGATGTGCTTTATCAGGGTATCATGGTTTCCTGCCTGACGCTTGCCGCCTATTTTATTGGCCATTTTATGGAGAACGGCAGATGGGAGATTACCAACAGTCCGGACGGGGTTACCATGGCGTTTCTTACTATGTCCATGGCGGAAATCTTTCATTCGTTCAATATGCGTTCGCGGCACGCGTCCATCCTGGCAATTCCGCACCACAATCTTTTCCTGATCGGTGCGATGATCGGCTCTTTGGTCCTCACTACAGCCGTAATTTATATTCCGGCACTTTCCACGGCGTTTGGATTTGAGGAGATTTCTTTTGTGGAGTATTGCGTGGCCTTAGCACTTGCTTTCTCCGTTATCCCGATCGTTGAAATTGTCAAACTGTTTAAAAGAAAGGCAGTAAAATAACAATAAGGCTGCATCCTTGAAGAGATGCAGCCTTATTTTGTATGCAAGTATTTCTTTCTTATACCGTACGGATTGTTTCATGGTATAATAAAAATAAAAAATAATAGGGGAGGATATTATGAAGTTTCAGCTGGCGTTATTAGCCGTAAAAGACGTTGAAATATCGAAGAAATTTTATTCGGATTTGTTTGAGCAAAAAGTAGTATTGGATTTGGGTTGGAATGTTACGTTCAGCGGCGGTTTTGCCATCCAGCAGAATTTCGCATGGCTGACGGGCCTTTCGGAAGGGGATATTGTCGAAAAATCCAATAATATGGAGCTGTATTTCGAAGTTGATGACTTTGACGAATTTTTAGAGAAATTACATGCTCACCCGGAGATAAAATACGTCCATCCTCCTAAGAAGCATGAGTGGCAGCAAAGGGTCGTCCGTATTTATGACCCGGATTATCATATGATTGAAGTTGGCGAGTCCATGGAGGTTATTGCGCGGCGTTATTTGAAAGACGGGTTTACCGCGGAAGAAACGGCGAAAATCATACAGCACCCGCTTGAATTTGTAAAAAGGGTCCAAGAATCCTTAAAATAAGGCGGGAATTACTGTTTTACGGATGGTAGCATACCTAAATTATTGTCTTCCGTTTCATCCGGCAAAGATTTCAGGTATTCATTTCCATTTCTTGAAGCGATGCCAACCCCGCGGATGCCGCCCTGCTTTGCGAGCTGAACGCCTTCCTCCTTATTCAAAATGCGTCCGTCCGCTAACTGGTAGCCGGTAATGCGGCCTCTTTCTTTGACTAAAGCGGTAATTTTCTGAGCGTCTGCTTTTGGTTCCGGGATGTCCTTCATTGCCATCATCGGCAATTTTGATAAGTCCATTTGATCTGACATAGAATTACCTCCCAAACAGAATTTAGCAGTAGTTTTCCACTATAACGGGAGGATATGCAAATGATTGCTTGAACGCACCCCGTCGGTTGATTGCCGGCATGATGGTTATTGAAGTGAGCAATAGAGTGAGCAATAAAGTGGAAAATAGGAATCAATTTTATCATTTTTCGTGCCATCTGCCGCCACTATTGCGTAAAAGAAAAACCCGCATGAATTCAGCATTCATGCGGGTTTGGCGGAGAAGAAGGGATTTGAACCCTTGCGCCGGTTACCCGACCTACTCCCTTAGCAGGGGAGCCCCTTCACCACTTGGGTACTTCTCCACGTTGTGAATAAAAAGATTGTATTGAAAGAGATGGCGGAGAGGAAGAGATTCGAACTCTTGGTCCCTTGCGGGATCACTAGTTTTCAAGACTAGCTCCTTAAACCACTCGGACACCTCTCCATCACAAGTGCGAGATTAATAATATCATATTTCCTATGCATATGTCAATGGATTCTGCAAAAAATCTTTATTTATAGTAATAAATTACAGGCATTTTTACTTTATACTCAAAATAACTCCCGCAAATCCGGCTATTTTGCCGTTTCTGCAGGAGTCCTTTTGGAAATTACAAAATGTTTGCCAAGCTTGGCAGTTGTGATTCATTCAAAAACATAATTTGGGTAATTGCCCGGTCGCATTCGGCCTCAAATTGGTCCATAGCATTATAATAACAAAGCATGGGCAGGGTGGACAGCGTCTGGTCGATTGCTTCCAGTTGGCTGTGCGGCATGAATGTACAAAGAAAGGAGTGCTTGTTATGCCAGTCTGATAATGCTTTCCGGCTTAGCTCTAAGGCGGTATCCGTGTCTCCCTTTGCTGCCGCTTCCTTTGCGCTGCTGACGGTCTGCGTCATTTGGCCGCTGACCTTTTTCGTAGTAATTGTGCCGATTGTGCAGATTGTAACAAGAAATACAAATATGATTACCGAAGCCCATATACGCTTCATTGCTGATCATCCTTTTTAATGATATTGAAATCTCCCTTTCGGTTTGCCGTCATAATAAAAACATCTTCCGCTTTTATATTTTTGCCGCGCAACACGCCGTCAAGCCAATCACGGGTTTTATTGCAGAGCTGCAGGGAAAAATCCGATATAACGCCGTCGCTGATGACAACGGTTTCAATCCCAGTATCCGGAAGCGCAACGCCCAGCATACCGGCGGTCGGCTGCTCCTTATCCGGTTTCTTAATCACGCTCATTTTTCCGTTTGTTTCGATAATCGCATAAGCCACGTCTTCGATGCTGAATACATTTTTCTGGCGAAGCTGTTCCGAAAGATCCTCGGTGCTCATGCGAAGGCGGCGCATTTCCTTCTGGTTCACCTTTCCGTCGTTTATCACAATGAGCGGGCGACCGCAGATGAGCCTTCTGAACTTCGTGCTTTTTAACATCAAAGCAGATATTACGATTTCACACATGACCAATACCGCAATTGGGATAAATCCGCTTGCGAGCGGCTGTCCCGTGTCTTGCATAGGGATGGCCGCAATATCGGAAATTAAAAGCGTGACAACCAGCTCACTTGTCTGCAGCTCGCTGATCTGTCGTTTTCCCATCAGCCTTACTGCTGCAATAATCACTATGTAGAGCAGCAAGGTCCGTATAAATGAAATCGTCATTCTTATCACCTAAGGATAGTATCAACCGCTGTTATCCGCTTATTCATTTTGCTTTCGTAATTTTTGGAAAAACGAAAGCCCCAGCTGTAAAGCCGGAGCCAAAACTTTCTAATTATGAAATAGGTTTGATTAACTTTGCAAACTTTGCAAAATTGGTTTCTGCACAAAAGTTTTGCAAATACAATTCACGGCAGTTCTTTCTTAATTTCGCCATGTTTTCCGCTGGAAGGGAAACGGCGGACCGAATGGTTTCTGCCAGCTTGTCCGGCGTGATATCTGCCGGGACTAAGAATCCCGTTTCACCATCTTTTACAATTTCGCCTGTACCGCCCACGTCTGTCGCAACCGCCGGTATTCCAAAGGAGCAGGCCTCCATAATACTAACCGGAATCCCTTCCGTACTGCTTGTGTTTACAAATAAATTCACAGGGGTGTTTTTGTAAAACTCCATCAGTTCGCTGTTTCGCACCGCGCCGGCGAATTTCCATTCCATAAACTGCAAATTTTCAGCCGCGTACCGTTTGAGATCTTCCAGCGCGTCCCCGCCCCCGAAGTGGGTCCATTTCAGTTTCAGGCCGCTGCCGCTAAGTTTACTGAGCGCCTGGGCGAGCAAATCCACCCGTTTTAAAGGAACAATATGGCAGCAGCTTACGATATGGAACGGATCGTGTCCGCTTGCGCCTTTTGTCCCGAAATCGCGCGTCCCAAGATACGCGGTTTGGATTTTGTTCTCATAATCAGGATACCGCTCCTTTAAATATTCGCTGCCGTTGTTCGAACACGGGTAGACCATGTCGACATTTTTTAAAATATAATACCGGAGCGGCAGATAATTCATGGAATTCCGGTAGGCGTACAAATCGTAGCCGTGTGCGCGGCAGACAACGCGGCCGTTGATGGCACCGTAGTATTTTTTCAGCTTTGCGGCAACCATAGCGGTATCGTAAAACCAATAGCTGTAAAAAGTAATGCCGTCAAATTTCTCCATGGCGTATTTTGCAAGAATTTTTACGGACTCGTCATAAATAATTTCCGATTTTGCAATAAAATAGCTTAAATACAACCTTTTTTTTAAGGAGCCTTTTACAGCCCTGCGCTCATCTTTTCCGGAATAGCCCTTATAATCCTTAAAGGGAAATTGCCTGGCCATGGCGCCGGCAAGGCCTCGCTTTACTTTCGAAGCGGGGATAAAGTGAACACTTACGTTTTCCGGAACGCTTCGCGTTTGTTCCGGTTGGTCGGTAGTGCTTGTGGCGATCAGAATGACCTTTTGAAATTCCTTTGCCAGGATGGCGATTTCGTCTTCTATAAATTCTTCCCCTTTATCGAAAGGAAAGGTTTTTGTTAATAGCAATAGGCAGTCCTTCATTTTAAAAACAGCCTCCTGATAGCATTAATACTCTAAGAATAGCATAACGAATACCGCAATTCAACACGGTATTACAAAATATTCTTGTATTGGGTGTGGGGAAATGGTATTATTTTAATATACAAACTTTAACAGCATACCCGTTTTTTGCGTGTTTTGCTTGTAAAAACAGAAAAGTTTCATCGTATTCGATTTTGCTTTGGAGATACAGTATTTAAGTGTGAAGGAGGATCGGTTTTGCCGAAGGTAAGTGTTATTGTACCTGTCTATAATGTTGAGAAGTATTTGGCGCAGTGTGTGAACAGTATTCTGGCACAGACGCTGACAGATATCGAAATCTTTTTAGTAAATGATGCATCAACCGATAATTCCCTTTCTATAGCCCGCGAGTTTGAGAAGGATCCGCGGGTAAAGGTTCTTGATAAACCCCACGGCGGGCTGGGGGACACGCGCAATTACGGTGCGGCCCGTGCTTCCGGCGATTATCTGGTTTTTATTGATTCGGACGACTGGGTTGACCCGGAGATGTTGCAAACCCTATATGATTCCGCCGAGCAATGCCGTGCCGATATGGTTGTCTTTAACTTTGTGCGGGAAAATCTTATGGACGGCGAACAGCGTGTTTGCAAGCTGCCCGTCAGTTTTCCCGCGTTCGATAAAGAAACCCGGGAAACATTGCTTACCCAGCTGATCGGTCCGGACCCCGGCGACAGCCAATGGCGGCAGGTGGAGATGCTTGGGTGTGCATGGCGCAGGATGTTCCGGCGTGAATGGTTTGTGCGAAATCATCTGGTGTATTTTAACGAGCAGGAGATTATGCTGGAAGACCTGCCGGTTTCCATCATGGCGCATTGTTTAACGGATCGTGTGCTTGTTCTGGGCGGCGCTTATTACCATTACCGCTATAACCCGCAGTCCCTGAGCACGAAATACCGTCCGCGCAAAATGGAGATGTTGACGGCCTGCTTTCAGATCGTGCGCGATTTTCTGGAAAAACAGAATTTATATGAGAAGTACAGCGAAAGGCATCTGGCGTGGCTGCTGCGCAGCGCGGCGCATTCTTCACTAGTGAACTGCTTTAGCCCGATGAATCCCGCGCGTTTTCAGAAACGGTACCGGGAGGTGCGGGGTATCCTGAAAAACCCGCTGCTCCGGCAGGCGGCGAAGTCCGATTATCTGAAAAACGGCAGCCGTGCGGATCGGATTATCCTGCGCGTTATCCGGTCGAAAAACACACTACTTGTTTATCTCTTTTATCGGTTTTATTCCAATATGCTTTTTAAAGATACGGGGAAGAAATAATGACGAAGAAACGCGTTCTATTTATCAATTACAGTTTGCACAGCGGCGGTATTGAAAAAAGTCTGGTTACTGTGCTGTCGCTTTTCGATTATGAAAATTATGACGTGGATTTGCAGCTTTTTGCAAATGAAGGGCTGTTTCTCAGCCGCGTTCCGGCAAAGGTAAACCTTTTGCCTCCGCTTTTTCCGGCGGAATATAAGCTGAACATCCGGCAGGCCTTTTTTAAACTGATCTTAAAAGGGCATCCGCTGATTGCTTTCTGCCGTTTGATGGTCACCTTTGCGGGACTGAGGGGTACAATGGGAGAACGTTTGACCCGCATGTGGAATGTGGAACGACGGTTTATCCGTCCGGCAAAAAAAGAATATGATGCGGTAATTGCCTTTATGGAAGGCCAGCCGATCTATTATGCGGTTACAAAGGTAAAAAGCAAAACCAAAATCGGTTTTATCCACGGCGATTACGTTGCCATGGGTTTAAACAAAGAGTTTGACTATCCCTTCATCAAACAGCTCAATGCCTTGTGTACGGTTTCGGAATCCTGCAAGTCGGCGCTGGACAGTACCTTCCCGGGGTTTTCCGGAAAGTTCCATGTGATTTATAATATCATTTCCGCAACCTTCATGCGGAATATGGCGGAGGAGCCGGCCGATTTTGAGGATGGTTTTACAGGGTTGCGCGTGCTTTCGATCGCGCGCCTTTCCCATCAGAAAGGGCTGGACATCGCGCTGCCCGCCGTTGCAGCGCTTAAGAAAAAGGGATTGCGCTTCAAGTGGTATATTATCGGGGTCGGCCCGGAGGAAGCAAACCTGCGCAATCAGATTCATGAGTTGGGGATCGAAGAGTATGTCCGTTTTCTGGGAGAACGGTCGAACCCGTATCCGTATCTGAAGGCATGCGATATTTACATGCAGCCATCCCGTTTCGAGGGCAAATCCATTGCCGTAGACGAAGCCATGGTCATGGCGCGCCCGATTTTACTGACGAACTTTTCAACCGCGGCGGATCAGATTGACTCCGGCAAAAACGGTTTAATCGTTCCTATGACGAGCGAGGGAATCGCCGAGGGGCTGGAGGATTTGTTGCTCAACGAGGAACGCCGCGCCCAGTTTACTGCGGCTTTGGAGAAATGCGATTATACGAACGAATACGAGATCAATAAGCTGTATGCCTTAATCGGAGGGGCTTCTCTGTAAGAATCTTCCGTCCACTTTTGCAAGGGCATGTATGGATCGGATTGTCCGAAACATCCCACAGGGATGAAAAAGCTCCTGCCCGAAGCAGGAGCTTTCTGCATGTCGTTTTAGCTGATTTTATCTTGAATAATCGGGTGGGAGGCTTCCCAAAGCTTCTCTGCAACCGGAGCCCAATGTTCTGCCGCGTCTTTGCATTTGGCGCTCAGTTCTTCCACATCCTCCGGGTTTGTCATATCGGTTGACACCGCGCCTGATTTTTTCACCATGTCGGTCAGACGGCCCGGGTTGTCGAGCAGGGGGCACGGGCGCAGATGGTTTTCGTTAAATGGCTGGTTCCTGCGGTACTGCATAAACAGCGGGGACTGATATGCTTCCAGAAGTGTCTTTTCTTTTATGTTGGAGTCCGCGTAATGGATGAACGCACACGGCTCGATATCCCCGTTCGCATTGATATGCAGGTAGCAGCGCCCCCCGGCGATGCAGCCTTTCACATATTCGCCGTCATTCCAGAAGTCCATGGTGAACAGCGGCTTGGTTTGCCTGAATTTCCGTATCTGATGGTACATAAATTCACGCTGCTGTGCGGTTGCCATTAGCTCCGGCACAGCGTCCTTGCCGACCGGGATATACGTAAAGAACCATGCGAATTTCGCGCCTTTCGCAATCATGTCGTCAAAATATTCTTCGTTTCCGATTACATCCACATTCTTGCTTGTATAACAGCAGGAAATGCCGAACGGCAGTTTCTTGTTCCTTAAAATTTCCATTGCCTTAATAACTGCCTGATAGGTGCCCTTGCCGCGGCGGTAATCGGTCGCTTCCTCGAACCCCTCCACGCTGATGGCGGGGATGAAGTTTTTCACCCGGAGCATTTCGTCTGCAAAGGCTTCGTCAATCAATGTAGCGTTGGTGAACGCAAGGAAGGCGCAGTCGTCGTGCTTCTCGCAAAGCTTGATAATGTCGTTCTTGCGGACAAGCGGTTCGCCGCCGGAATAGATGTACATATACGTACCGAGCTTTTTCCCTTGCTCAATAATGCTGTTGAGCATTTCCAGGCTCATGTTGAGCTTGTTGCCGTATTCCGCCGCCCAACAGCCAGTACAGTGTAGGTTGCATGCCGAGGTCGGGTCCATCAGGATAGCCCACGGGATGTTGCAGTCGTATTTTTCTTCATTTTTATTTTTGCGCTGGCACCCCAGAATAGCGGAATTTATCAGAAAGTTTTCAAACAATTTTTTCCGGACGCCGGTATCGATATCCGTATAAAGGCTCATAATCAGTTTGTACCAGTTGTTGTCGGGATCCTTCAGGGCTTCGTCCAAAAGTTCATACGCGTTGTGGTAATAATCCTCCTTGTCAAATTTCCTTACCCAGTTCAACACCTTCGGGACGTTTTCTTCCGGATTATTGTCTAAATAGCTCAACACTTTTTTCAGGCCGTAGGACTCCAGCATTTCATTGACTGTTCCCATCGTACATTCTCCCTTTCATATTTTCGCTATTTTTTTATATGCTAGCATTTTTAATGAAATAAGTATCTATACAAAAATAATGCTCAGTCAAAATATCATACACTTTTTGGAAACTGTCAGATTGCCGGGAGCTTTGGAATCATTTGACTTTGACTTTGCTTTATTGTATCATCAAAAAAGCGTAACGGCGGTTTTTCAATCGGATTGTTTTTATCGGTTTTTCAGGTATCATGGCGGATGAATCATAATCGTTGCCCTCCCTTTGTAGAATTGCTGTAAAAATAGTTTTGGAGGCTCATCATGAAATTAATCAGTTTGCTTGAGGGACTAAAATATTCCTGCCCCGGCAATATGGATGTTGAGATAACGGATATTATCTTCGACTCGCGTAAAGTGGTAAAAGGCTGTGCGTTTGTCTGCCTGTGCGGTTCTTCCGTCGACAGCCATGCTTTTGCACAGCAGGCGGCCGACGCCGGCGCCGCCGCAATTATTGCACAGCATGAGGTGGAGGTGAAGGGCGTTCCGGTCGTTTACGTGAAAAACACCCGCTATGCGATGGCGGTTATGTCCGCGGCGTATTTCGGCCATCCGGCCGACCAAATCCGGGTAGTGGGCATCACGGGGACAAAAGGAAAGACAACGACTTCGTATATGATTCGTTCCATCCTGGAATGCGCGGGTATCAAAACCGGTTTGATTGGCACAATCGGAACCGTCATCGGCGATGAAGTCATTCAGACGAACAATACAACGCCGGAGTCCTACGACGTACAGCGCTATTTGCGCAGGATGGCCGACAGCGGCTGCAAGGCTGCCGTAATTGAAGCCTCGTCCATCGGGCTGAAGGATCACCGGGTTTCCGGATTTACGTTTGATATCGGTTTGTTCACCAATTTTTCTCCAGACCACATCGGCGGAAACGAGCATAAGACGCTGGAAGAGTATATGCAGTGCAAAAATATGCTGTTCAAACAGTGCAGAACCGGCGTAATCAATATTGACGATGAAAATTACAAAGGAATTATCGAAGGACACACCTGCGAAATCGAGACGTATGGCTTCCGGGAGGAGGCCGGTCTGCGCGCGTCCGGGGAAAGGCTGATTTCACGCCCCGGCTATCTTGGGGTGCATTTTGATCTGTGCGGGCAGTTGAATTTTGGCGTGGACGTCGATATCCCCGGCCATTTCAGCGTATACAACGCGCTTGCCGCGGTCGCCGTCTGTCGGCATTTCGATGTTACGCAGCAGAATATCATCGACGGCCTGAATACCGTTAAGGTAAAGGGTAGGGTGGAGCCGGTACCGGTTCCTGGAAACTATACCTTATTAATTGATTACGCGCACAACGCGCTTAGCATGGCGAACATTCTGGAAACGCTACGCGAATATAAGCCGAACCGTCTGATCTGCATGTTCGGGGCTGGCGGCAACCGCGCGCGTTCGCGCCGATATGAAATGGGGGAGACCAGCGGGAACATGGCGGACCTTTCCGTAATTACCGCGGATAACTCCCGTTATGAGGACGTAATGGATATTATTGAAGATATTAAAGTCGGCTTATCCAAAACAAAGGGCGAATATGTTGTGATTCCCGACCGGAAGGAAGCAATTAAATACTGCATGGAGATCGCGGAGGACGGCGATATAATCGTACTTGCCGGAAAGGGTCATGAGGACTATCAGGAAATTCGTGGTGTAAAATATCATCTGGATGAACGCGAGGTCATTGCGGATATTATTAATAAAACGATATAAGGTGATACAATGAAAATGACAGCACGGGAGATTGCCGAAGCCTGCGGGGGCAGGCTGCTTTGCGGCGATCCGGATACCGTTGTAACGTCGGTCAGCACCGACAGCCGGAAAATCGACAGCGGCACGCTTTTCGTTCCCATCAAAGGCGAAAGGACGAACGCGCATACATTTATCGGCGCAACCTTTGCGGCGGGGGCCTTGGCTACCCTGACGCAGGAGCATGACAGCATGGAAGACCGGCACGTCTGGATCCGCGTCCAAAGCACCGAGCAGGCCCTCCAGCAGATCGCGGCCGCTTACCGGAAGAGGTTTTCCATCCCTTTTGTTGGAATTACGGGAAGCGTGGGCAAGACAACGACGAAGGAAATGGTGGCCCTCGCGTTGTCGGCAGGCCTAAACGTTATGAAAACCGAAGGGAATTTCAACAGCCAGATCGGGCTTCCGCTGACTATGTTTACATTGGATAAAAGCCATCAGGTGGCGGTTGTTGAGATGGGGATGAGTGATTTTGGGGAAATGAGCCGCCTAGCGCAAATTGCCGCTCCTGATTACGCGGTCGTTACCAATATCGGTATTTCCCACATTGAACAGTTAAAAACACAGCAGAATATTATGAATGAAAAACTTCATATAACGGACTGCTTTCACAAAAATTCCGTGTTGTTTTTAAACGGGGACGACCGGCTTCTTACGCAGCTTCGCAATACGGCGAAGTTTAAAATTGTATGGTTTGGCACCCAGTCATGGTGCGATTTCCGGGCGGATAACATACGGACGGAGAAAGCGTCCACCAGGTTTACGCTGGTTGCTCCGGAAGGTTTGTATGAAGTACGGCTTCCTGCCTTAGGTATACACAATGTGACGAACGCGCTGGTGGGTTTGGCGGTAGCGAAAACACTTGGCGTGCCGCTTGAAAAGGCGATTGCAAAGCTGGCGGAATATCGACCGCTTGCCATGCGGCAGCAGATTCACCGGGTAAACGAGGTGACGGTGATTGATGATTCCTATAATGCAAGTCCCGATGCGATCCGCAGCAGCGTTGACGTGCTTTGCGGCTTCCATACGGGCAAACGGATTGCTGTTCTGGCCGACATGCTGGAGCTTGGGGAGTACTCACAGAAAGCGCATTTCGACGTCGGTGAATACGCGGCCAAGGCCGGCATTGACGCTCTGGTTACCGTGGGGGAAAGGGCAAAGGAGATTGTCCGGGGCGCACGGTCGGTTCATCCGGAGCTTCCCTGTTTTCCCTGTGGCGATAACAGCGAAGCGATCACCAAGCTTAAATCCATTTTAATGGGCGGGGACGCCGTGTTGGTCAAAGGTTCCCGCGCAATGAAAACGGATCAGATTGTAAAAGCGCTTCTTTGAAAATAGGTTTTATCGAATATCCTATGCGGCGGACGAATTTCGTTCGCCGTTTTTATGTCTTGAAAAGAAATGACAATTATTTAACAAATAATTTTATAGAAATTTAAAAGAAATTGTGAACTTTTTAATAATAATGTATTATTTCTATTGTCTTATTTCCAAATTTATGCTAAACTGTAACCAATTTGTAACAGTTGTAACGATTATGTTTTAAAATAGAGGATGTTTAAAGCGGGAGGATATTATGAAAAAGTGCCATTGGATTCTTTCAGCATTTCTTGCGGCTACGGTTGCTGTGGCATCTTTCGCTACCACGCCTACGCCTGCGGCTGCGGCGGAAGCAAAAACGGGTGTCGGCCTTTCAGAGCATGTATTAAAAGCTTACGAGGAAGGATGGCAATATCGTTCCAGCGGTTTTGGCCAGTTTTTCGGGTCATCCCGGGGGACGGATTGCTCGGGCTTAATTAAATCCTATCTCTGGTGGACGGATGATTCAAGCAATCCCAAACCGAATCGGATTGCCGTGGCGGGAAGCTCGGCCAGTATGCTGGAGTCCGCGAGCGTAAAGGGGACGATTAATTACTCGGATCCGTCTTCCCTGCCAAGAATCCATGGGTTGATCTTATACCAGCCTGGCCATGTCGGTGTTTACATAGGGGACAACATGGCTGTGGACAACCGTGATTATGGCGTTAATATGAAATGCGAAAAGGTATTTGGCCGTAGCAGGGCAAAATGGACAATGTGGTTCAAGCTTCCGCAGATTACCTACCCCACAAACGGTTTTGTTACATATAATGGAGAAAAATATTATTACGAAAACGGACAGTATGTGGTAAATGCCACCAGAACAATTAAAGGCGTAACCTATACCTTCGGGGAGTCGGGAACGGTTACTTCGACTTCAAATGCGGAAATTCGTACGGTGGATCAGGCGAAGCCGGTTGAATATTTCCCGCTTCAGTTACAGTCCCGTGGCAGCGAGGTGAAGAAGCTGGAGCAAAGGCTGAAAGAGCTCGGCTATTATTCCAGCAGCATAGGTGCCGTTTATGACGATAGTGTTTATAATTCTGTGCTGCTTTATCAGCATGCCGCCGGTTTAAAAGAAACCGGAATTGCGGATCAAAACACCTTACAGAGTATTTACGGTGCAAATGCCGTGAAAAATCCGGCAGCTTAAAGAAATGGCGATCACGGATATGCAGTCCGATAAATGAAATATTCTTTTTGTTACCCCTGTCATTGACGGGGGTAAATTTTGTCATACGGAAAAATTCGTGGCTGTGCCGGGCGTTCAAAAAGGGTTTTCGATTTTCCATCTGTAGGTGTGCGGAAAGGACAAGGATGAAGTGTGCAAATCACCAATAAAAAACAGAGTAAAATAGAGAAAATCAGAGGAAAATAAAATAAATTCAATGATAAATCAAAAAAACAATAGAAATTTGCTGAAAAATTCAAAAAAATCTTGACAAATAACGAACAGACCATTATATTTGTTATGTTGCGTTTGCATCTAAATTTTATATTGGCGGCGCTTCACTGCCGCGGTCACAGAATGATCGTGAAAAATCCTTTGCGGAGGGCAGTGGCAACGGCGTTGCCGGGATTGCGTTTAACCGCTAGGCTTAACGTAACTAATTTACCGCAAAGGGGATGCACTTATTGGAAAATACACCCATCATATCATTGGAAAACATCTCGGTATCGTTTGACGGAGAAATCGTGCTGAAGGATTTTAACCTCAGTATTCGAAATGGTGAGTTTGTCACCCTGCTTGGTGCTTCCGGCTGTGGGAAAACCACAACCCTAAGAATTATCGGCGGCTTTGTAAAACAGGATTTTGGGGATGTTTTTTTTAATGGTAAAAAAATCAACGACCTTCCGCCGCATAAAAGGGAGGTCAACACCATCTTTCAGAAATACGCCCTGTTTCCGCATTTAAACGTGTACGATAATGTGGCTTTCGGAATGCGGGTACACGGCAAAAGCGAAAGCCAGATTAAAACGACCGTACATGAAATGCTCAGCATGGTCAATCTGAACGGCTTTGAACACAGGAACGTCAATTTGCTTTCCGGCGGGCAGCAGCAGCGCGTGGCCATAGCGCGGGCGCTTGCGAACGAACCGAAGGTGCTGCTTCTTGACGAACCGCTTGGCGCGCTGGATTTAAAGCTGCGCAAGGATATGCAGGCTGAGCTTAAGAAAATACAGCAACAGACCGGTATTACCTTTGTGTTTGTTACGCACGATCAGGAAGAGGCCCTTTCCATGTCCGACACAGTTGTCGTTATGGACAAAGGGGAGATTCAGCAGATCGGTACGCCCCAGGACATCTATAATGAACCGGAGAATGCCTTTGTCGCTGATTTTATTGGGGAAAGCAATATTCTCGACGGCATTATGCACGAGGATTATCTGGTTGAGTTTGCCGGGCACCCGTTTAAATGTGTGGACAAAGGCTTCCAGACGGATGAACCAGTAGATGTGGTCATTCGTCCGGAGGACATTGATGTTGTGGAACCGGATGCAAGCCATCTTTCCGGAACGGTTACCAGCGTTAACTTTAAGGGTGTGCATTATGAAATCATCGTTGATGTCCACGGCTTTAAGTGGATGATCCAGTCGACCGATTACCAGGAGGTTGGAAATCGGATCGGGCTTTCTATTCAACCGGATGACATACACATCATGCACAAATCGGAATATTCCGGCATGTTTGGCGACTACAGCTCCTTTAGTGACGAAATGGATGAGGAGAGCCAGCCGGAAGGTAAGGAGGCTGAGATATAAGAATGAAAGCAAAATCTGCGGCCGCTCCCTATATCGTATGGATGGTCATTTTTATTATTGTTCCCATGCTTCTGGTTGTCATCTTTGCTTTTACGGATAAAAGCGGTTCGTTTACCTTGAAAAATATTGAGGAAGTGGGCCAGTATTCCAATGTGTTTCTGCGCTCCATTTGGCTAGGCGCAATCGCCACCGCGATTTGCCTGCTGTTGGGCTATCCGCTTGCCGGGATTATTTCCCGTATCAGCCCCCGGCGCCAAAGTGTGATCATTATGCTCGTGATGCTTCCGATGTGGATGAATTTCCTGCTTCGAACCTACGCATGGATGACATTGTTGGAGGATAACGGCATTATTAACAATGTGCTAGCTTTCTTCGGGCTGGGAAGGCTCCATTTGATCAATACGCAGGGCGCGGTCGTTCTGGGCATGGTCTATAACTACATTCCTTACATGATTCTTCCGATTTATTCGGTATTGACAAAGATCGATAAGAAAGTGGTCGAGGCCGCGCAGGACTTGGGCGCAAACCGGGTGAAGGTATTTTCAAAGGTGATTTTTCCAATGAGTATGCCTGGCGTGATTTCCGGGGTGACCATGGTCTTTGTGCCTGCCGTTAGCACCTTTATCATTTCCAAAATGCTGGGCGGCGGAGCAAATCTAATGATTGGCGACCTGATCGATATGCAGTTTTTGGGAAGCGCCTATAACCCGAACCTCGGCTCGGCAATTTCGCTTGTGCTGATGGTTCTGATCCTGATCTGCATGGGAATCATGAACCAGTTTGACGACGGCGAGAACAACGAAGGAGGAATTATGGTATGAAAGCAATCTCAAAAATTTATTCCATGCTTATATTCCTTTTTCTCTATGCCCCAATTGTCGTTCTGATTATTTTTTCCTTTAATAATTCCACGACAATGAGCCGTTCCGTCTGGTCCGGCTTTTCCTTGAAATGGTACATGAAGCTTTTTCAGGACGAAATGCTCCTCATCGCTTTGCGCAATACCCTTGTGATCGCGGCTATTGCTGCGCTTGTTTCGACTGTGCTCGGTACTGCTGCGGCGATTGGGATCGGCGGGATGAATAAGCTGATGAAGCGCATGGTGATGAACATAACCAATCTTCCCATGGTGAATCCGGAAATTGTTACCGGCGTTTCGCTGATGCTTTTGTTTGTATTTGTTGCGAAGAGCATGGGGAACCTGACGTTGGGGATGTTCTCTTTGATTCTGGCGCACATTACGTTCTGCCTCCCGTATGTGATTCTCTCCGTTCTGCCGAAGCTCCGGCAAATGGACCCGAATTTGTACGAGGCGGCGCAGGATCTCGGTTGCAGCCCGATTCTCGCCTTTTTTAAAGTCGTGTTGCCGGAGATTATGCCGGGCGTGGTTACGGGAATGATTATGGCGTTTACGCTTTCGATTGACGATTTTGTTATCAGTTATTTTACAAGCGGAACAACCCAGACCCTTCCGATTTTCATCTATTCCATGACGCGGAAAAGAATCAGTCCGGAAATTAATGCGCTGTCCACTTTGCTGTTCGGTACGATTATTATACTCCTTTTGATTATCAACTTCCGCCAGTCCAAAGACCAAAAGATGGCGGGAAAAGCGGGGGAGGCGTAAAATTGAAAAAAACAATTGCGGCTCTTGCGGCCGCTGTGATTTTTGTTACCGGCGCAATCAGCCCTTCGGCAGCGGCGGAAACGTCCGGAAAAGTTGCGCCGAAGACCGGGGTAACCATTAATGTCTACAATTGGGGGGAATATATCTCAAACGGAGTGGACGATACCATCGATGTCAATAAGGAATTTACCAGAAGAACTGGTATTGGAGTGAATTACACGACGTATGACTCCAATGAATCCCTCTATTCTAAGCTTGCGAACGGCGGGGCAAATTACGACATTATCATCCCGTCGGACTATATGGTTTCCAAACTGATTCAGGAACACATGGTAGAAAAACTTGATTTCAAGAATATCCCGAATTTTAAATATATTGATAAACGGTTCCGTAACCCGCAGTACGATAAAACGAATGAATATTCCGTCCCGTACACATGGGGAGTGGTTGGCATCTTTTACAATAAAAAATATGTAAAGGAACCGGTCGATAGCTGGAAAATTCTGTGGGATAAAAAATATGCGGGCAAAATTTTGATGTTTGATAACCCTCGCGATACGTTTGGCATTGCACAGAAACGCCTCGGGTATTCTTTTAACAGCACGAATCCGGAAGAATGGGAGAACGCGGCAAAGCTGCTGAAAGAGCAGAAGCCCCTTGTACAGGCCTACGTTATGGACCAGATTTTTGATAAAATGTCCAGCGGGGACGCATGGCTGGCACCCTATTACGCGGGCGACGCCGCAACCCTTGTCAAGGATAATCCCGATATCGGCTTTGCCATTCCTACAAAGGAAGGCACGAACTTTTTTGTAGACGCCATCTGCATTCCGGCCGGATCGCAACATAAAAAGGAAGCGGAGGCATATATCAATTTCCTGTGCGATCCGGAGATTGCCGCCGCGAATATGGAATACATCGGCTACTCCACACCGGAATCGGCTGCTAAAGAGCTAATGCCGAAAGAAATGGTGGAAAATCCGATCTTTTATCCGGATGAGAACATTATGAAGAATTCCGAAACTTTCGTGAACCTTCCGGAGGATACCAATTTATTGCTCGACACCCTTTGGGCTGAGGTGAAGATGGGCGGGCCTGGTCAATCGGCCACCTTGGTAGCGGTTCTCTGCGGATTTCTGCTTCTTTATATAGGAATCGTCGTTTATAAAAAAGTTAAGGCAAAGCGGGAATTGCAATAAGATTTTTTAATTTAATATATTTTATAAGAAAAACCGCAGCGGAAAATGCTGCGGTTTTTGTGATTTTATGCCTTGTCATGTAAATGCAGCCATTCCGGGCCTAAGAATGCGGGGTTGGAACCAAATTTTCCATAAAAATCCAATAAAATAGATAATTGTCATAATATTTTCACCGTCCGGTGGCAGATTAATAATGCGGCGCAAGGAGGTGAAAATTTGAAAAATTTTCTAAAAGGTTTAACCGCATGCTCTTTGGTGCTGATGATTTTATATTCGGTAAGCATTGGAATGGCCAGCTATTTCACTCCGGATTCTTACCGCGTAACCGCGGGAAGCTCGTTACAATGGGGTTCGGATGCGATTACGGCAGTAACGGAAAACGGAGCGGATATATCGGCTGGGATTTGTTCCACGCCAAATAAAAGCTATAAAGCAAAATTAATGCTCTATCATGTAATCCCACTTAAAACGGTAAATGTAGACGTTGTAAAAGAGACCCTCCTCATTCCCTGCGGCACGCCGTTTGGCATTAAACTGTTCACAAACGGTGTTGTCATTGTCGGGGTAGCCGACATTAAAACCGCAGAAGGAACGGTAAACCCCGCGGCAATTGCGGGGCTGAAGGTCGGTGATGTTGTAACTTGTGTTGATGGAAAAAAGGTTAATACGAATGCCGAGCTTATTGAAACCGTGTCGAAAAGCCAGGGAAAAAATCTGACTTTTACGGTCCAAAGAGACAATAACTGCTTTAATGTGACCGTAAAGCCGGTGAAATCCGAAATCGATTCCGGCTATAAAGCGGGAATCTGGGTTCGGGACAGTACGGCGGGAATTGGAACGCTAACGTTTTACAATCCTGTTACAAAATGCTTTGCCGGTTTAGGACACGGCGTTTGTGACACGGATACGAATGAACTGATGCCGCTTTTAAATGGGGATATTGTTCCAGTTACCATCAGCGGAATTACGAAGGGCGAAAAGGGAAATCCCGGCGAACTCCGCGGATATTTTACCACGGATACTGCAATGGGAACCCTGGACGCCAATGTTTCCGCCGGTGTTTACGGCAAGCTTCGCACGGTTCCAAAAGGGGAAGCGATGGAGGTTGCCATGAAGCAGGAAATTACGACAGGACCCGTTCAAATTCTCTCTACAATAGATGGCGGCAAGCCGCAGTATTTTAATGCTGTGATCGAAAAAATTGATTACCGTGAAAATCTGCACAGCAAAAACATGGTGCTTCATGTTACGGATGAAAGGCTTTTGAACACAACGGGCGGTATCGTTCAGGGAATGAGCGGTAGCCCGATTATCCAGAACGGCAAGATTGCCGGGGCTGTTACGCACGTTTTCGTAAACGATCCGACGCGTGGATACGGCATATTTGCTGAGAATATGCTGGAAGTTTCCCAGAAGGTTTCCGCGTCAAATTCTTTAAAAGCGTCTTAAAAATAGAGCTTCATTGCTATAATTCCCCCTTAATAGAAAAATATTTTTACAACCTATTGCCATTTTTTCCAATATATGGTAATATAGCAGTAATAAAAAAACTAGTTGAGGGAGGCACCAGAAGATGAAGCATATAAAACTTCTTATTGCCAATGATAGTGCTGAATTTATCCGTGATTACGGTCGAGTTTTTGAACAATCGGGTATGGAAATAATCTATACGCAGAAGGATGGTATGAAGCTGCTGGAAAAAATCGAGTCGATTCGTCCGGATGTGGTGTTATCTGATTTGTTTATGCCGCGTTTGGATGGCATCGGTGTAATGAAAGCAGTTCAAACGAAGATTCCCGAATGCGTGCCAATGTTTATTATTATTTCCAACTTTACCAGCCCTGCCTTGGAAAGAGAAGTTATGATGTCAGGTGCTTCTTATTTTGCAATTTACCCATTTAATGCAACTGATTTGTGCGATCGGATTATTCAGTTATGTTCCATGTCGGGTTTAACTCCGAAAGCGCAAAATAAGCCCCAAACCCCGACAGCATCCGAACCGTCCCTGGAAATTCAGGTAACAGAGATCCTTCACCAGATTGGAGTTCCCGCCCATATCAAAGGTTATCATTATTTACGCGATTCCATCATTATGGCAATTGAAACCCCGGATATTATTAATGCTGTTACAAAGCAGCTTTACCCCAGCGTCGCAAAACAGTACGACACAACGGCATCACGCGTTGAGCGCGCAATCCGGCACGCAATCGAAGTTGCCTGGGATCGCGGCGATGTCGATATCCTGAATTCCTATTTCGGCTATACAATTCACAACACGCGCGGCAAGCCGACCAACAGCGAGTTTATCGCAATGATTTCAGACCGGTTGAGGCTTCACATGAAGAGCGCAAGTTAAAACAAAAAACCAGCCTGCATCGTACGATGCAGGCTGTGTTTTTTAATAAGCCTCCAAACGCCGCTGCTGTCTTAATTTCCGGCGTTTTTCGGCGGCGTGCCATTCCGCTTCTTCCTGGAAATTGTCTAAAATCAGTCTTGGAACCGGAACAGGCTTTTCATTTTCATCCAAAGCTACGAGTACAAGATAGGCGGTATTTACAAGCTTCCGCGTTCCGGTTAGGTCCTCGGAAAAGCTGTCTACGCGCACTTCCATAGAGGTTGTCCCCACATAAGTGATTTTTCCGTGGAGAATAACCAGACAGTTTGCATATACGGGGCTCTTAAATTGGAGCGAATCAATTTCCGCGGTCGTAACGTTGCGATTACAGTGCCTGCGTGCAACTGCTCCGGCAACAATATCAATCCAAGCGGCGAGTTGTCCGCCGAATACGCGACCCTGACCGTTCAGATGATTGTAGAAAATAGAGTGAACCTGTTCCACTTCGGAGTCTTTAACATGTTTAGCCGGTAGTTCGTTCATATCATCACCATTTCCTTTAATATTTGTACTACCAATAATATACTAATGTCGACTAGAATACAATCTTTTTTTCATCCATGAATTGTTAACGTAATTTGAATTTTTAGAGAATGATAATTTTATAATTGCGTAGAAGTGTGTAAAATATTATAATAAAAAGGATTCAGTTTAAAATAAGGAAAGGGACGGCAATATGGGAAAAGATTCCAACTGCTGTGCAATCATTGTTGCCGCCGGCGAATCCACGCGGATGGCACTTGGGTTTTCCAAGCAGTTTATTCCCCTTTGCGGTGTGCCCGCGATTGTTCATACACTTTTTGCGTTTGACGCGGCCGAAATGGTTAAGAGCGTTATTGTTGTATGCCGGCGGGAAGATATGCCGGAGATGAAGGATTTTATTGAAAAATATAGAATTAAAAAAGTCATTTCCATTGTAGAAGGCGGTATAACGCGGCAGAAGTCGGTTGAAGCCGGTGTAATGGCAGCCCCGGTGGATGCCGCTTTTTTTGCAATCCACGACGGAGCAAGGTCATTGATCACCCCAGAAGAGATAGATGCTTCCATAAAAGACGGGATCCGTTGCGGCGCATCCGCGCTTGCAGTACCTGTAAAGGATACAATTAAAATTACCGGAAAAGATAATTATGTTATTTCAACGCCGGAACGTTCCACCCTCTGGGCGGTTCAAACCCCGCAGGTTTTTGAGCGGGAACTCTATCTGAAAGCCATGCAGCAGGCGAACAAAGTCGGAGCGGATTATACGGATGACTGCCAACTGGTGGAAAAGATCGGAGTTAAGGTTCATTTATGTATGGGCACATATACAAATCTGAAGCTGACAACAAATGATGATATTTATACCGCGGAAGCGATTGTGAAATGCAGGAGGACGGAAAAATGAGAATCGGGCACGGCTATGATGTTCACCGCTTGGCAACCGGTCGGAAACTCATTTTAGGCGGGGTGGACATTCCGTTCGAAAAAGGGCTTCTGGGCCATTCGGACGCGGATGTGCTTGCTCATGCAATTTCCGACGCGCTTCTCGGTGCTGCGGCGCTTGGCGATATCGGCGGGCATTTTCCGGACACGGATCCCACTTATAAAAATGCGGACAGCCTGTTGTTGCTGTCCAAGGTGTGCGGATTGCTCGAAGAAAAAAACTATAAGATAGAAAATATAGACGCTACTATTATTGCACAGGCTCCCAAGCTGAAACCATATATTGAAAAAATGCGGAAAAACTTGGCGGCGGCCTGCAAAATTGGTTTTGATCAGATTAGTGTAAAGGCAACCACCGAGGAGGAACTTGGCTTTAGCGGCGCCGGGGAAGGGATCGCCGCGCACGCAGTTTGTATAATTATGTCCGCAGGGGACGGACAAAAGGCTTGACTATCGCATACTCTGTAATAAAAACAGAGAGGTGATAACCATGGGCAAGCCTATGATTATGGTCAACTCAATTACGTATGCGATGAAGGGCCGTGACATTTTATTCAGTCACGGAATAAAGTCATATGTAGAAAGAACACCGCGCGGCAATGAAATTGGCGGCTGCGGTTATAGTATATATGTTCCGGAACGAACCGACGAAGCAGAAAAAATTCTAACCGATATGGGTATTAAAATTCTTGGACGTGCGGAAAGAGACGGTATATCATGATTTATCTTGATAATGCTGCCACTACTTATCCAAAACCAGCTTCGGTGCAGAATACGGTTCAAATTGCGCTAAAAAAATACGGTGCAAACCCCGGTAGGGCCGGCCATGCCATGTCGCTTGCAGCAGCGGAGGAAATCTACCGCTGCCGTACGGCGGCAGCCGATTTTTTTAAAGCACCCGGCCCGGAGTGCGTTGCGTTTACCTTGAATTGCACCCATGCAATGAACTATGTTTTAAAGGGACTTTTAAAGCCGGGAGATCATGTCGTTACATCCAGCCTTGAACACAACGCAGTTATGCGCCCATTGCAAAAGCTTTCGGAGAACGGCGTTATGTTTACCGTAGCCAAGGTTTTTCCGGGCAATAACGATGCGACGCTGAACGCATTCCGAAATGCCATTCGCGAAAATACGAAATTAATTGTATGCACGCACGCTTCCAATGTGTGGGGAATCCGGCTCCCGGTGGAACGGATTGCCGCGCTTGGGCATCTATATAATATCCCAATTGTCGTGGACTGCGCACAGTCGGCTGGCGTTTTGCCGATTGATATGGCGGAAAGCGGCTTTGACTATCTTTGCGTAGCCGGCCATAAAGGCCTTTATGGTCCAATGGGAACCGGTATGCTGGTTACGCCCAACGGCTCGAATCTGGAAACGATTATCGAAGGCGGCACCGGAACAAGTTCTTCTTCCATGGAGCAGCCACAGACAATGCCGGACCGTATGGAAAGCGGTACGCAGAACATGCCTGGAATTGCCGGGCTTCTTGCCGGAATAGAATTTGTCAAAAGCAGGGGAATTCCAAACATTTACCGCCACGAAATGTCCCTTATAAAGTATCTTTATAAAAAACTGTCTGAAAATAAAAATATAAAATTATATACGGATGAACCGGATTGGCCGTACTTTGTACCGGTTTTATCTTTTAACGTAAATGATCTGCCAAGCGAAACGGTTTCGCAAAAACTGAACGCGGCCGGAATTGCGGTACGGGCGGGGTTACATTGTTCGCCTGCTGCACACGAATCCATGGGAACACTGAAACAGGGTACTGTTCGTGTCTCCCCTTCCGCGTTCACCACGATGAATGAAATGAACGCCCTTGTAGCGGCTGTTCATAAAATAATCTGAAAATACGGGATAAAGGGATTGCATATAAAAGGATATATGCTAAAATAAAAAAGGGTGTGTTTATTCTCGCGGAAGGAAGTAAGTTATGGATGCAGTCGTAAACATTTGGAATTCGTTTTTCAGCCTTGCGAAACAATTTCGGGTTTCGGATGCTTTGGACGTAATTCTGGTTTCCTTTATTATATATAGTGGAATAAAACTTGTTCGCGAAACAAGAGCAGAGCAGCTTGTAAAGGGAATCCTTGTGCTTTTGGCGGTATGGGGCGTATCCTATATTCTCAAGCTGTATATGATGAGAAACCTGCTTGCTTACTTTTTCCAGTTTAGTGTGATGGCGTTGCTTGTTGTTTTCCAGCCGGAAATCCGGCGCGCGCTGGAGCAGATCGGCCGAAGCGGCATTGGGAATAAGCCCTGGATGTTCGGTATGCCGCAGGACGATTATGAAGTGTTGGCTCAGCAGAACCGGAAGTGTGTGAACGCGGTTGTGGATGCCGCAGCCGTTTTACAGAAGCAAAGGACCGGTGCGCTGATCATTTTTGAAAGGAAAACGAAGCTGGGGGACATTATCGATACGGGTACGGTCGTAAACGCGATTCCTTCCGTTCCGATCATCTGCAATATCTTTTTCAACAAGGCTCCGCTTCATGACGGCGCCATGATTTTACGCGACGGGATGGTTTATGCGGCCGGGTGTATTCTGCCGCTTACAAAAAGCGACAATGTCAGTATCGAACTTGGTACAAGGCATCGTGCCGGAATCGGCATGAGCGAAAACTCCGATGCGGTTGTAGTCATTGTTTCCGAGGAAACCGGGCAGATTTCCGTTGCGGTTAATGGCGTGCTTACGCGAAATTATACCAGGGAAACGCTGAAAAGCCGGCTCGAGAACCTGGTCCTTACCAGCGAAACCGAGCAGAGCGAAAAACGACAGAGCTTTCTCCCTTCCATAAGGAGGGCGAAAAAGAAATGAAGATCAAAAAATTTAGCATCGGAAGATTGTTTTATAACGATAAATTTGTCATGTTTTTTTCCGTACTCATGGCAATTGGCTTGTGGATTTTTATGGCGTTAACCGATACGGAGGAATTCCCAAGACAGATTACCGACGTGCCGATTATAATTCGGCTTTCGGATGCTGCACAGGAAGATGGCTTGAAGGTTTTCAGTCCGGTGAATCAGACGGCGACGGTGTCGATCAAGGGGAACAGCCTGGTCGTAAAGCAGATACAGGCGTCTGATCTGGAGGTTGTCGCGCAGCTTGCCTCAACCATTACCAGTCCGGGGAATTATACATTTGATTTGTCTGTTAATAAAAAAGGAACGCTGTCGGATTTTGATGTTGTTTCCATCTCCCCGAGTCAGGCGAATATCAGCGTAGACCGTTACGCGGAGAAGACGCTCCCGATTGAAAATGAGATTAAGTATAAGCCGGATTACAAATCGGATCCTTCCTATTTTGTCAGCACTCCAACCTTCAGCGTCGATACGGTTACCGTTTCCGGACCGGAAAAGGAAGTTTCGCGCGTTAGCAAAGTTTCTGTACAGTATCAAATTAACGATACCCTTCGGGAGTCCAAAAGCTTTACCACCGATTTGGTTTTGACTGACGCCAGCGGGAACAAAATTGTAAGCAACAAAATTAAGCTGAGCCAAGATAAGGTGGATGTTACGATACCCGTCCTTTCCAGAGTTGTTCTGCCGCTCAGCGCCAGCTTTACAAATAAGCCGGCCGGTTTGTCGCTTTCTGCGGATCAGATAACCATTAGCCCACAGTCCATTGAGGTTGCCGGCCCGAAAGATGTGCTTGCGAATTTAACGGAGATCACCTTGGCGCCGATCGACTTTTCTGGAGTAAGCCCGACGACCAGCACCTTTGACGTTAACGTGAGCCTTCCGGCAAGCTGTAAAAACCTTAGTAACATCCCGGTTGCCAAAGTTTCGCTGAATTTAGGCTTCATGGCGACAAGAAAAATGGTTGTCAGCAATTTTGCCATAAAAAATCTTGCGGCGGGTAAGACCGCAAGCGTTTATACTAAGAACCTGACGGTTACCGTTGTAGGTCCGGAAAGCGAAATCACGAAGTTGACTGAAAACAGCCTTTCCGCACAGATTGATATGTCTGGAAAAGAAAATTTCACCGGGCATACGGAAATGCCGGTCAGCATTAGCGTGGGCAATTCTTCCAGTTGTTGGGTTTACGGGAGTTATATGGCGAATATCAGCGTAAGAGCAGTAGCAGTTAGTTAGAATACAGATGTCTTTCGGAAGCATATCCGGTTTGCCGGATATGCTTCCTTTTCTGAACCGGATTATTTTTACCTTTAATAGATAATTTACTTTAAACTTTATGCCGGTTGAGATATAATGAAGATATATTAAAACAGAAAGCAGGTGTTTTTTTGGATACAGGATTTACCGTGCCTCTGTCAAAAGTAATAAAAGAGCTTGCATTGGAAACGATTTTTATGCCCGGCGACCCGGAAAATATTTTGATATCCTCTATGGATGTAAACAGGCCGGGGCTTGAACTGAATCGTTTTTACGATTATTACGACACAAGACGGATTATTGTTTTCGGCAATGCGGAAACTTCGTTTTTAAAATCCATTTCCTCGCAAGAGCGTGCCGAAGTATTAAATGAAATTTTCTCTAAAAAACCGCCCGCGGCAATTGTAGCCCGGAATATTAAGCCGATGTCGGAACTTTTAAATGCGGTGAAAACTAATAAAATACCGCTTTTGGGCACACCGGAGACAACGTCCAGCCTGGTGGCCGCGCTGGTATCTTTTATGAACGTGGAACTGGCTCCCCGGATTACACGGCACGGGGTGCTGATTGAAGTCTACGGCGAAGGGATCCTGCTGGTCGGCGACAGCGGCGTCGGTAAAAGCGAAACGGCGATTGAACTAATTAAACGCGGACACCGCCTGATCGCGGACGACGCAGTAGAAATCCGCAGGGTATCCGCGAAATCGCTTGTAGGACAGGCCCCAGAAAACATCCGTCATTTTATCGAGCTGCGCGGCATAGGCATTATTAACGCGCGCCGTATTTTCGGCATGGGTGCCGTTAAGCTGACGGAGAAAATCGATATGGTTATCAACCTTGAGATTTGGGATAATCAAAAGGTTTACGACCGTATGGGCATCGACAGCGAATACACGGAAATTCTTGGAATCAAAGTGCCGGTGCTTACCATTCCGGTTAAGCCGGGCAGGAACCTTGCCATTATTATCGAAGTTGCCGCCATGAACAACCGCCAGAAGAAAATGGGATATAATGCGGCGCAGGAGCTGATGCAGAATCTGGGCATGGATATGTCGATTCTGCAGGAGCAGGAGAAAAAGAGGGAACTGGAATTTTAAGGGGCTTTTCAGTTTGCCTAAATGCATTTGTTTTGCTGAAACAACTGGAAAATTACTAAGGTATGGAATAGGAACAAGGAGTAAGAATGAATATCATAGCAGATACACATACACACACGATTGCATCTACACACGCGTACAGCACATTACAGGAAATGATACACGCCTCAGCGCAGAGAAAGCTGTATGCGATCGCGATTACCGATCATGGCCGCAGCATGCCGGGCGCGCCGGGACAATGGTATTTCGAAAATATGAAAGTGATACCGCGTTTTATGGAAGGTGTTCTTGTCCTGCGCGGGCAGGAAACGAATATTATCGATACGGACGGCAACATTGATCTTGAGCCGGACTGTGTGGGGAAACTGGATTGGATTGTCGCATCCATTCACGAAGAAGCCTTTCGTTGCGAAAACCCTACTGTAGAAGCGGTTACGAATGCATGGATGAACATAACGAAAAACCCGCAGGTTCATGTGATTGGGCACAGCGGCACAAAAGAGTATGAATATGATTTTGAAACAGTAATCCCCGAGTTTGGGCGTACGGGGAAGCTGGTGGAATTGAATGAAGGCAGTTTTATAGGTCGGAAGAAATCCATACCGAACTGCAAAAAAATCATGGAGCTATGTAAAAAACACAGCGTTCCAATCATTTTAAATTCGGATTCCCATATATCCGCAACGGTTGGATGTTTTGAACATTCCTTGGAATTATTGAAGGAACTGGATTTTCCGGAAGAGCTTGTGGTAAACGCAAGCGTGGATCGCTTCCATGCTTACTTAAAAGAGTATTCCGTAGTAAAGAACGATCCGGTCTTTCAATCCAAATCATGGAGGGCAAAATGAATCGACTGGAACAGTTAGCGAACACGGCGAAAGACTTGGGCTGCAAAGTCCGCCGCGACGAACCGATGAGCCGCCATACCACCTTCAAAATAGGGGGGCCGGCGGATCTGTTTATTACCATATACAGCAGGGAGGCCATTCAAAAGCTGTATAAGGCGGCCAATGAGCTTGAGGTGCCGTTGCTACCTATCGGCAATGGCTCCAATATACTTGTCAGCGACAATGGAATTCGCGGCGGAGTGGTTGCGCTGGCCGGAGAATTCAGCCAGATACAATTTACCGGCGACGATTGCACGATCCGCTGTGGCGCGGGCGCAACGCTGGCAGGGCTCTGCGTTTTTGCAAGGGAACATTCGCTTACCGGGCTTGAATTTGCGTGGGGGATTCCCGGCGCAGCCGGAGGCGCGGCGTTTATGAATGCGGGTGCCTATGAATGCGCAATGGAAAGCGTGCTGACTTCCTGTACGCATATTACCAAAACAGGGGAAATCGGTTCGCTTAGCGGTCCGAAGTTGGAGATGGGCTATCGCCACACAGCTTATACCGACAATGGCTGCACGATTCTCTCCCTTACCATTCGGCTGAAAAGGGGCGACCGGGATCAAATTGCGGCCCGCATGGACGAACTGCTTGCCCGCAGGAAAACAAAACAGCCCCTTGAAATGCCAAGCGCCGGAAGCGTATTTAAGCGCCCAAAGGGCCACTTTGCCGGGGCGTTGATTGAAAACTGCGGTTTAAAGGGCAGGAGCGTGGGGGGCGCCATGGTAAGCACGAAGCATGCTGGTTTTATTGTAAATACGGGTGGTGCGACCTGCCGCGACGTGCTAGAGCTGATTGACATCATAAAGGAAACCGTGTATCGGCAGACGAATGTGGAACTGGAATGCGAAATTAAAACGATCGGCTGATATGGAGGAACTATGGAATTTTTGATTGTAACGGGTCTATCCGGCGCGGGGAAATCCCGCGCGATTGACGCGCTGGAGGATATTGGCTTTTATTGCGTGGATAATATCCCGCCAAAGTTAATTACCGCATTTTATGAGCTTGCGAATCAGGCGAAAGGCTCGCTTTCCCGCGTGGCGGTCGTTACGGATATCCGCGGCGGAGATATGTTTTCCAGTCTGTTTGAAACGCTGGATGAGCTGAAAAGCGAAAAGAAGGATTACCGGATTTTGTTTTTAGACGCGAATGATTATGTGCTGATGAACCGTTTTAAGGAAACGCGGCGCAAGCATCCGCTTGCGGAAAACTGCCTTGGTTCGCTGGAGCAGGCGGTCAAACTGGAAAGGGATGTTTTAAAGCCGGTGCGGGAACGGGCGGACTATATCATTGATACTTCCCATCTTTCACCCGCACAGCTTAAGGAGCGCATTTCCAGCCTGTTTTTAGGCGATTCATCCGACGCGCTGATGATTCACTGTGTTTCGTTCGGGTTTAAATATGGAATACCCGCCGAGGCGGATTTGGTGTTTGATGTGCGCTGTCTTCCGAACCCGTTCTATGTGGAAGAACTGCGGAATTTGACGGGGCTGGACGAGCCTGTCCGCAGCTATGTGATGAAATGGGAGCAGACACAGGGATTCATCGACCGCTTATTAAGCCTGGTTGATTATATGATTCCGCTGTACTGCAATGAGGGAAAATCCCAGCTGGTTATTGCCATCGGCTGTACTGGCGGGCATCACCGCTCGGTGGCTTTGGCGCAGCTTCTGTACAATCATCTGCTGGAACAGGATATGCGCACCAGCGTGAATCATCGGGATATCCATAAACAATAAGTACCGGGGAGAAGGTTGGAATGTCATTTTCATCCGATACGAAAATCGAATTATGTAAAGAAATACCGCAGGGCTCCTGCTGCCGAAAGGCGGAGTGCTACGGTTTGCTTTTATTTGCGCGGGCATTTTCGGCCCATGTCATCACACTTACGACGGAAAGCGGGGCCGCCGCGCACCTTGCGGCACAGCTTACCGCTGAAACCATCGGGGTTATTGTTGATATTTCCGCCTCTATGCTGCGCAGAAAGGAGCGGAAAAACTCCTTTACGGTTACCGTAAACGGCAGCGAACAGTGTAGTGCCGTTCTTGCTTTTTTCGGGCATAATCAAAAGGAAATCAATCTGCGGATTAACCATTCGAATATGGAAGAGGACTGCTGTGCCAGCGCTTTTCTGCGCGGCGCTTTCCTGTCCTGCGGCACCGTAACCGATCCCAACAAGGATTATCGCCTTGAATTTACGGTCCCCTTTATGAATTTGGCAAGGGATCTGTCCGCTTTTATCAGCGGGATTTACGAGCTGGATTTGCAGCCTGGCCTTTTGAACCGCAAGGGTTCTTTTGTTGTTTATGTAAAAGGCGGCGAGCGCGTTGCGGATCTGTTGACGTACATGGGGGCGGGCAATGCGGCGATGGCCTTGATGCAGACCAAAATGCTGAAGGAAGTCCGAAACAATGTAAACCGGAAAACCAATTTTGAAACGGCCAATATTGATAAAACAGCCTCTGCCGCTGCCGCGCAGATTATTGCGATTGAAAAAATCATTAAGACAACGGGGCTGGACGCTTTGCCGGAAGAACTGAGGGAAATTGCCGACCTGCGTTACCGCAATCCCGAGATGTCCCTGCGTGAGCTCGGCGGGGCGTTGTCCGAACCGCTGAGCCGTTCCGGGGCGAACCACCGGCTCCAACGCATTGTTGACATAGCGCGGAGTCTATAAAGAACAGAGAGGGAGATACCATGTTTGTACATTTGCACCTGCATACGGAGTATAGCCTGTTAGACGGCGCCTGCCGTATCAAAGAGTTAATCGATACCGCTGCGGACAGGGGCGACACAGCGATTGCGATTACGGACCACGGTGTAATGTACGGCACCGTAGATTTTTATAAAGCCGCGAAAAAGCGGGGTATCAAGCCGATTATCGGCTGCGAGGTTTACGTTGCGCAGCGGTCACGCTTTGATAAGGTACATGAGCTGGATTCGGAACACCGACATCTTGTTCTGCTCTGTGAAAATAATACCGGTTATCAGAACCTGATTGCTATGGTCTCCAAGGCATGGACGGAGGGGTTTTACAGCAAGCCCCGCGTCGATTTTGAACTGCTAGAAAAATATCATGAGGGGCTTATTGCTTTATCCGCCTGCCTGGCCGGTGAAATTCCCCGTGCGCTTACCGCGGGGGATTACAACGGTGCAAAGGAAGCCGCCCTGCGTTATCGTGATATTTTCGGCGAGGATCATTTCTATTTGGAACTACAGGATCATGGAATCCGAGAGCAGAAGCGGATTAACCCGTCTATTATCCGCCTGTCCGAAGAAACGGGAATTCCCCTGGTGGTTACCAATGACTGCCATTATATTAAGCCGGAAGACAACAGCATGCACCGCATTCTTTTATGTATTCAGACAAACCATACGATCAATGACGATGATACGATGGAATTCGGAAGCGACCAGTTTTATTACAAAACGGAAGGAGAAATGCGCGCGCTGTTTCCCAACCATCCGGAGGCGGCCGATAATACAGTAAAGATCGCGGAACGCTGCAATGTGGAATTCGAGTTTGGCCACACGAAGCTTCCGCATTTTGATACGCCGAACGGGCAGGATAACACAGCCTATTTCCGTGAAAAATGTTACGAAGGCTTATACAAGCACTACGGCAAAAATCCGGATCAATCCATTATTGACCGTCTGGAATATGAGCTGAAAACGATTGAACAGATGGGGTATGTGAATTATTATCTGATTGTGCATGACTTTGTGCGCCACGCGAAAGAAGTCGGAATTCCTGTCGGACCGGGAAGGGGCTCCGGCGCGGGAAGCCTTGCCGCCTACTGCATCGGGATTACAGGAATCGATCCCTTGAAATACAACCTGCTGTTCGAACGGTTTTTAAACCCGGAGCGCGTCAGCATGCCTGATTTCGATATCGATTTTTCCGATGAGCGCCGCCCCGAAATGATCGACTATGTTGTCGAGAAATACGGTGCCGATCATGTGGCGCAGATTGTCACCTTCGGCACCATGGCGGCGCGCGGTTCCATTCGTGACACCGGCCGGGCAATGGCGATTCCCTATGCTACGGTGGACAGCGTTGCAAAGCTGGTTCCGATGGAACCGAACATGACGCTTCAAAAAGCGCTGAATTCTTCCACGGAGCTGAAACTGCGCTACGATACCGACCCGCAGATTCATGAACTGATTGATATGGCGCTCAAGCTGGAGGGAATGCCCCGGAACGCTTCCACCCATGCCGCCGGCGTAGTCATTACGGACAAGCCCGTTGCCGAGTACGTGCCGCTTGCGAAAAACAACGATGCCGTCGTTACCCAGTACACTATGACGACGCTGGAAGAGCTGGGCCTTTTGAAAATGGATTTTCTCGGGCTTCGCAACCTCTCTGTAATCCGCGACGCGCAGAATATGATCCGGAAAAAACAGCCGGAATTTCAAATTGAGAATATACCGCTGGACGATAAAAAAGTATACGCAATGCTGGCAGCCGGTGCAACGGACGGCATATTCCAGTTCGAGTCCAGCGGCATGCGCAGCGTGCTGATGCAGCTGAAGCCGGAATTTATTGAAGACCTGATCGCGGTTAATTCGCTGTATCGCCCCGGCCCAATGGAATACATCCCGCGCTATATTGAAAACCGCCATCATCCGGAAAAAATCACATACCGTCACCCGCTTTTAAAGAACATTCTTGACGTTACGTACGGCTGTATTGTGTATCAGGAGCAGGTTATGCAGATTTTCCGAACGCTCGCCGGCTATTCGCTCGGTCGTGCAGACATTGTGCGCCGGGCAATGAGCAAGAAAAAAGCCGACGTAATGGAGCGTGAAAAGCAGATCTTTATATACGGCCTGAAGAACGAAAAGGGCGAAGTGGAGGTGGAAGGCTGTATCCACCGCGGCGTGGACGAAGCGACGGCTAAAGCGATTTACGGCGAAATGGCAAGCTTTGCTTCCTATGCCTTTAACAAATCGCATGCCGCGGCCTATGCATTGTTAAGCTACCAGACGGCGTGGCTCAAATGCTATTATCCGCATGAATATATGGCCGCCCTTCTGACCAGCGTTTTGGACAACAACAATAAGCTTTCGGCCTATATTGCCGAATGCATGCGCCTTGGAATCTGCGTTCTTCCCCCACATGTGAACCAGAGCTGCATTGGTTTTACCGTTTCCGGTAAGGACATCCGGTTCGGCCTGTTGGCGATACGCAATCTTGGGCGCGGGTTCATTTTGAACCTTCTGCATGAACGCGAAGCAAACGGTCCGTTTACCAGTTTTTACGGCTTTTGTAAACGCATGTACGGCGATTTGAACCGCCGTTCCCTAGAGAACCTGATTAAGTGCGGCGCGCTGGACGGCCTTGGGGCAAACCGCAGGCAAATGCTTACGAACGTTTCCAACATTATGGATTATCTTGATGATGATAAAAAGCGCAATGTGGACGGGCAGATGGGCTTTTTCGACAGCGTAAAAAACGATGAGCACGAATATGCCATTGCGCCGATGCCAGATTATAGCCTTTCGGACAAGTTGGCTATGGAAAAAGAATCCGCCGGTATGTATCTTTCCGGCCATCCAATGGCAGAATATATTTATACCTATGATACAATTCATGCGGTCCGGATCGGAGAAATTCTGGATGATGCAAGGGAGCAGGGCGGCCGTTTTCACGACGGTGACACCGTTACGCTTCTGGGGATTATTGTCGGTGTGAAAATGAAGGTTACAAAAAACAACAGTACCATGGCCTTTGTCACAATAGAGGATATGTACGGGTCGATGGAAGTGTTCGTTTTCCCGAAAGTCCTTTCGCAGTTCGCGGAATGGATCGCCGAGGGGAAAATTGTAAAGATTTTTGGCAGGATCAGTATGCGCGAGGACGAGGATGCAAAATTGATTTGCGAATCGGTTGGTCCCGCCCCGCCGCCCGCCGGGAAAAAGAAAGCCGCCCGGTCCGGAAAATCCGCGCGCCCAGGGCTGTATATTAAGGTGCCCGGCGAAAATTCCGAACAGTATAACCGGGCAAAGAAATATTTGGCAATTTTTGACGGTAGCACGCCGCTTTATATCTATTTTGTTGATTCCAAAAAGCTTATGCGCGCCCCCTTGTCAATGTTTGTAAGCGTGAATGATATATTGATTCGAGAATTAAAAAAACTTTTGGGAGACAAGAATGTGGCTTATATTGAACAAATGCAACAATAATCCATATAGGTGATACTTTTATCCATATTTTGCGGTTGATTCCGTACGACAGAATAGACTATAATCTATGGTGAGAGTAAAGCAAAATTAGGGGGTACAAGTATGAATACGAAAACGATTGCTGTTTTGACGAGTGGCGGCGACGCACCCGGAATGAACGCAGCCGTACGCGCCGTTACGAGGACGGGGATTTCATCCGGTATGCGGGTAATGGGAGTCCGCAGAGGATACAACGGCCTTTTGAATCGTGATGTGTTTGAAATGAATCTGCGTAGTGTTTCTGATATTATCAATGACGGCGGCACAGCGCTGTTTACCGCACGCAGCCCGGAGTTTAATACGCCGGAGGGCGTAAAGGAAGCTGCGGATAATTGCCGCGACATGGGCATTGAGGGGGTTGTCGTCATCGGCGGGGACGGTTCTTTCCGCGGGGCAAGGGACTTAACCAAAGCGGGGATTCCCTGCGTGTGCGTTCCGGGAACCATTGATAACGATATTGCCTCAACAGAATATACAATCGGCTTCGACACCGCTATGAACACGGCTGTGGAAATGGTTGACCGTCTGCGTGATACAACCGAATCCCACGACCGCTGTAGTGTTGTGGAGGTTATGGGCAGACGCTGCGGTGACCTGGCCTTGCAGACCGGAATTGCCGTAGGCGCCACGAGCATTTTGGTACCGGAAGTTCCCTTTGACTTCCAAAGGGATATCATCGACCGTATGATGTTTACGCAGAAAACCGGCAAAAAGCATTTCATTATTGTCGTTGCCGAGGGCGTAGGCGGTGTAGACAAGCTAGCAAAAGATATAGAAGCCAAAACCGGTATCGAGACCAGGGCGACCGTCCTTGGACATGTGCAGCGCGGTGGTTCGCCGACGCTGAGGGATCGTGTTGTCGGCACGGTAATGGGATACTATGCGGCAGATCTGCTTTACCGCGGAAAGGGCAACCGCGTTGTCGTTATGCACGATGGTAAGATTACGGACGTTGATCTTAACGAGGCTCTGAATATGACCCGCACATTTGACAAGCAGCTTTATGATATCGCTCATCGGGTTTCCATATAATTCTATATAATAAAGGGGTCCCTTTTCTGGGGCTCCTTTTTTATTTTGAGTTTTCATTAACTATTGACATTTTCCTTCAATTGTGTTATTTTGTTAACAAATAAAATAAAAAGAATAAATCTTCAGGGCAGGGTGAAATTCCCTACCGGCGGTAAAGCCCGCGAGCCGTAAGGCAGATTCGGTGAAACTCCGAGGCCGACAGTACAGTCTGGATGGAAGAAGATTGAAAGCGCGAAAAGCATTGGCAGTTTGCCAGGCTGTTTTTCTTGCATGATTCGCCCTGAGAATTTATTCTCAGGGCTTTCTTTATGCCGAGAAAGGAGGAAAGAATGGATATCAAATATATGCACAGGGCGCTGCGCCTTGCAAAGCGGGGCGCAGGCTACACAAACCCGAATCCGCTTGTCGGTGCGGTCCTTGTTCGGGACGACCGGATCATCGGCGAGGGATACCATGAAGCTTACGGGGCAAACCACGCGGAAATAAATGCTATCCTGCACGCCACGGAAGAGGTAAGCGGAGCGGATCTGTATGTTACTTTGGAGCCCTGCTCCCATTACGGGAAAACGCCTCCCTGTGCGCAGACGATTCTGGAAAAAGGCATTAAGCGGGTAATCGTCGCGGCGGAGGATCCGAATCCGCTGGTATCCGGCAGGGGGATTGCCATGCTTCGGGAAAATGGGGTGGAGGTTATTACGGGCGTGCTGGAAAAAGAGAGCCGGAAGTTGAATGAAATCTTTTTTAAATACATAACAACCGGAAAGCCTTTCTGCATTCTGAAAGCAGCGATGTCGCTGGATGGAAAGATTGCAACCCGAACTGGCGATTCCCAATGGATTACAGGGGAATGCGCACGCAGACAGGTGCATTTGCTTCGGCACCGGGTGGCCTGCGTAATGACGGGAATCGGAACCGTTCTATCCGACGACCCGCAGCTTACCACACGCCTTCCCGATAAAAAGGGAAAAGATGCGGTAAGAGTCATTGTGGACAGCAGCGCAAGAATCCCGCTCTCCGCAAAGGTGTTGAATGTGGATTCGGACGCGCCTGCAATTGTCGCCGTAACGGAAAAAGCACAGGATAAGAAAATAAGGGAGCTGGAGCGAATGGGCGCAAAGGTTATCTGCATGCCCCAAACGGGAAACGGGGTGGATTTGGCTTTTCTGATGAAAAAGCTGGGAGAGGAAGGCCTGGATAGTGTTCTGCTGGAGGGCGGAAGCACGTTGAACGAATCCGCGCTTCGCCAGGGAATTGTCGACAAAGTGAATTTTTTTATCGGACCAATTCTAATCGGCGGGGATACCGCGAAAACAGCGGTTGGCGGTAGAGGGGTTGCTTCCTTAAAAGATGCATATCGCCTGCGAAATCTGTGCACGCAATTTTTTGGCCGCGGCATTATGATCGAAGGTTACCTTGGAACCGGGGAGGAAGCGCCATGTTCACAGGATTGATTGAAGAAATGGGAACTGTTGAGGCGCTGAACAAGTCGGCTCAGTCCGCGCAGATTACCATTCGGGCAGAGAAAGTGCTGCATGGCTTGCGCATAGGGGACAGCATCGCGGTCAACGGCGTATGCCTTACGGTAATATCCTTCGATGCGCATCGGTTCACCGTGGATGCTATGGCGGAAACGTTGCGCCGGACAAATGAGAAGAGCTTTTTACCGGGCGTACGGGTCAACCTGGAACGCGCCATGCGGCTGGGGGATCGGCTGGGCGGACATATTGTAAGCGGCCATGTCGACGGAACCGGCGTGGTCCGGTCTGTGAAGCGGGAAGACAACGCGGTATCAATCGACATAGTGGCGCCGGAAAATATTTTAAAGTATGTTGTAGAAAAGGGCTCCATCGCGGTGGACGGTGTAAGCCTTACGGTGGCCCGGGCGGGCGACCGGCTGTTTCGGATTTGCGTCATTCCTCATACACAGCAGGAAACGACGCTGCTCCAAAGGAAACCCGGAGACACTGTGAATCTGGAATGCGACCTGATTGCCAAATACACCGAAAAGCTGCTGAGGGAAAATTCCCAATTCGCCGGGATCACCATAGAATTTTTACAGCAGCATGGATTTTAAGGAGGTTTTCGTAATGAACTACAATACGATTCCGGAAGCGCTGGATGCTTTGCGCGCAGGAAAAATTATTCTTGTCGCGGACGACAAAAACCGGGAGAACGAAGGCGACCTGATTTGTGCGGCGCAATATGCAACCTGTGAAAACGTGAATTTTATGGCAACATATGCAAAAGGGCTGATTTGCATGCCAATGGATAGTAAGTTGGGCCATAAATTGGGGCTTGCGCAGATGGTTGCGGAAAATACAGACAATCATACCACCGCCTTTACGGTTTCCATTGACCATGTGGATACTACAACCGGCATTTCCGCCGCGGAACGGTCGCTGACGGCGCTGAAATGTGTCGAGCTTGGCGCCAAACCCGAGGATTTCCGCCGGCCGGGGCATATGTTTCCGCTTGTTGCTAGGCGGGGCGGCGTTCTGGTGCGCGGCGGCCATACGGAAGCGACCGTTGACCTTATGCGGCTGGCGGGGCTGAGGGAATGCGGGCTCTGCTGTGAAGTAATGGCGGAGGACGGGCATATGATGCGTACGCTCCAGCTTTGGGAATTTGCGCGACAGCATGGGCTCGTTTTCATCACTATTCATGATCTGCAAGATTATTGCAGGCGCCATGACAAGCATGTTGTCCATATGGCCAGCGCCAAATTGCCCACCGCTTATGGCGACTTTCAGATTCATGGTTATGTCAATGACTTAACCGAAGAGCATCATGTTGCCCTGGTAAAGGGGGATATCGGCGACGGCGAGAATCTTTTGTGCAGGGTGCATTCGGAATGCCTGACAGGGGATGTGTTCGGTTCCCTGCGCTGTGACTGCGGGCAGCAGCTTGCGGCGGCGATGCGCCAAATTGAAAAAGAAGGGCGCGGGATTCTTCTTTACATGAGCCAGGAGGGGCGCGGAATCGGGCTTATCAATAAACTGAAGGCATACGAATTGCAGGAAAAAGGCCGCGATACCGTAGAAGCTAATCTGGAATTGGGTTTTGCGCCCGATTTGCGGGAATACTGGATCGGCGCCCAGATCCTGCAGGACTTAGGCGCTCGAAAAATTCGCCTGTTGACGAATAACCCAAGCAAGATTTACGGGCTGGACGGATTTGGAGTGGAAATTATTGAAAGAGTTCCGATCGAGATTGCTCCCTGTAAAGAAGATGCCTTCTACCTGAAAACAAAAGAGGAAAAAATGGGGCATTTGTTTTCCCATATCCCATCTTAAGCATGAAAAGGAGCGAGTTCACATGAGAGTAATGGAAGGACAACTGGTTGCGGAAAAACTGAAATTCGGGATCGTCGTTTCCCGGTTTAATGAGTTTATTTCAAGCCGCCTTTTGAGCGGCGCGCTGGACACTTTGAAACGCCACGGCGCGAAGGAAGAAGAAATCGAAGTCGCCTGGGTTCCGGGCGCATTTGAAATCCCGCTTGCCGCAAAGAAAATGGCAAAATCCGGGAAATATGACGCGGTTATCTGCCTTGGCGCGGTTATCCGCGGTTCAACGCCGCATTTTGATTATGTAAGCAATGAGGTTTCCAAAGGAATCGCCAGCGTTTCGCTGGAAACGGAAACGCCGGTCGCTTTCGGCGTTTTAACGACGGATAACATTGAACAGGCCATTGAACGCGCCGGTACAAAGTCCGGAAATAAGGGCAGCGACGCGGCGCTTACCACCATTGAAATGGCAAATCTGCTCAGGAAACTTTCAAATTAGGAAATATATAAAATATAACAGTATAAAGCCTTTTTCTAAGCACAGCATCCGCTAATTCCACATAAAATGGGATACGAAAGCAACAGAAAAAGGTGACATTATGCTCAATTCTGCTGGGCCGAACATCATTCGGTATAGTTATGATCAAAGTGTAAACATTCCGATCGAATTGTACGAATCCTTGAACGGCAATTATTTTATGGGTTATGGGGATAATTTAAGCCTTGGAAATGGAACCAGCGCCTGGGCCCGGCTATACAATCCGCCGAATTCCGGCGTCAATTTATATGTGAATGTTTGGACGGTAACCGATATATCGGATTCGCCCTTCCGCGCCCAATTCTGGTTTAACGCAACCCCGCCCAAGGGCTCGTTCGAATCCGTTCCGGTAACCCCGTCCAATACAGCGATTCGCCCCGTTCCGCATCCTCGTGTTCAATTGCAGGTAGCATCGAATGTATCCGGCGAACCGACCGGCGGGGTTAAAGCGTTTGTGCGCAGGGGAGAATCGGGAACAACTGTGGTGGATACCGAAAACGGGAAATTGATTTTTCCGCCCGGGGGTTCATTCCTTGTTTTCTTGTCGGTGACGGAGGACGTTTCAGCTGCGGCGGGGAGAATTGCCTTCGGTTGGTGGGAAGAAAAAATATCCTGTTTTGCATTTTATACGCAAAAGAACTGAGCGCAGGACAAGAAGCTATTATTTATAAAGAAGCAAGGTGCTTTCAAGGTACCTTGCTCAGACTGTCGAAGAACCCATCCGACGCGTTAAGCGAAGGATGGGTTCTTCGACAGTCTGAGAGGCATTGAATTTTACTTCAAAATTTTTCCGGGGTGAAATCCGGAGAAAATGGAAAGATGAAATCCACAGTGCTTGCACGCAGCAGTGTGAAAATAGAAAAGAGGAAATCTTTTTACAGATTTCCTCTTGCATGGTGGACCTGGAGGGATTTGAACCCTTGACCTCTCGGATGCGAACCGAACGCTCTCCCAGCTGAGCTACAGGCCCATATTTCCGCACTTCTCCCGCGCGACGTAAATAATTATATCACGTTGGCACGGCAATTTCAACTATTATTTTAATTTTTCCGACAACTTTTCTTTTCCAAATTTGCAGATGTCTTTTAGACAGCATTCTTCACATTGCGGATTCCGGGCGGTACAAACCTTCCGGCCATGCAGAACAAGCCTGTGGCAGAAGTCGTTTGACTCGTCCATAGGCAGTACTTCGCGAAGCTGTTTTTCCACCTTAAATGGGTTCTTGCCCTCGCTCAGGCCGATTCTTCCGCAAATACGGATACAGTGTGTGTCTGTGACAACCGCCGGTTTGTGATAAATATCGCCGACCACCAGATTGGCGGTTTTTCTGCCCACGCCCGGCAGACGGGTCAATTCTTCGATTGTGTCCGGCACCACGCCACCGTATTCCTCCTTCAGCATTTTGGACATGGCAAGAATATCCCGTGCCTTTGTCTTGTAAAGCCCGCAGGTACGGATTAATTCTTCAATTTCTTCGACTGTTCCTTTCGTAAAGGCATCCACGTCGGGGAACCTTTCAAAGAGGGCAGGGGTAACAAGGTTTACCCTTGCGTCCGTACACTGTGCGGACAGGCGGGTTGCGACCAGCAGTTGAAAGGCGTCGGTATAGGTAAGGGAACAGATGGCGTCCGGATATTCTTTTTTTAAAGCTTCCACCGCCAAAGCCGCGCGCTGTTTCCGGGTCATAACCATTCCCTCCTGCAAAATGTTGATGTATTGTTATTTTATCTTAGATTTCACAAAAGTACAAGTTGACAGGGAAAAGTTTATCAAATATCATATTGGTAAATACATCAAAAAATGGAAGCTGGGGAAAATATGACCAGGGCGCAGATAAAAATTCTTGCAATTGTTACTATGCTGATCGATCACATCGGAGCCATATTTTTCCCGCAGATTCCGTTGTTCCGTATAATTGGCAGGCTTTCTTTCCCGCTCTTTTGCTTCTTTATCGCGCAGGGGGTCCTTTATACTTCCAATGTACGGGCCTATCTCGGACGCCTGTTTCTGTTTGCGCTGCTGTCCGAAATACCGTATGATCTTGCATTTTACAGTACGATTTGGAATCCTCAAAAACAGAATGTGTTTTTTACCCTTTTCTTTGGGCTGGCGGCGATTTCCTTTCTCCGGACATTTCTGGAAACAAAGCCCTTTCTAGCGTGTACTCTCGCGGTCATTCCTGTCTTAACGGCAGAGGTGCTCCACACGGACTATGGGTGGTTCGGCGTAACGCTCGTTATCCTCTTTTATTGCTTACGGGATGTAAAAACCAAAGGGGTTCTCCTGTTTGTTCTGTTTAATACGGGTTACAGTTTCTTAACGGGAACGATAAAATTGTATGCCGCGGCGGCCGGCGTTCCAATCCTGTTTTATAGTGGGAAGAAGGGAAAGCCGGACTGGAAATACTTTTTTTACGTATTTTATCCAGCGCATTTGTTACTGCTGTATTTTGTACGTATAGTTGCCTTTTAGCACATGATCGTGTATAATTATCAATAAATAATTCAGGGAAAGGGAATGATAAAATTGTACAGCGATATGATGGATACCATAGGCTTTATTTCTCAATCGGATCCCGCAGTCGGAGCGGCGATGAAGGAAGAATTAAAGCGCCAGCAGCGCAATCTGGAGATGATTGCCTCCGAAAACCTTGTTTCCCCCGCCGTCATGGCCGCTATGGGCAGCGTACTGACGAATAAATATGCGGAAGGTTACCCGGCAAAACGGTATTACGGCGGATGCCAGTATGTTGATGCCGTCGAAAATCTTGCGCGAGATCGAGCCTGTGAGCTTTTCCACGCGGAGCATGCCAATGTACAGCCGCATTCCGGCGCGCAAGCCAATATTGCGGTTTATTTTGCCCTTTTGAATCCCGGAGACACCGTAATGGGGATGAGCCTTTCGGAAGGCGGCCACCTTACACACGGTTCCCCGGTGAACATTTCAGGCAAATATTTTCATTTCATTCCCTATGGAGTAGACCCCGAAACAGGACGGATTGATTACGATAAAGTCTATGAAACCGCCATGAAGGAAAAACCGAAAATGATCGTTGCGGGCGCGAGCGCGTATCCGCGAATCATTGACTTCAAACGGTTCCGTGAAATCTGCGATGCGTGCGGCGCATATCTGATGGTGGATATGGCGCATATTGCCGGGCTTGTCGCTGCCGGTGAGCACCCCAACCCGGTTGAATGGGCGGATGTGGTTACTTCCACTACGCACAAAACCCTTCGCGGGCCCCGCGGCGGTTTGATCCTTTGCCGTGAGGAATATGCAAAAGCCATAGATAAAGCAATTTTTCCCGGCACGCAGGGTGGGCCGCTGATGCATATTATTGCAGGCAAGGCGGTATGCTTCGGCGAAGCGCTGAAGCCGGAGTTTAAGGATTACGGCCATCGCATAGTCGAGAATGCCGCGGCCCTTGCGGACGGACTGATGAAACGTGGCGTAAGGCTGGTCAGCGGAGGTACGGATAATCACCTGATGCTGATCGACCTGAGCGGGATGGAGCTGACCGGAAAAGAGCTTGAACAGCGCCTTGACGCGGTTTATATTACCGCAAATAAAAACACCGTGCCGAATGAGCAGCGCAGCCCGTTCATTACCAGCGGCGTCCGTTTGGGCACCCCCGCAATTACAACCCGCGGCCTGAATACACAGGATATGGATAAGATTGCCGAATGCATTAGCTTTGTTATCAATGATTTTAATGCAAGAAAAGAAGAAATTCGTGCGATGGTTACAGAAATCTGCAGCCGCTATCCTTTATATGAATAACGAAAACAGGGTGGTGTGGTGACCATGGCGGCACCTTTAGCAGACCGGCTGCGCCCACAGAGTCTGGACGACATTGTCGGCCAGCATCATCTTCTTGATCCGGACAAGGCTCTGCGACGGATTATTGATTCCGGTGTTATTCCGAATATGATTTTTTACGGGCCGTCCGGAATTGGAAAAACCACGCTAGCTTCCATCATTGCAAAGAAAACCAACCGCAGCCTGTATAAACTGAACGGAACGACGGCGTCAACCGCGGATATCCGTTCGGTGGTGGATCAGCTTGACACCTTTGCCGCGCCGAACGGCATCCTACTTTACCTTGATGAAATCCAGTATTTTAATAAGAAGCAGCAGCAAACCTTGCTGGAGTTTATTGAGAACGGACAGATCACGCTGATTGCTTCGACAACGGAGAATCCGTATTTTTATATTTATAACGCGATTCTCAGCCGGGCTACGGTTTTTGAGTTCAAGCCTGTGGAAAAAGAAGATGTCCTGCTGGCGGTACAGCGTGCTTTCCGTTTCATGGAGCAGGAGCAGAACCGGAAAATCCAGGTGGAGGACGGCGCGGCCGAGGTGATTGCTTCTGCTTGCAGCGGGGACGTGCGCAAGGCGATGAATGCGGTGGAACTTTGCGTGCTTTCCGGCGACGAGAAAGACGGCTCTTGCTTTGTAACGCTGGAAAAAGCAAAGGAGCTGACTCAGCGCAGCGCCCTGCGGTATGACCGTGCAGGGGACGAGCATTACGATATCCTTTCTGCGTTTCAAAAGTCGATGCGCGGTTCGGACCCTGATGCCGCGCTTCACTATCTGGCGCGTTTGATTGTGGCCGGGGACCTGCCTTCCATTTGCCGGCGGCTGATGGTCTGTGCATGCGAGGATGTAGGCCTTGCCTACCCGCAGATTATCCCGATTGTGAAAGCGGCAGTGGATGCCGCGATGCAGGTCGGCTTTCCGGAAGCGCGTATTCCGCTGGCCGATGCGGTGGTACTGGTATGCAATGCCCCGAAATCCAATTCGGCGTACTGCGCAATCAACGCCGCAATTGCCGATATTCAAAAGGGAAGAATCGGGAATATTCCCCGCCAGCTTCAAAATAAACATTATGATGGGGAAGACAACCCCAATAAAGGGCAGTTTTATAAATACCCCCATGATTATCCGGACAAATGGGTGGAACAGCAGTATCTGCCGTATGAATTGAAAGACGTCCGGTATTATAAATATGGGCAGAATAAGACGGAGCAGGCGTATCAGGCTTATTGGAGCAGGATTAAAGGGGAAAATAAATGAAATTTATTTTAATTTTTTAAAATTTTTGTATTATCGTCTTGTGCGTAGTGCGCCGGAGTGCTATCATGGATATAAATGGGAGGTGAACGTTATGAAAAACGAAATTCTCTTTAATTTGACATACGGCATGTATGCGATTGGTGTGAAGGATGATAAGAAAGCTTCCGCCTGTATCGTAAATACGGTTGCTCAGGTTTGCAACGACCCGAATATGATAGCGGTAAGCATGAACCACAATAATTATAGCCATGAATGCATTGTAAAAAACGGCATTTTTACCGTTTCCGTTTTGTCGGAGGATACCTCCGGCGCAGTAATCGGCGCATTAGGTTTTAATTCCGGCCGCGATATCGATAAGCTCAGCAATGTCCGCCATAAGATTTTGGCAGAGGGCGTCCCGGTTCTGAAAGAGAACATCTGCTGCTGGCTGCTCTGCCGCGTAGTGAATAGTGTGGAAACACCTACGCATACCATCTTTATTGCGGAAGTCGTTGCCGGAAGCGACGAAGCAAAGGGCAAGCCCATGACGTACGATTACTATCATAAGGTAATTAAGGGCAAGGCGCCGAAAAATGCGCCGACCTATCAGGCTGAACAGCCGGAAGAAGAACTGGATGGGAACAGTTGGGTCTGCACGGTTTGCGGTTATGTTTACAATGATCCCGATGTTCCTTTCGAGGATTTGCCGGATGATTGGGTCTGTCCGATCTGTGGCGCTCCGAAATCCGCTTTTAAACGTAAATAAAAGAGCTGCCGGTTTAAATGCCCCCAAACGTTGGGAGAGTATTAAAAGAAAGCAAAACCCGGAGAAGGCTTGCTGCCTGTGAAGAACAGGCGGCAAGCCCTTTTCTATGCTTTTCAGAAAGGAAGGGCAGCCTGCGTAAGCGGGCCGCCCTTTTTCATCGAACTGTAAATTTGTAAATGGTTGTGTGCTCGTATTTTTCACCCGGTTTCAGGTTTTGATACGGGAAATTTTCATGGTGCATGGAATCGGGGAAAAACTGTGTTTCCAGGCAGATCGCGTGGTGCGACCGATATTTTATGCCGCCCTTTCCCGTATCAACGGTAATACCGTTTGCAGTATAAACTTGTATGCCGGGCATATCGGTAAAAACGGACATTACCCGTTCGCTCACCTGGTCGTAAAGCTCGCCGGCTTTTTTCATCCCGTCCCCGCCTTTCAGCACGAAATTATGGTCATAGCCGCCGAAGCTTTTTAATAAGCTGTCGTTTGCCCGGATATCCTGCCCGATGGTTTTGGGCTTATTGAAATCATAGGCTGTACCCGTGACCGGCAGCAGCTCGCCAGTCGGAATTAAATCGGGACCGACCGCCGTGATATAATCGGCATTTATTTGCAGTTCCTGTGATAAAATATCTTTTTTGGCGTTTCCGCTGATATTGAAATATGAGTGGTTTGTAAGGTTAACCGGCGTTTCGTGGTCGGTTTTTGCGGTATATTCTATGATTAAGGCGTTATCGGTGGAAAGGGAATAGGTAACCGTAATATCAAGGTTACCGGGAAATCCGCATTCACCGTCCTTACTGCAATAGGAAAAAGTAGCGGAAGGCGCGTCGTCGTCATGATTGCTGCATTTCAATCTCCAGACGCGGTCCTGAATTCCACCGGGGGCGCTGTGCAGGGAATTCCTGCCGTTATTGGCGGTAAGAGCATAGCGCTTGCCGTCGATTGTAAATTCCGCTCCGCCGATGCGGTTTGCAAAGCGGCCCACAACAGCGCCGAAAACGTCTCCCTGTGCCAAATAATCCTCTAGCTTGTCATGCCCCAGCACCACGTCGCCGAAATTTCCCCGTTTGTCCGGTACAAGCAATTTCACAATCCGGCAGCCGTACGTGATGATTTGCGCGGTCATTCCGCCGGTGTTTTTGAGGATGTAGCTTTCAACTTCCGTACCGTCCGGCAGAATCCCGAAAATCGATTTATCAAGACTCATTTTGTTCTCCTCTTTATATTATGGAATAAAATTATTTTCCAAGTAAAGCGGCGCCGATGATTCCGGCGTCATTGCCGAGCATTGCCCTGCAGAGCTTTGTCCGCTTGTCCTCGCTGATGGTATAAGCCTGACTGGCAACATATTCGCGCAGGGGCTTCAGAAGGGTTTCTCCTTCATTGCAGATGCCGCCGCCGATGCAGAGGACATCCGGTTGGAATGTGTTAATGCAGTTCACCAGGCCGCATCCAAGGTAGGCTATGTATTCATCTACAACCGCTTTTCCGGTGGGGTCGCCTGCGCGCATTGCGTCAAAAGCGGTACGGCCGTCTACGTTGTTCAGGTCATTATTGACCAGTTTCCAGATCGGCGCGTTGTGATCGTTTACTTTTTCCATGGCTTCCTTTGTTGAACGGATCAAACCGGTGGCGGAAGCATAGGTTTCCCAGCATCCGTCGCGGCCGCAGGTGCAGTGGCGCCCATTATACGCAATAACCGTGTGCCCCATTTCACCGGCGCCGAAATTAGAACCGGCGTAGATTTTACCGTCAATAATAATACCGCTGCCAATGCCCGTCCCTAGCGTAATGGCAAGGGCGTTTTTGGTTCCTTTCAAAGCGCCTGCCTGATATTCGCCGTATGCGGCGGCGTTGGCGTCGTTTTCAACGATAACCCTCTTGTTCATTCTGGCTTCCAGCAGTTTTTTTAGCTCAAAATGCTTGAAATGCAGGTTGTTTGAAAATTCCACCACACCGGTGTCGCGGTTTATCGTACCGGGAGTTCCGATTCCAACCCATGGAACATCATCAATGGATATTCCGGCGTTTTCCAGCGCCTCGTAAGCAGTACTGGCAAGTTGTTCGCACATTTCGTCCGACGAACAGGGTACGCGGGTCTTTTTTTTCGCAGTCGCGATGATCCGGTTATTTTCATCAACCACACCAACTTTGATGTTTGTCCCGCCCAGATCAATACCAAGATAATACATTACCATATCCCCTTTATTCGCTGTTTCGCAATATTGCTTATAGTATAACATTTCGACGCATGAAATGTAAACATATTGCATAAGGAATGTGGTAAATTTGTTATCGGACTCAAAAATGTGCTATAATACTACAAACAAATCAGAATGGAGAGCGTATCGTGATTTTCGAAACCCTGCCAGAAAGTATGAAAAACAAATATACAAAAGAATATGTCGAAATACTGAATAAACGAAAATTTTCCCTTTTCTTAAAGCGGGTGTTTGACGTCGTTGTATCCCTTATTATTTTAACTTTGCTGTCTCCTTTTTTTCTCCTGTTGGCGATTGCAATCAAACTGGATTCCAAAGGCCCGGTTTTTTACCGTCAGACCCGTGTCGGCCGCTATAATACGGATTTTAAGATTTTTAAGTTCAGAACCATGGTTCTGGATGCCGATAAGATCGGCCCGCCGCTTACGGTTGGGGACGACCCGCGCATTACCAGAATGGGCCGTATTATCCGCAAATTAAGGCTGGATGAATTTTCCCAGTTATTAAATGTATTGAACGGCAGCATGAGCCTGGTCGGTCCCCGTCCGGAGGTGCGGAAATATGTGGAAGCCTATACGCCGGAGTATATGGCGACACTTTTAATCCGTCCCGGAATAACCGCAACCTCAAGCATTGCCTTTAAGGACGAAGATCGCCTTTTAAATGCGGCGGAAAATCCGGAACAGGTTTATATTGAGCAGATTCTGCCTCCTAAGATGGCGTATAATCTGGAATACATGAAAAACATCACGCTTTTCAATGATATAAAAATTATGTTCCAGACGGTTGGGGCCGTTCTCAAATAAAAGTTCGTAATGCATTCATAATTTTCCCGTTGCCGCTCATAATAAGGGCGAGGTGAAATCTATGGATGCAGACCGCAAGCAACGTTGTGAGAGGAAAGAAGGAAAGGCTTACAAGATGGCTTCAACGCTTCCGAATATGGGCAGGGGCGATATCCCGTCCGATATACTGGGAAGTTATACGGGAACGTCCCAGGACGGGCAAAAACCGGATCAGGATGCAGATGATCTTTAATTTTTGAGCTATATTTTTCTCATTGTCATCATAATAATTGTAGGACAGTAGGTGATCGCTTGTTTTACAATTGTATGAAAATGAAAAAAATAATAGCTCTTTTTCTTTTGCTCGTTGCTGCAGTTGTTTTTGCCTCCTCCAGCTGCTTTAATCGAAGCGCGCCTGCCGTTGCCGAGACACAGGCTTCGGCAGGCGACTACATAAAATATGTTGAGTTTAATGTTCCCTATATCGCATTGAAAAAAGCAATGAACCTCGATATTTCTTCACATGACAAGGAGATAAAATATAATTGGATTGAACTGCTTGCTTATCTTGCGGCGAAGTACGGCGGGAATTTCTCCCATTATAAGAGCAATGATATGGATATCCTTGTCGAAAAGCTGCAAACGCAGAGCATCGATGAACTAACGAAGAATATGAAACATTATACGTATTATCATAAAGCATACACAGCCGTTTTGGGAGGCTTGCTGGGCAGTTACAAAATCAACGGCGAGGAAAAATACGGCCTGATCGGCTTTTCGCCAATTGCCAAATCGTTTCCCTATCATGATTACGATGATTTTGGAGCCGCGCGAACCTACGGTTATAAGCGGCAGCATTTAGGTCATGATATGATTGCGGCGACCGGAACGCCTGTCATTGCGGTGGAGTCCGGCGTGGTGGAAGCGCTTGGCTGGAACCAATACGGGGGATGGCGCATCGGGATTCGCAGCTTTGATAAGATGCGGTATTACTATTATGCCCATTTAAGGCAAAATCGCCCGTATGCGGCGGATTTGGCGGTTGGGCAGACAGTTACCGCGGGCGACGTAATTGGATATGTGGGCCATACGGGCTACAGCACAAAGGAGAATGTCAATAACATTAATCTAAGCCATTTGCATTTTGGGCTTCAGCTTATTTTTGATGAGAGCCAAAAGGAATGCAACAATGAAATCTGGGTGGATGTTTATCAGCTCACAAAGCTGCTGCGCCAAAACCAGTCAGCGGTTGTCCGTAACCCAACGACCAAAGAATACTGCAGGAAAATTCCAATCGAAATCCAATATGAGCAGTAAATTTTTCATTGATTTTTCCGCCACACTATGCTATAATAGCAAACGTTGAACCGCCAATTTGACAGTTTGCACGCTGGTGTGGCGGAATCGGCAGACGCAAGGGACTTAAAATCCCTCGGTGGCAACACCGTGCCAGTTCAAGTCTGGCCACCAGCACCAAAAAGCAGTCCAGCCCTTATGGGTCGGGCTGCTTTTTCACGTTGACGGATTCATAATGCGAACTGCGGTGCAGGTGGTGGGGGAAGCAGCAGAAAGGCGAATCATTTCGGAAAATGTGGGTACTCGCGGAACGCGGGCACAGTATGCAAAAAAAACACCGCAGCTTTTCAGCTACGGTGTTTTTGGCATATCTGAAGGATTCTATTTTTATATTATTTCTTTTGATCGCATCCCAGTTGTGTACCGGTGTTTCGTTCCCGATTTTGAAAAGAGCGGAACAGTTGGAAATGCAGAGTAGGATCGGACTGTAAAACATAGGAAATGAATTCGTTGGCACAATCACCTAAGTTTAACACGTTAAAATTGGTAAAAACAGAAAAATGGCGTTGATTATTGGTAAGTTTTTATACAAAAAAAGAGTTGACTTTTGTCAAATATTAAATTATTCTTTATGAAGAAAGGGAGTGGTGAAATGAAAATCGATAAAGTTGTCGTGATTGCCAATAAAACCTTTGAGGGAATCAGCGTAATTAACATTGAGCTTTACAATGAGAGCGGAAGACGATGCGCGCAACCTACAAAGCATTTTATAGACAGCATCAATAAACTCCCTACGCTGGACGAGAAGAAAATTAAGACGGTAATCGCAAGGCAATATCAGATTCCCGCAGATATGATTTCCTTCTTTTAAAATGGAAATTGATGATAAAGCATCCGTTGTTTGACGACGGATGCTTTTTTTCATAAGGACGATGCTTGCTGTTCGCCTTAAACCACATATTTTTATTATTAAATAAATTATTTTTATAAACTTTATTACTTTAATGGTTTTACTGGCTAAATTATGATATAATCGGACAGAAGGAAAAAATAAAATCACATCATACTGAGATTCCCCTTCATCTCAAATTGAAAGAAGAAAGTTGATGTAAAATGGCAATTACAGATTTTCTTGAAAGAAACGCGAAGCTCTACCCCACGGAAATCAGTCTGGTCGAGATCAATCCGGCGAACCAGCCGGATCGTGCGGTTACATGGCGGGAATATAATTTAATTGAGTCCAGTTCTTCCGAGAAATATCGCCGTGAAATGACTTGGAGGGAATTCGATATAAAAGCGAACCGGTTTGCGAATCTCCTTCTTACCCGCGGTGTTCAAAAGGGGGATAGGGTGGCAATCCTCCTGATGAACTGCCTGGAATGGCTTCCGATTTATTTTGGAATCTTAAAGACTGGGGCGCTTGCGGTTCCGATGAATTACCGTTATACAGCCGAAGAAATCAAATACTGTCTGGAACTGGCAGAGGCGAATACGCTTGTGTTCGGTCCGGAGTTTATCGGACGTGTGGAGCAGATATTCGACCATCTGCATGGCGTGAAGACCTTTTTCTATGTGGGAGAAAACAAGCCGACCTTTGCAGACAGTTACGACAAACTTGTTGCGTATTGTTCATCTACCGCGCCGGCGGTTGATCTGAAGGACGACGATGACGCGGCGATCTATTTTTCTTCCGGCACGACTGGTTTTCCCAAGGCGATTCTTCATTCGCACAAGGCGTTGATTTCCTCCTGCCTTACCGAGCAGAATCATCATTCGCAAACGCATGAGGATGTCTTCTTGTGTATTCCTCCGCTTTACCACACCGGTGCGAAAATGCACTGGTTTGGCAGCCTTTTGACGGGCGGAAAAGCGGTGCTCCTTCGCGGGGTGAAACCGGAGTGGATTTTACAGGCGGTTTCCGAAGAAAAAGTCACGATTGTTTGGCTGCTGGTTCCCTGGGCGCAGGATATTCTGGACGCTATAGAGCATGGGGACATCCGGCTCCAGGATTACCGTCTGGATCAGTGGCGGCTGATGCACATTGGCGCCCAGCCCGTTCCGCCCAGCCTAATCCGTCGCTGGAAAAAGGTCTTTCCGCAGCATCTTTATGATACGAACTACGGGCTCAGCGAATCCATCGGTCCGGGCTGCGTGCATCTTGGCGTTGAAAATATACATAAAGTAGGCGCAATCGGCAAAGCGGGGTACCTTTGGGAGGCCGCGATTGTCGACGATCAGGGCCAAAAGGTTTGCCCGGGCGAAGTGGGCGAGCTGATTGTGAAAGGTCCAGGCGTTATGAAATGCTACTTCAACAATCCGGAAGCAACTGCGGAAACGCTGAAAAACGGATGGCTTTTTACCGGCGATATGGCGCGTATGGACGAAGACGGTTTCATTTATCTGGTCGACCGCAAAAAGGATGTTATTATCAGCGGGGGAGAGAATCTCTATCCCGTACAGATTGAGGACTTTTTGCGCGCACATCCGGCGATAAAGGACGTCGCGGTTATTGGGCTTCCGGACGACCGTTTGGGCGAAATCGCCGCTGCGATCATCGAATTGAAACCGGATGTTTCCTGTACGGAAGAGGATATACGGGAGTTCTGCATGAATCTCCCGCGCTATAAAAGGCCGCGCAGGATAATTTTTGCGGACGTGCCGAGAAATCCGACCGGGAAAATTGAAAAACCCCGTCTGCGCGAAATTTACTGCGGCGAGCGTTTGGTCGAAGCCGAAACGACAAAATAAAACCGAAGCGCAGCCTTCGCGTTCTGTTGTAAAAGAATCATAACTGTGTTACCATAATACATACGAATAAATGATACATCCATTTTCGAAGCGAGGGGCTTAACTATGTCTTCGGTAACAAAAAGAGCATTGGCAGCTTCCCTGAAAAAACTGATGGAGAAAACGCCGCTTGATAAAATAACCGTCGTCGATGTGGTAACGGAATGCGGGGTAAACCGTCAGACATTTTATTATCATTTTCAGGATATCTACGACCTTTTGGGTTGGATTTACCGTACGGAAGCGATTGACGGAATTGCCGGTTATCGAACTTACAGCACGTGGCCGCAGGGGTTTTTGATGATATTCCAGTATGTTATGGACAATAAAGCGTTTTGCAAGAATACGTTTCATTCGATTGGGCGCGAACATCTGGACCATTTTTTGCACGAGGTTACATATGATTTAATGATGGGGGTCATTAATGAAGTTGCCAACGGGAAGAACGTTTCCGACCGTGAGAAAGATTTCATGGCGAATTTTTATTCTTACGCTTTCATTGGCATTTTGGCGCAATGGATTTTGGAAGATATGCAGGAGGATCCGAAGCGTATCGTTGATAGCCTGTGCAAACTCATCGAAGGGGATATTCCCCGCGCAATAGAAAAATACGCAAAGGATTCCGTTTGATTCCAGAAATGACAAGCCCATGCAAGAACCCTCTAAAGATCGGAAAGGCTTCCTGCACGGGCTTTCTAAATATAATTAGAAAAAAATTATGTATTTTGTGTGCCTCAAAAGAAAACGTGCTATAATGGATAAAAAGAAAATCCGTGAAAAGGGATGTTGCTATGAAGAAGATATTGATTATCGTGGATTACCAAAATGATTTTGTTTCCGGAAGCCTGGGTTTTCAAGATGCGGTTTTGCTGGAGGACCAGATTGCAGAAAAAATAAAAGACTATCGAAAGAATGGCTGGGAAGTAGCCTTTACTTATGACACACATGAATCCAATTATCTGAATACACAGGAGGGAAGGAAGCTTCCCGTACCGCATTGCCTGAAAAACACCGAGGGCTGGAGGTTGTACGGAAAAATAGCCGCTCTCTGCCGTACCGAAGATAAATGCTTCGAAAAGCCGGCCTTTGGTTCCATGCAGCTTGCCGAATATCTCGCGGACAAGCAGTATGACTGCGTTGAGTTTGCTGGTGTTGTTTCCAATATCTGCGTCCTCTCAAATGCCGTGCTGGCAAAGGCGGCGCTTCCGGAAGCGGAAATCCGTGTGGATGCCGCCTGTACAGCCAGTAACGACGCGCGCTTGAATCAGGAGGCGCTTGATATTATGAAGGAATTACAGATTGAGATTATAAACGGATGAAAAAACACCCCGTGATTCCACGGGGTGTTTGCAATTTAGGCGCGAAGTTTTACTTTTTCGGCTTCGGACCTTAAAATTTTTGCCTGTGCGGAAAGTTCCTCGCTTGCGGCCGCGCTTTCCTCCGCTGTTGCGGAGTTTGTCTGGACGACTGCGGAAACCTGTTCGATTCCCTTGGTTATTTCCGAGATGGCCGTTGCCTGTGCGGTGGAGGCCTGTTCTATTTTCCGTATGGTGTCCTGCACATTTGCCATTTGCTCGGCTGCCATGTTCAATGCCTGCGCGGTGCTGTCGGCAATCTGTGTTCCATCTGTAACCTTTTCAATGGAGTTTTCAATTAACTGGGTTGTCTGTTTCGCTGCGTCAGCGGATTTGCTTGCAAGATTGCGTACCTCGTCGGCAACAACGGAGAAGCCTTTCCCCGCCGCTCCGGCTCTGGCGGCTTCAACGGCGGCGTTCAAAGCCAGAATATTGGTTTGGAATGCAATATTATCAATTACCTTGATGATTTTACTGATTTCGTTGGAAGAGATATTGATGTTATTCATCGCTTCAAGCATTTGCTGCATTTGCTGGTTACTGTGCTGCACCTGTTTTGTGGTTTCCTCTATGTAAGACGTTGCCTCGGTGACGTGCTCGGTGTTCTCATTTACCCGCTGGGAAACGTCGGATATGGTTGCGGAAAGTTCCTGGATGGCGCTGGCCTGTTCCGTGGCGCCCTGTGCCAGGTTTTGCGCTCCGCTGGCTACCTGGCTTGAGCCGTTGCTGATCTGTTCGGAGGAGGTTAGAACATTTTTAAATGTCCCATTTAATGAATCTAAGATGGTATTTACCGCTGTTGCAATCGGAGCGTAATCGCCCGCATAACCCTTTAGCGGCTTTAAGGAAAGATCGCCTTCTGCAATTTTTACAAGTTTATTCGTTATTTCATTAATCGCGTAGCGTAGGCTTTGCATAGCAAAGCGGAAGGCGTCGGCAAGCTGGCCCAATTCATTTTGAGACCGGAAGGTAATGTTAACGTCCAAATTTCCCTCGGCGAACTGTGTAGCTGCCTCGATCAGCTCTTCTACTGGCTTGCTAATTGTTTTCACAATCGAGAAATATATGGATATTAAAGAAAGGATTCCTACGATCGTGATCAGAATTAAGACAATAGCGAAAGAGTTCAATGAACCGCTGCTGCTTAAAATTCCCAAGATGCCTAAACCACCGCATAGGGCGATAAAGATTGCTCCGATAATAAATCCAAGCAGCAGCCTTTTTTGGATTTTCATATCGGAAAGTTTTAAACGGGGCAGTTTCAAATCTTTTAAATTTTTCATTTGGTTTTAACCTCCTTGGAATGATTACTAGATAGAAATATTGGATTTAGAAGTAAAAAGTACGACCATCAATCGCCCCTTTCAGTCAAATGCGGTAAGAAGATAAATTATTCCTATAAAATATATTTTAACAGAATAAGTCAATTTATTCTATTTTATAATGAATTATAACGAATTTTTTACAGAAAATAACCAAAAAAATTCCCATAATTCTACTTCATAATCAAATTTAAGGATTTTAAATAAAGGAAAAGATCAATCGCCAGAATTCGACAATTTTTCTTATTCAGCGTGAAAACAGCAGTAAAAAGATTATGATAAATTAAAAATGATTGGAAAAAATAGTAATTGAAATTGGAAGGGCAGTATGCTATTATAATTTACAATTTGATCAATTTTAAATGAAAAGGAGAGCAAAGGATGGAGAATCCTCTTGTTGATATTCTGTACACGCAAAACTGGGACAGTAGCACAAAATTTTCGATTAAGGTAACAAAACCGCTTCATACGGAGGTAACGCCTTACCAGAGAATCGATTTTTTCGATTCGGAAACGTATGGCCGCTTCTTTACACTAGACGGTCTGATGATGGTTACACAGAAAGATGAATTTGCTTACCATGATATGATCGCCCATGTGCCTATGGCGACAAACCCGGATATCAAGCGCGTTTTGATTATCGGCGGCGGCGACGGGGGAACATCGCGTGAAATATGCCGTTATAAACATATTGAAAGTGTTGATCTTGTGGAAATCGATGAGCGGGTTGTGCGGCTTTGCCAGCAGTATCTTCCGCAGACAGCGGGCCATATTGCAAATGAACCGCGCCTCCATCTGCACTTTGAAGACGGCCTAAATTATGTAAAGAACAAGCCGGATGCTTCCTATGACTTGATCCTTGTGGATTCCACAGACCCGATCGGTTCCGGCGAGGGGCTGTTCACCACGGAATTTTACCGTCAGTGCTTCCGTGTCCTTTCAGACGAAGGCATTCTGATTAACCAGCACGAATCTCCTTATTATTCGTTCCATGTAAAGGAAATGCGCAAGGCGCACCGGAAAATCAAAGACGTGTTTCCGATCGTAAGGGTATACCAGTACAATATCGCTACGTATCCGTCCGGTCACTGGCTGTTCGGTTTTGCTTCCAAAAAATATGACCCGGTGCGTGACCATCAGGCAGAGCGCTGGGAAGCGTTCGGCCTGAAAACCATGTATTATAATTCCCAAATCCATGAAGGCGCATTTGCCCTTCCTACCTTTGTAAATGAAATGCTGGCTGGAACGGACCCGAATACGCTCCCGATTTTTCCCCATAAAGATTATGTCGAATAAATTCAAAATAATGGGCCGGCGCGAAAACCGGTCCATTCATTTTATCGGAAAAGGAGAGATGCAGGTTGCGCCGGAAGGAATTGGATTCGGAAGAGATGCTCCGCTTTTTATTGGACTTTTGCGCGGTGAACACCATAAACGGGCGAGAGGGCTGCGAAAACAACGGAACAAAGTTCTTGTATGAAAGCCTGAAAACAATACCGTATTTTCAGGAAAATCCGGAATGCCTATTTTTACAGATGGTTGAGGGCGATCCTTTAAAAAGAAAAAATCTGGTAGCTTTTTTGAAGGCAAATCCCACTACGAAAAAGACCATAATTCTCAGCGGCCACATTGATACGGTCGATACCGAAGCGTGCGGCCCGTTGAAGGATTTGGCGTTTCAGCCGCTCCAATATACACAAGCGCTTTCAAAAGCGGATATCCGCGAAGAAATCCGCAGCGAGCTCCAAAGCGGCGAGTATCTCGCCGGCAGGGGGGTGGCGGATATGAAATCCGGGCTGGCGGCCCAGTGGGCGGTTATGAAATATTATGCCCTGCATATGGAAAAACTGAGAGTCAATCTGCTTTGGATACCGGTTGTCGATGAAGAGAACAATGCGAACGGGATTCATCAGGCGGTAGAATATTTCTGTTCCCTGCGGGATGAAAAATACGAATTCCTCTGCTGTATTGACAGCGAACCGACCATTACTCCGGAAAGCAAGGAATGCGGACGGATTTATCTTGGCACAATCGGAATGGTTACTCCCTTTGTGCTGGCTGTGGGGAAGGAAAGCCATGTGGGCGAATATTTTGAAGGGATCAGCGCCGCGCTGATGGCATTTCACTTGGGAATAGCGATTGAGAATAATCCGGAATTTACGGAAATTTATATGGAAAAAAAATATCCGCCCATTTGCTGCCTGAGGACAATGGATTTTCGAAAGAGCTATTCCGTAACGGTTCCAAACCGCTTCGCTATGTATTTTAATTATCTGTTTGTAAGGAAAAGGCCGGGGGATATCCTTCATTTGATCCGACAACTTGCTGTTTCCTCTGCAAAAAATGCGCTGGAACAGGCCAACACGGGAAAAAAGGCTGTTAAAATACGGACTTTTGAAGAGCTTTGTACGGAATACGAGCAGAAATCGGGACGCAGCCATGAGGAAGGCTTAAAGGCATTTATCCGCCGGTGTCCGCAGGATATGGATATTCAGGACTGCTGTTTGCACTTTGTGAATGAACTTTGCGGAGAAGTCCAATTGGAGGGGCCGGCGTTTGTCATCGGTTTTCTGCCGCCATACTGCCCTTCCCGCGTGAATCTACGGATCAGCGAGAAAGAGCGGAAAGTGGAAGCTATCGCAGAGCAGTTGATCGAAGCCCGCAAAGAAGAAGGAATTGACATTCGGCTGTCCGAAGTGTATGAGGGCATATCGGATTTGAGCGAGCTTGGGTTCCAAGGCGACGACGAGGACATTTCCCTTTTGCGGAAAAACCTTGTGGGGCTGAATGTCGGTACGCCGTATCCGCTTGAAAAAATGCAGCAGCTTGATATCCCAGTTATCAATATCGGCCCCATCGGCAAAGATGCGCACAAAAGGGGGGAAAGGCTGTATCTTCCGTATTTTCAGGATGTGCTTCCGGGGCTTTTACTGGATTTCATTGAGAAAATGCAGAGCGATGAAGGCAAGTCTTAAAGGGCATAGATCCCTCTTAGAAAGAATGCCTGATTGGTCCGACCGACGTAACACATGCAGAAAGGAGAGCAGCTGTGAAAGTAATCTATCAAGAAGATTCAACACCCCGAAAAGACGGCTACCGAATGCCCGGGGAGTTTGAAAATCATACGGGCACATGGATGCTTTGGCCGCAGAGACCGGACAACTGGCGCAATGGCGGAAAGCCGGCGCAGGAGGTTTTTTGCAATGTTGCAAGGGCAATTGCGCAGTTCGAGCAGGTTACCATGTGCGTTAGCCCGGATCAATATGAAAACGCAAGCGCCATGCTGAAGGACAGCGGGCAAATTCGCGTAGTGGAAATGACCAGCAACGACGCGTGGATTCGGGACTGCGGACCGACTTTTGTTGTCAATGACAGGGGAGACGTCCGGGCGGTTGACTGGGATTTCAACGCGTGGGGCGGCCTTTATGACGGTTTGTATTTTCCATGGGATCAGGACGCGCTTGTTGCGGCCAAGATCTGTGAACTCGAACGAATTACCCGCTACAAGCCCGATCGTTTCGTTTTAGAGGGCGGTTCCATTCACGTTGACGGCGAAGGCACAGTTCTGGTTACGGAATCCTGTCTACTGAGTCCCGGTAGGAATCCGGGGTTTACAAAGGAACAGATTGAGGCAAATCTGCGCGAGTACTTAAACATAGAAAAGGTTGTGTGGGTAAAAGAGGGAATTGACCCGGACGAAACCAACGGACATATCGACGATGTCGCCTGCTTCGTGCGTCCGGGCGTTGTTGCCTGCATTTGGACGGATGATAGGGATGATCCGTTCTATCGGATTGCACATGATGCTTACGATTTGCTGTCCAACACCATTGACGCCAAGGGACGCAGGCTGAAGGTCTGCAAGCTCTGCCTGCCGAAAAAACCGGTTCGCATCACCCATGAAGAGTCCAAAGGCGTTGATATGGTAGAAGGAACCCGCCCGAGAATGGAGGGGGATCTCTGCCCGGGCTCTTATATGAATTTCCTGATTGTCAACGGCGGCGTAATTGTTCCCCAGTACGGCGATGAAAACGATGCGCTTGCTCTTGAGCAGATACGGGAGATGTTTCCGGAACGGAAAGTGGTGGGCGTTTTGACCCGCGAAATTCTTTTGGGCGGGGGAAATATCCACTGCATTACGCAGCAGCAGCCAAGCGGCAAAGAATGCACAGAATAAGCCTTTACGGTTGGAGGCCCTATCGTTTGATCGGAAACTGCGGTTCCGGATTGATAATCTTTATCAATTCAATTATACTAGTAAAATAGAGGTATAAAAAATAAAGTGAGGTCTTGGTATGCCCAATGACAATCGGATAGCCGTACTGATCGACGCAGATAATGTTTCGGAAAAGTTTATCAAGTTTATTTTGGATGAGGTATCAAACGATGGCGTGGCGACTTACAAACGGATTTATGGCGACTGGACGAAGCCTGCGCTTAGTACATGGAAAAACGTACTGCTGGAATATTCTATCACGCCGATTCAGCAATACAGCTACACAACTGGAAAAAATGCAACGGATTCCGCTATGATTATCGACGCGATGGATATTTTGTATTCCGGGAACGTAGAGGGGTTCTGTATTGTTTCAAGTGATAGTGATTTCACCCGCCTTGCTGTCCGCCTGCGCGAATCCGGCATGTATGTTGTTGGAATGGGGGAAAAGAAAACTCCGCAGGCTTTTATCTCGGCCTGCAATAAATTTCGCTATTTAGAGGTTCTTGCGCAGACAACCGCCCAGGGTGAAGAAACGCAAACCGGGGAAGAAGAAGCCGTAACAGTAGAAACAACGCCGCTTGAGGTTATTAAAAATACCGTTCAGACCATTGTACAGGAAATATCGGATGATGATGGACGAGCATTTGTGGGTGAAATCGGAAACATGCTGCTGCGCCGTTATCCAGACTTTGACGTTCGCAATTATGGATTTAAAAAGCTTACCCCGCTCCTTCAATCCTTTAAAATTTTTGATATCTATTCAGAAAAAAACAGCGATGGGTATAACCGTCTTGTATATGTAAAAGAGAAAAATCCTTCGTCTTCTCAAAACAATAATAAAAAATCCCGTAAATAGGAAATTTTCTTGAAGGCAGCGAGATAGGGCAGCGGCTTAGCCGCTGCCTCTCGCTATTAGATTGTATTGGCGAACCGTATTTTTATTCAGATTGTATCGCTTTATTTGAAGCGCCGGAAAAGATGAAAAGGTGATGGCTTTGACTGAAATACATGTCTTTCCGGATATAGACTTATAGTCACATTTTTCATGAGTAGTATTTAAAGTTGTATAAAACAGACAACCAAAAAGCATTTCCGACCGATAAAGGGCGCCTGTCTCAGTATACTGTAAATGTTTGCGCCGCACCAGTACGGCTTTCATACCGTGAGGATCCATTTCAGCGTGCTTTTTGGAAAAAGAAAAAGAGCGGACGCAACCGCGTTCGCTCTTTCTTGTTAAGTTGCAGGAATGTGAATATCAGTCGCTGCTGAAAGGGAGCAATGCGAGGTGACGCGCACGCTTAATAGCGACGGTCAATTCGCGCTGATGATGTGCACATGTTCCGGTTACTCTGCGGGGAAGAATCTTCGCCCTTTCAGAAATAAAACGGCGGAGCTTTGCAACATCCTTGTAATCAATCGAATCTACCTTGTCAACACAAAAACCGCAAACCTTTTTGCGGGACTTACGCCCGCCGGGGCGGCGGTCTTGCTTATCGTTTTTATCAGCCATGGCAAAAGCCTCCTTTTCTCATCATAATTTAAAGAGGAAATCAGAACGGCAAATCGTCGTCCAATGGAATTTCCTCAAAATCGCCTGTGTCTCCACTTGCATAAGCAGGAGCAGACTGCTCAAGGGCGGTATCTGGTTTCGAATGATAATTGCTGCCCTGCGTTCCGGTACTGTCGCGTTTTGATTCCGCAAAATGGACGTTATCGGCTACAACTTCAAACGCTTTGCGCTTGTTACCTTCTTTGTCTGTATAGGTTCTTGTTTGAATGGAACCCTGCACCGCAACCAACTGCCCTTTGTGAAAATATTTGCACACAAAGTCAGCTGTGCTGCGCCATGCGACAACGTCGATAAAGTCCGCCTGACGCTCCGCTCCGGCTTTTACATAGGAACGGTCTACCGCTAGTGTAAAGCTTGTTACCGAAATATCATTCGGCGTATGCCGAAGCTCCGGATCGGCAACAAGTCTGCCCATTAAAACAGCGACATTGAGCATTCAAATCACTCTTCCTTCTTAGCTATCTTTCCGGATGATGAGAGAACGAAGGACACCATCGGTAATCTTAAAGATTCTGTCGAGTTCCGCGGTGAATTCAGGCGCGCTCGTGAAGCTGATTAAAGTGTAGTAGCCTTCTTCCTGCTTCTGAATCGGGTACGCAAGTCTGCGCTTACCCCATTCGTCAACGGTGTCGATGGTACCGTGTGCTTCAATCAGATCCTTGAATTTCTGCACCAGCGAAGCGATTGCGTCCTCACCAAGCTTAGTAGAAAGGATAAATACGGTTTCATAGGAATTTTTTACTCCAGACATAATTGCACCTCCTTTTGGACTTTGGCCCCGGAATCAATCCGGAGCAAGGATAAAAGCCGAAAATTGCGGCTTAACAGAATAATTATATCAGTCTGTTTCTACGAAGTCAATAAAAATTTATATTTCCTTGCACAGTTCCTTCAGGTAGGCTTTGAATTCCGCCCCGATTTCCGGGTGCTTGAGCGCGGCTTCCACCTGAGCCTGCATAATTCCGAGCTTGTTCCCCATATCGTAGCGTTTTCCAGTGTATTCAACCGCAATCATGCCGACGGAGCGCGCCAGCGTGCGCATTGCGTCGGTCAGCTGGATTTCACCGCCCGCGCCCGGTTCCGTTTTATCCAGAATATCAAAAATATCCGGCGTGAGAATGCAACGGCCAAGGATGGAATACAGGGACATAATCTTATCCGGAGACGGTTTTTCAATCATATCTGTGCATTTGAAATAATTGTCGTGAATATTTTCAACCTTCAGGGAGCTGTATTTCGTAATGGCTTCGGCGGAAACCTGCTTTACTCCTAAAACGCCTTTGCCGAATTCCTCATACGCGCGTATCAGCTGGGCACAGGCGGGGTCTTCTCCCATAATGACATCGTCGCCGTACAAAACCGCAAACGGCTCGTTACCGACAAAAGATCTTGCGCAGTTTACCGCGTGGCCGAGGCCGCGCGTTTCCTTTTGGCGCACAAAGTAAATATTTGCTTGATGGGCAATATCGATGATTTCCTTTAAAATTTTCTCTTTTTCCGGCCCGCTGCTGGTCAGGCGCGCTTCCAGTTCAGGGACGCGGTCAAAATGATCTTCAATCAGGCCTTTGCCGCGGTTTGTAATGATCAGGATATCTTTGATGCCGGAACGGACAGCTTCCTCAACAATGTATTGGATTGCTGGCTTGTCCACGATGGGCAGCATTTCTTTCGGCATAGATTTTGTCGCAGGCAGAACGCGGGTTCCCAGTCCTGCGGCAGGAATGACAGCTTTGGTTACTTTCATGAATTAACAACTCCTAAATATACGATTATAAGATTTGAGGAAGATACATTACAATCAGATAGCAGATTAAAAGGCAGATTGCAAGTGCCGTGTTTACGCCGCCTTGTTCCTGGTACTGAATTGCAGCGTGGGTAGCATCCGGCGCCTCCTGGCGGATTTGCTTCACCTTACTCACGCAGTGCTTCAAATACCATTTATTTCCGTTAAATCCGACAATCAGCATAATAATAAACTGAATTACGGCGATAATGGTCGGCAGGCAGAATAAAAACACTTGTTGATCCGGCTGCTGGGAAAGCTGGGCAAGAACCTGCATCATCTGTGCATAAGTTACATTCGAGGAATCCAAGGAGAGTCCCTCTTTTTGAAACATGGCCTGCAGCAAAGGAGTGGCAAAATGAATCGATACGTATGTGGAGATCAGATACAGAACCGTCATGACGGCGGTTACAATGGAACCGGTTTTATACTGCTTCCGGTACAGCATCCAGCCCCCTGAAAACAGAAATGCGCTAAAATTGAACCGGTTTTTCCCAAAGCGTTTTAAATTCATAAAAACAGGTAGATAATAAGGGGTGTTGCTTTGCACCAGCCTGGAAATATCCCCGGCGGAAACATCGTCGATTTGCTCGTTTGGGTTTACCCCGCCCATTGGATCAAATAGAAAGGGAACCGGCCCTTGTTGAAAAGGAGCGCCGTACGGCGGGAAGCCGTTCTGCGGATTCGACGGATTTTGCTGGAATCCCGGTGTATCCTGCTGATTTATTGTAAGGGACTGCCCGCAACGGTCGCAGAACATCGCGTTTTGCGAATTCATGTTTCCACAGCGCGGACAGCGCTTTGTTTTACATTCTGCCCGATTCACAGGTTCCTTTTGGGCTTCCTGCTTTGGCGGCGCCCATGCGGTATTAGTGCCGTGTTTGTCGGAGAAAACACATTTGCCTTCACTGGCGTAACACGCGCGGTGATAAGGAGCGCCGCATTCCGGGCAAACCACAATATCATCGTCGCGGGCAAAAGGCTTTCCGCAAACAGGGCAGTGTAAACCTGTATAATCAATCATTCTTTAACCTCCTGTAGAAAATATAAAGCGGCTTATTACCCTATTGTATATAATTTCCGTTAAAACTGCAACAATTTATCCGTAAATTTTCATCTCATTCACAATTCACCGCCGTTTATGGCTTCGAAGCATCTCTTGGCACCCACCTTCGGCAAATGTCCTTTACATTGTATATAAAATACTTTATAATATTTTCGTTATAGCACAGTTAAATCGTGAATTTTTTGTAAATCTACTATTAGATGAGATTAGAAGGATGGTTTTATGCTTCAGTTTGAAGAAATGAAGCTCGCTTTACAGGAGTTGGAGCCGGATCTAAAGGATTTGGCGGAGGCGCTCGGGCTTGAAAGCATGCGCGAAGAAATCGAAAAGTTGGACGCGAAAGCTGCCCAGCCCGGTTTTTGGGACGATATGGAGACTTCGCAGAAGGTTTTGCAGCGTTCAAGCATGCTGAAAAACAAAATGGCCGCTTACGAACGATTAAAAAGCGCCTACGGGGACACGATGGCGTTGATTGAGCTTGCTGATGAGGAGGGCGATCTTTCCTTACTGCCGGAAGCGCAGGAAGAGATGAAAAAATTCCAGTCGGAATTGGAATCACAGCGCCTGTCAACGCTCCTGAACGGAGAATACGACAGCAAAAATGCCATTTTGACGTTCCATGCGGGCGCGGGCGGAACCGAAGCGCAGGATTGGGCGGAAATGCTTTACCGGATGTACTGCCGCTGGGGCGAGCGTCATGGTTATAAGGTGGAAACGCTCGATTATCTTGACGGCGAAGAGGCCGGTTTAAAAAGCGCGACCGTATTAATTAGCGGCGAAAATGCGTACGGATTTTTGAAAAGCGAGGTCGGGGTGCACCGGCTTGTCCGTGTTTCGCCTTTTGACGCGTCCGGAAGGCGGCATACTTCTTTTGCTTCGCTGGAAGTTATGCCGGAAATTGACGACGACGTTGAAGTGCAGATCAACCCGGATGATATAAAAATGGATGTGTACCGTGCTAGCGGCGCGGGTGGGCAGAAGGTTAACAAAACATCGTCCGCCGTCCGCCTGACGCATATCCCGACCGGAATCGTTGTTTCCTGCCAGGTGGAGCGAAGCCAGTACCAAAACCGCGATGTCGCTATGCGTATGCTGAAATCCAAACTCATGGAAATTAAAGAGCGCGAACATTTGGAGCGCATAGAGGACATTAAGGGCGTGCAGAAAGAAATCGCGTGGGGGTCTCAGATTCGGTCCTACGTTTTTATGCCGTATACCCTTGTAAAAGACCACCGCACAGGCTATGAATCCGGCAATATTAATGCGGTGATGGACGGCGACCTGGACGGATTTATCAATGCGTATCTGAAAGCGCAAAGCTTGAACGCGCTTGGGGAAAATGTCGATTAATAATGTAAAAAGTTACAATTTTGGAATGGAAGGTTTCAAAAGTTATCCTTTATATTTTAGAATAGAAAGAATATAATAGGGAATCGAACGAAATGATGGTTTTCATTGCAGTATCAGAAAGGTTATGATTCCCTTGAAATCTCGTTTGCAAAAATCCGTAATCACATGTATCTGTGTTTTTGTATGTTTGACTCTTTTACTTTTATCTTATAGTGGTCGCCAGCCGGAATCTATATCTAAGGCAAAAAAACCTATGCAACATGTACCGGCTAAGCTCTTTACGCAGACTTTCCCTTCTTTCACTAAAAAAGTAGGATACCCCAAAAAAGTTCCTCTGGCTTTCTATGAGTTGCAGAAGAAATACAATCTGGTTGCGGTTCCGACTTATGACGGCTCCTTTCAGCTTACCCACCCCAAGGTGCTGTATTTTGCAAAAGGCTGGAACGGATATAAGTACTGGATGTCCATGACGCCTTATCCGTATGGAAATGATGATTACGAAAATCCGTCTATTGTTGTTTCGAACGACGGGAAAAACTGGAGCGCGCCCGAAGGACTGAAAAATCCTGTTTCCGGGTTACCTCCGGATGTAAAAACGGGCGGGCATTATTCAGACCCGCAGCTTGTGATGCGCGGAAAAACGATGGAACTCTGGTACCGTTACAATCCGCAGAAACATGGAAGCCGCTATCCGGATAACGGAATAAATATCTATTATAGAAAGCAAACGCAGGATGGCATTCATTGGTCGGCTGCACAAAAGCTCCTGCAAAGCCGCGACGGTTATTTGAGCCTGTGCGTGCTTTATGAAAATGGGATGTACCGCACTTGGTATGCGTCTTACGGCGGCGATTTATGCTATACGGAAAGTCGTGACGCGTTAACATGGTCGACTCCCATATGCTGTAAAGTACCCCTTCCCGCCGGACTGCAGTGTTATCATCAGGATGTCATTAAAAACGGCTCGGATTATTATCTGCTACAAACGGCTGAAAGAGCATCCAATTATTCATTTCGGCTTTTCCTCCTTAAGTCACAGGACGGAATTCATTTTACAATGCTTCAGCCGATTATTCCAACGAAAGATACGGCGCTTTGGAAAAATATTTCTTTTTACCGCAGTACCGTTTTTGTAAAGGATAATAAAATGGATTTTTATATTTCTATCATTATTCGTAAGAGAAAATGGTATATGACACAAATGGAGATGCCGATGCCGAAAGTATTGCCGGGTGTTCAGTTATAAAAATAAAAGATTAGAATCAACAAAAGGACCGCAAACTGCGGCCCTTTTGTTATCCGGTAAATTCTATAGGGAAGACTATGTATTATCCGAATCAAAATCATCGTGGTGTGGATTTTCACTAACCAGTTTTGCTCCTTGAAACAAAACGTTGAGCATATCTGTTTCGTATTGAATGGATAGCGTATCCAATTTACTGAAAACGGTTCCCTTTGTAGTAACAACATATTTTGGGGGAAGCCGGTTTAAAGCATAAGAAGCGATATCCATTCGGCATTTTTCACATTTGCAGCACCCCAGCGAATCAATTACTTCGTCTAATTTTAATTGGACCAGGGTTTCCATTAGGTTTGTCAGTTTAACCTCCATCATATTACTCCTTCCGGTCACATCATAACAATTATTAAATATTATCATAATTTTTCTAATTTGTAAATGCGCAATTCGAAAGAATTTTACCGACTGCTTTGCTTTACGCTTTTTTAGTCTGGAACATGTTTCCGATACCCTAGAATATGTAAGCAGCGTATCTTTTTGTAAATATAGCTGCTTAACGGCCGCATATAAGAATCGTAAGTATGGGCTGCTACAAAGATATCCTCATCCGTTTTACCGACAACGACGGGGGAGTGGTAAAAATGCTCCAGTTCATCTCCCAGTTGAAGAATGTCGCCGATTTCTAGATTGTCCGTGTCGGATACCTCCGCGTAAGGCCCGGTTCCTTTATTTGTTGTAAGGAAGTTGTATAAATACTGTACGCCGCTCCAGGAGGGTGTTCGGTCGCTGCTGCTTTTATAATACCAGCCGAAGACAGGCGTGTAATTCATAACTTTGCAGCCGGCATAAATACATTGGGAAGCAAAATTCGTACAATCTCCGCCCATTTTGTCAAAATTTATAAAGGCCGGATTCCGTTGAAAAGCCCATATTTTCGCATATTCGAATGCATTTTCGCGGTTATACGGAAATTCAGCCAGCATAGTACGCACCCCGCATTCTATTTCATACTTATAGATAGTATGAGGGAAAAACGGTCGCAATTCCATTCTTTAAAAATTTTTTTGCTTAGCGGAGCCATCCTTACGGCGGGATCTGATTTTAAGCAAAAAGCGAAGAATTTGTACTGCCGCACCGGCGCATAACCCGATTGTCATCCAGGTAAATAAGGTGATCAGTCCCACAAGGTCTTCCCAGCCGCTGACATTGTTCAGAAAGGTCAATGCCATTTCAAAAAAGCCGATCCCAAGCCCTGCAAGGAAAATCCAGAGCATGATCCGCAGGTTCAGCAGATATAGGGTGGATGTTACTGCTCCGAAAGTCAGGGACAAAACAAGGTAGGCAATCATATTTTGAATCGTGACGGGGTTGCCGAGCAGATAACCCACTTCAAAATAGAAGAGAACAAAACAAACGGCCGTTACCGTGAACCAGATAACCCAGAAGTACAGGCTCCGATTTTTCATAGCAATACTTCCTTTTTGTAAATGAATATGGAATATTATGCCCTTTCGTCCAGGAGCTTAGACAAAAAAGGAGCGCAGCGAAAAGCTACGCCCCGCGGTAGGAGTCATCCTGCATAAATGTTTCAGCAAAAAGATGCAGTGCGTCCGCGGTGGATATTTCCGCCGCCTTTTTTTTCGCCGCCTCTCTTGCATACTGGGGGAGGGACTCGTAATATTCCTTTGCTTTCGCATCCGATCGCAGAAGGTCGTTTAAATCTGCCATTTCATCACCTCTCCTTTAGTTTTGACGAATTACAAGTAATTAGACAGGAATTTTTTTCCATTCAATCGGCTGTTCATTGATTTTTCTTCCAAAAAATGATACAATTTTACAATCGACTTACATGGAGATACGGATATGGATTTTAATATCAATCAGCTTTTAAACTCTCTATCTTATACCTTGGATTTTGTAGAAAAGGACTTAATAAAAAACGTGACAAATCATGGCAGGCGTGTGGCCTATATTGCGGCGCGGATAGGGAAAAAAATAGAAATGGGCGATACCGATTTATTCGATTTAATATCTTACTCGCTTCTGCACGACAACGGCGTAACAAAATCATTAATTCAGTCAAAGGAATCAAAAAATTACATAAGGGTGGAACTAAATGTGCTTCACTGTGTGGAAGGGGAAAGAAATATTGCTTACTTTCCCTTTTTTCACAGTATTCCAAATGTAATTCTTTACCATCATGAGCATTACGACGGCAGCGGCTTTTTTGGTGTTACGGGGAAGGATATCCCCGAATTTTCACGTATAATCGCTTTGGCGGATTTCATCGCCATTGCATTTTCGGAAGGGAAAAGTGCGGAAGACATTCTTTCCTCTATAAGAAATTCAAACCATTTTGACTTGGAATATTGCCAAGTTTTTTATGAATTGAGCAGAAATGTTGAGTTTTGGCTGAATATGGATGATAACTTTGTATTCGACGCGCTGAATTCCCTTATGCCAAGCGTTCAAAGAGAGTTTTCCTATAAGGATATGCGCATGGTTTCCCGTATTTTCAGTAATATTATTGATGCGAAATCCCCTTTTACCGGTTCCCATTCAAGGGGAATAAGCAGGAAAACCGGTATTCTCTGCAAATACTATGACTTTGATGAAGAAGTATCCTGGAAAATGCGTATAGCGGCGGACTTGCACGATCTTGGAAAGCTAATGATTCCGAATGAAATATTAGACAAGCCGGGTAAATTGAGCCGGCAGGAAATTACTATAATCCAATCCCATCCGTTTTATACCCGTAAAACGCTGGAGGGGATCGCCGGATTCGAAGAAATTGCTGAATGGGCTTCCAATCATCATGAAAAGCTGAACGGCAACGGCTATCCGTTCGGCCTGGATGCGGATAAGCTGGATTTCAACTCCCGCCTTTTATGCTGTGTGGATATTTATCAGGCACTGACGGAAAACCGGCCGTATCGCAAAGCCTTGTCCCATGAAAGTGCAATTGCATTAATGCGTTCCATGGTGAGTAATAAGCTGATTGACGCTTCCATTGTAGAAGATATCCATTCCGTCTTTCATGCTCTGCCAGAAAATTTGTGAAATCAAAAAGACCCAAGCCTTCGCTTGAGCCTTTGTCATGAATCCGAATTTTCGATCTGTTCCTGGAGTTCGTCAATGAAAGTTTCGATTTGCTCCATGCGCTTCTGATCCTTTTTCCGTTCTGCATGCTGGTAATACACCTTGTATACCGTTAGTTTGCTTTGCAGTACTGCCTTTTGCTTGGTATTCATGAAAGCGCCTCCTTGTATATTACTATTATATAACATAAAGTTATAACTTTTAATGTAAAGCGGGAAATGGCTGATATTGTAAAAAAGTACGCCGGAAAAAGGGCGTACTTCATTTACCGCAATTTTCATTCTCTTTGCTTGGAAAAGCCTTAAACAATCGATATGCCTCGTTTTTAAAATATGCCTGACTTGCAGTCAGGCTTTTTTTATTATATATGAAATTTTATTGTTTGTCAAATTTTTCTAAAATATTTCTTTTTAAAAATTTCTATAATGTTTACAGATTTGTTCATTGTTTTCCGAATCGACATATTTTATAATAAGAAAAGAATTAGAAAATATTTCCTTTACATCGTTCGGAGGATTTATGAGCCTGATTTGCTTGAAAGACATTCGCAAGGTTTATCATATGGATGAAGAAAAAATAGTTGCGCTCGGGCGGATCAATCTCCGCATTGAGCAAGGGGAAATCTGCTGTATTCTGGGAACGTCCGGCTCGGGAAAATCAACGCTTTTAAATATTATGGCCGGACTGGAAAAGCCGACAAAAGGAAGCATTGAAATCGACGGCGTAAATGTGACCGATTTTTCTGAAAAGCAATGGGCGCTGTTTCGTCAGAAATACATCGGTTTTGTTTTTCAGTCCTACAACCTTTTGCCTACTTTGACAGCGATTCAAAATGTGGCGGTTCCGTTGATGTTTAAGGGAATCAAGAAGAAGGAACGCACCAAAATCGCGGTTCATATGCTGAAAATGGTTCATTTGGGAAACCGCCTGACGCATATGCCAACCCAAATGAGCGGCGGGCAGCAACAGCGCGTGGGGATTGCGCGGGCTTTTGTTGCACGGCCGCCCATTGTTTTTGCCGATGAACCTACGGGAAATCTGGACAGTAAAACAAGCCGGGAGGTCATGGGGCTGATGGTTACCATGGCGAAAAAATATAAAGAAACGCTCATCCTCGTTACCCACGATACGGAAATTGCAAAATACGCCGATCGTATTATTACGATACACGACGGCAGCATTCTGAACGACCAAAGCAATGAATCGATTCTGAAAAACCCGGAAAACTTGGAGGAAAAAGTTGTATGAGACTGGAAAAAAGACGCTTGGCTTCCCTTTTCCTGACCTTTTTGATGGCGGTCGCATTTTGTATGGGGTATCCGCCTGCAAAGGCATCCAATACTGCAGACCCGGAAATTTACAGCGAAAAACAAACGGTTTTAAAAGGCAGTCCGTTTCAGGCTGTGTTTTATTTTAAACATGCCTATTACAGTAGCACATATGATATTGTAATTGACGTTAATAATACAAACGGGGCCATTTCTTTAGGGGAAAAGACATTTTCCTCGAAAAAAGGTGAAATTGATAAAGAAACCGGTGAAGTAAATACTGATTCGAGCAAGAGTTCGGAAGATGACGACAGCTATTATAAATATGATTATAAACTTGTTATTCCCGAGAAATATATGAAGCGCGTCGGGGATGGGGCGGGTACTTTGAAATTTACCATCCGCTATTACGATAGCAACGGGGCAAAGCTGGGAACCTATTTGGTACAAAAGACCGTTTTTGACCCTACAGGGACGAATTCAACCGAGGAAAACGGCCGGCTTCAGCTGCAATCCTACCGTATGGACCATTCGCCCGTGAAAGAGGGGGAGAAATTCAACCTTATTTTAACCCTTAAGAATAACGGGCCCTCCGCCTGTAATAATGTAATGTCTGTTTTGGATCCGTCCAGCGCTGAGGGAATCAGTATCCATGGGATTTCCGATACACAGTACATAGACTCCATCGCGCCGGGGCAGTCCGTAAACATTACCTATCCGATGACATGCCTGTCCAAAATGGTTACGGGTAATTATACGGTGAGCGTGATCCTTTCGGCAGATGAACTGAGCAAATCCCTTACTTCCAAGATTTTTATTCCGGTAATCGGGACAAAAGCGGATAAGGATGCCGTAAGCAACATCAACGAAAGTAAGCCGCTGATCATTATTGAAAGCTACGATTACGGCGGGAAGCCGGTGATGGGCGGAAAAGAATTCAACCTTGCAATGCATTTCAGAAACACGAATACTACCACACAAATTGAGAATCTGAAAATTACGGTCTCTTCCGTTGCGGGTACGGATGATAAATCCGCTGCCGGTGCGTTTACACCGGCAAAATCCTCGAATACCTTCTTTATTTCCAAAGTTGCGCCCGGTTCTTCTTTTACAGAACAGATCGCCCTGATACCGAAAGCAGACGCCACGCCGAATTCCTACGGTGTTACGGTTGCTTTTACCTATGAAGCTGTTCTGGACGGCAAGCGGGAGGCTATTGAGGCGAATGAAATCATTTCCATTCCCCTTGTCCAGTCCGACCGCTTTGAAGCGAATGGGGCGGAATTGCAGGGGCCTATTTCCATGGGGGATGCCGGTCAGCTCAACATCAGTTATGTAAATAAGGGAAAAAGTAAGATATTCAACCTTTCGGTGAAACTGGAGGGGAACTTTTCTACAGAATCGCCGAACACCTATATCGGGAATGTGGAATCCGGCTCCGGGGATACTTTTCAAGCGTCCTTGAGTCCATTGGAGGAAGGAACGTTAACCGGAAAGGCGATCTTTAGCTATGAGGACGCCAACGGAAATGTGAAAACTCTTGTCAAAAATTTTTCCTGCCAGGTAATCGCCCCGCAGGAAAACGGGGAGGAGCTTGGCTCCGAACCCGGTTCTTCGCTGGACGCTTCGAAAAAACCGCCCCTCTGGATGATTTTAACGGGAGCGGGCGTTGTGATCGTTGCGGCGGTTGTTTTGTTTCTTGTCATTCGGAAGAAGAGAAAAGCGAAGAAGCAGAAAATGTTGGAAGAAAGCGATGATTATGATGAAGCGTCGTAGGGTGATGGGATAATGAGAATTCAAGATATGCTTTCCATGGCCTTTGGAAATCTCTTTAAACGCAAGGTGCGGACTTTGCTGACAGTAACCGGCGTTATCATCGGTACCTGCGCAATTGTTGTTATGATGTCTTTGGGGATCGGCATTAAGCAGTCCATGCAAGATACGTTGAAAAACATGGGGGATTTAACGGTCATTACGGTGAATAGTACTTCGCAGTCCCCGGATGCCGCGGCTCTTGATGATAAAATGCTGAAGAAAATGAAAAAAATGGAACATGTTGCCGCCTTGACGCCGATTTTAAGCCTGGATTCATCAATGATCAGCATACAAAGTAAGAAGTACAAGTTTCAAGGGATGATATACGGTGTTTATCTGGATACCCTGAAAGATTTCGGATACAAAACGGAGAACGGCGAACTTCCTTCCGCCGGCGCAGACAAAACAACAATTTTGTTCGGGAAAGACGCGGAATATGATTTTATAGACATCCGTAAGTCGAGCAACAATATGATTTATCCGCAGCCGGATAAGAATGGCAAGATGCCAGATCCGTATGTCTGCCCGATGAAGGATAAGTTTCAGGTAACCGTAACCCTGCCCGAAGATTCGACAGCGACCGTCAAGCCCCTAAAGCTTCGGTGTGTTGGCACCCTTTCCGAAGATGGGGGAAAAAATCCGTATCCGAGCCATTCGATCTTTATGGATGTGACCTATGCGAAGGAATTGCAGGCAAAATACAATAAACTGAACAACGTAAAAAAGACCTCAAAAAAAGAAAGTTATGAAAGCGCAAGTGTAAAAGTGGATTCGATAGCAAATGTGCCGAAGGTGGAAAAAGCGATTAAAGAGCTGGGCTTCACAACGTACAGCATGGAAAATATTCGCAAGCCCATGGAGGAGCAGATGCGAACCATCCAGATGATTCTGGGCGGGCTGGGCGGCATTTCGCTTTTTGTCGCAGCGCTGGGGATTACGAATACAATGATCATGTCCATTTACGAGAGAACGCGCGAAATTGGAATTATGAAGGTTCTTGGCTGCGTTGTAAGGAATATCCGGACCATGTTCTTAATTGAATCGGGCGCAATCGGCTTTATTGGCGGCGTAATCGGGCTGGCGCAAAGCTATGCCATATCGTTTGCCATCAATACGCTGTATGCCACAAGTGGTGATCAAGGAGGCGGTGCAGCCGGAATGATAATGGAAGGCACCGCGGGCGCGGCGGGCCAAATATCGATTATCCCTCTATGGCTCGCGCTTGGGGCGTTGCTCTTTTCAACGATGGTTGGTTTGCTTTCCGGCTTTTATCCTGCGAACCGCGCGGTTAAAGTCAGCGCGCTGACGGCGATAAAACAGGAATAATTCTTTTCAGAAACTGGCAGAGCGGTTTCGAAAAAAATTAAAAATTTTTTATCGATAAATGTTGACAAGAGTTTGCCTTTTCAGTATAATAGTACACGTTGCTCATGGCAAATGGCTCGGTAGTTCAGCTGGTTAGAACGCTAGCCTGTCACGCTAGAGGTCGTCGGTTCGATCCCGATCCGAGTCGCCATTTGCTGCTATGGCTCAGTTGGCAGAGCACATCCTTGGTAAGGATGAGGTCACGCGTTCGAATCGCGTTAGCAGCTCCAAAACCACCGCTAGATGTAGGTTTAGCGGTGGTTTTTTATGCATTTTAATTTTATAAGAAAATCAGCCGTTTTTACAAATAACAATGGCTGCGAATTGCGCCAAGTTGCTGACGGTTGTATACACGTTGCTTACAATTTGCTGCTTTAAAGCCTTATGAAACACAACTGGCTATCCTTAATTTTTATAATTCCGTTCCGTACACTTGCGGAAGTTGTTCGGGTTTTTCTTTTTGCCCACGCCGCAAATGAAAAGGCTCCTACCTTAACCGGTAAGAGCCGCCGCAGAGTAAGTAATTTTAGGAGTCTACCTCACCTCCAAATCTCATAGCACGAATTCTATTTTACAGAGTTAATGAATCCAATTGATGAAGAAATTTTTAAGAATTTGAAAATAAGGCATGTTCAAGGAAAACTTACTGTGGAAAGAATGAAAAACTCCGAAACCTTTTCGCTTGCGCTAACCGAAACCGCTGTTGAATCCTGGGGAAAAAGAGGGGTCGATCTTTTTCTTCAAAATTCAACAAATTTTTTGAAACTTTTGTCTTGACATAGAATACATGTTATGCTAATATAATAAGGTCGTCATGCGAGAGTGGCGGAATTGGCAGACGCGCATGGTTCAGGTCCATGTGAAAGCAATTTCATGGGGGTTCAAGTCCCCCCCCTCGCACCATTATTATCAGGGTCGTCGATTTGACGGCTCTGATTTCTTTTTCCCGTATTTTCTTCTTAGCGTTTTGCTTTGCAGTTATTTACAAATCACACAATGAAAAATCCATGCGCCCGGTCTGTACCGGCACATGGATTTTTTTGTGCTTTTTTCGGGCCTCAGAGAACCTGTTTTTTCTATATGGGGCAAGAGATAGGGTAAGCGGCGCTTTTGTATAGGCAGGCCATAGTCGGGAATCCGATACCTCATAAAATTTATAAATAAATCGAATTTTGACCTTGCGTTTCGTTCTTTTTAGTGCTATAGTATTTTATAAATTATGACAAGACACATGTATATACATATAAAGTAGAGGCTGAGAATTCGAAATGACGGAGAGCATTCAAAATAGAATTCGGTTATTAAAAACCGAAAAAAATGCAATTATACTTGCGCATTACTATCAAAGCCCGGAAGTGCAGGAGATAGCGGATGCAGTTGGCGATTCTTATGCTTTAAGCAAGCTTGCAAAAGAGTGCAGCGAGGATGTGATCGTCTTTTGCGGCGTCAGGTTTATGGCTGAAAGTGCGAAAATATTATCGCCCGATAAAACGGTGATTCTGCCCGTAATTGACGCCGGATGCCCCATGGCGGAGATGGCCGGCGCCGCGGAAGTAAAGGCAATGAAAGCGCTTCATCCGAAAGCCGGGGTCGTCTGCTATATTAATTCCACCGCGGAGGTGAAAGCGGAGTCGGATGTGTGCTGTACATCCTCTAATGCTGTGGATATTGTGCGGAAAATGGAGCAGGAGGAAATCCTGTTCCTTCCCGACCGGAATTTAGGGAACTTTGTACAGGAAAAGGTGCCGGAGAAAAAAATAATACTGTGGGATGGCTTTTGTATAACGCATAAAAAAGTAAAAGCTGAAGTAATTGAAAAGGCAAAAGCAACCCATCCTGGCATTCAGGTATTGGCGCATCCGGAATGTGACAGGGCTGTCTGGGAACTGGCGGATTTTGTAGGCAGCACCGGAGAAATCATAAAATATGCCGCAGCGAGTGCTTCGGAAAAATATCTGATTGTAACGGAACAGGGCGTACTGTATGAGCTTCAGAAAAGAAACTCCAATAAGAAATTTTATACTCCGTATGGTTCTATGACATGCGTGGACATGAAGAAAACCAGGCTGGAAGATGTATATAACTGCCTGCAGAATATGCGGTATGCGATAACGGTTGAGGAAGAAATAAGGCTGAAAGCCTATAAAGCTTTGGCCAATATGCATATTTTGGGAAGGTGATTCTTTGAATGTGTATTTTGATGTACTGATTGTCGGAACCGGGGCCGCGGGAATGTACGCCGCTTTAAACCTAAGACAGGATTTAAAGGTGTTGTTAATTACAAAAGCAGAAGCGGCAGAATGCAACAGCTATCTTGCCCAGGGCGGCATTGCCGTGGCAAGGGATGAAAACGACCTGGATTCCTTTGTGGAAGATACCTTAAAGGCTGGAAAATATGAAAATAATGTTGAGGCTGTAAAGGTTCTGGCAAGAGAATCAAGAGAGAATATTAACCAGCTCATCCGATACGGTGTGGAATTTGACAGGGAACATGGGGATTTACAATATACAAGAGAAGGCGCCCACCGCATTAACCGCATCGTACATTGTAAAGACCAAACCGGAAAAAAGGTCACGGAAGCCCTTTATAAGGAGGTAAAGAGAAGGAGGAATATTACGGTTTTTGAAGGCACCTGCCTGATTGATATCCTCCGGGTGGGAAATACCTGTTGCGGAGGAATCGCTGTCAAAAACGGGGAAGTCTTTTTCATCCATTCGAAATTTGTCCTATTGGCCTCCGGAGGAATAGGCGGTTTATTTAAAAACTCCACGAATTATTGCAGCGTAACCGGCGACGGAATTGCTATAGCGTTGAAGAACGGGATAAAAGTAAAAAATCTAAATTACATTCAAATACATCCTACTGCCTTTTATGAGGAAGCGCCGAACGGAAGAAGGTTCCTGATATCCGAGGCTGTCCGCGGAGAAGGGGGAAAACTGATTAACAAAAATAAGGAAAGGTTTGTGGACGAGCTTTTGCCGAGGGATGTGGTTTCAAAAAAAATCTTTGAAGAGGAAGAGAAAACGCATATGCCCTATGTGGGGCTGGACATCACATTTAAACCGGCCGCCTATCTTGTGAAAAGGTTTCCGGGAATCTATCGAGAATGCCTGAAAAAAGGAGTGGATATTACGCGCAATGTGATACCGGTAACACCTGCGCAGCACTATTTTATGGGCGGAATCGAAGTCGATTTGTATGCCCAGACATCCATGAAGAACCTTTTCGCCTGCGGCGAGGTAAGCTGTACCGGGGTTCACGGGGCGAACAGGCTTGCGAGCAATTCTCTGCTCGAGGCTTTGGTGTTTTCCAGAAGGGCGGCTAAGCTTATCAACAGTACGATTGATTTTGTGAATAGGCTTGATGCGAAAGCGCCCGACATCCCTCTAAATCCGGATATAGAACAGAAAAGGAATCGGGAAATTGCCATTCAGAAATTCAAGGAAGTAATTGGGGGATTAAAAAGTGAATTGGTTTCTTGTTGATTCGATAATCAAAAATGCTCTTCTGGAGGATATTCCAAACGAAGATATTACCACGGTAAATACGATAAGCACGGACAGCAGATCCTCAGTTGACCTGATCGCAAAGGAAAACGGTATCATTGCAGGACTGGAAGTTTTCAAGCGTGTGTTCCGTTTATTGGGGGACGTCTGCGTGGAATGTAATGTTTCCGATGGGGACCGGGTTACGGAAGGACAGATTCTTGGAAAAATTACCGGGAATACAAGGGCCATATTAAGCGGAGAGAGGACGGCACTGAATTTTTTACAGAGGATGAGCGGCATTGCTACCCTTACGAATCAATTTGCCGCAAAGCTGGCGGGTACCCATACCAAGCTTTTGGATACCAGAAAAACTACGCCGAATTTAAGGATTCTGGAAAAGTATGCTGTTAAAGTCGGGGGAGGGTGCAACCACCGATTCAACCTTTCCGACGGCGTATTGTTAAAGGACAATCATATCAGCGCCGCGGGTGGAATCAGGAACGCCATCAATCTCGTGAGGGCAAATGCCTCATTTGTCAGAAAAATTGAAGTGGAAACCGAAACGATTGAACAGGTGCAAGAGGCTTTGGAAGCCGGAGCGGATATCATCATGCTTGATAATACGGATCTGAAAACAATGAAAGAAGCGGTAAACATGATCAATAAAAGAGCTGTGACAGAGGCATCTGGGAACATAACGCTTGACAATATTGCGGATGTCGCCGCGTGCGGAGTCGATTATATCTCTACCGGCGCTGTAACCCATTCCTTTAAAGTATTGGATATCAGCATGAAAAATCTCAAGAACATTTAAACAGAGTTTTACGATTCAAGTCCGTTTGCCATATGGAAGATTCCGTTTTATATCCTCATGCAAAAATCACCTTCAGCCCATCCAGCTGAAGGTGATTTTTGCGTTACTTTCTTTCCAAGTTATTCCTGAGGGCTTTCTTCCCGAAACGTTACCACACCGTTTTCCATACGGTCAATAATAGCGAGGCTTTGTAAGTTGTACCCCTCGGCGCGAAGCCTATCCCCGCCGCCCTGGAATCCTTTTTCAATTACAATGCCGATTCCCGCGACAGAAGCGCCGGATTGGCGGGCAATATCCAGAAGCCCCCGCTGTGCCTTTCCCGTCGCCAGAAAGTCGTCCAGAATCAGTATACGGTCATTTGGGGACACAAAGCGTTTTTCCAGCATGGCGGTGTACTCGTTTCCATGCGTATAGCTCATGATTTTTGACGTGTAAATATCCCCGTCGATATTTTTGCTTTCTGTCTTTTTGGCGAAAACAACCGGTACACCGAAGTACTGCGCTGCAATGCAGGCAATCGCGATTCCGCTTGCTTCTATCGTGATGATTTTTGTGATTTTTTCCTTGCTGAATAAACGCTTGAATTCTTTCCCAATTTCATTCAGAAGGGCAATATCAATCTGATGATTCAAGAAGCTGTCCACTTTCAGAACATTGCCTTCTTTTACTTTCCCATCCCTGCGGATTCGTTCCTTTAATAATTCCATATTTCTTCCTCACGCTGCTTTAATTGTTTGATATTCCTTACATTTTACCCGATTTTCAGGTGAACTGCAAGGAAGTTTCGACACGAAAGGCAGGCGGCAAATTGGGCGTATGTACCTTCCTTTTTATTGGAGCGAAGCTGTTTAGGGAGTTTTGCATTTTCATTGGGATTGTGGCGCAGAGAAAATATGGAGAAAATGGAGCAGTGCGCAAACAGGTGTAAGCACAATATTGTACTGTTTTAGCGCATTGCGAATGGGATTCTGCGGTTATCACGACTGCTCGGATGATGGCATGTTGGCCCCGGCAGATTCCACTTTTGGTTCCTTGCGGCGGTTGTACAGGCGGACTGCCGTAATGATAACGCCGACCATGCAGACGGTAGCGCCTGCAATATAGGCTAAGCGCATGCCGAAAATAAACGCATCATTGCGCCCCGGAACATATCCGGTTACGTGTTTTCCGATTTTCCAGCTCATTCCGGCGTACAGAATTGCGGTGGACATGGCGATGCCTATGGTAAATCCGACATTGCGCACCAGCGCGTTCACGCTTCCGCCAATACCGAGCTTTTCCGGGGGAAGCATGGACATAACAAGGGAATTGTTCGGGGACTGGAATAGTCCGTTCCCAAAAGACATAATGCCGATATATAACCCCAGTATCCAGTAAACGGGATGCTCATTCAGGGTCGCTATCAGGTACAGGCCCGTGCTGGTAAGCAGAAGGCCGATCAGCGTTAAGACTTCAGAGCCGATTTTGTCGGAAAGATATCCGCTGGCGGGCGCGACCAACGCGAGGATTACCGGGTAGATCGTCATATAAAGCCCGGCTTTGCCTGGAGACATATTCAGCGCGTTTTGCAGGTAAAACGGCAGGATGATATTGGAGCACGAAATTGCCACGAAAGAGGTAAAAGCGCAAAAGATACTTACGGTAAACCATTTGTTTTCGAAAATATGAAGGTCCAGCAGGGGAGCTTTTGCTTTCTGTTCAACCATATAGAATGCGGCAAAGGACACAACCGCCACGGCAAAAAAGAGAAGAATCAGCCAGTGCGTATAGCCTATGGTTTGTCCATACTCCAATGCGATAAACAGCGGGGCAATTGCAAAAATAAACAGGAAGCTTCCCCATAAATCCAGCTTTTCGTCGGATACGGTGTCCTCTGGCCCTGAAAATTTCAGGTTTGCAAAGTAAGCCAGCAAACCAATCGGTACGTTTACCCAGAACAGATACTCCCAGCTTGCAAAGGAAATGATCAGCCCGCCCAAAGCAGGGCCGACCATTGTTCCTAGGGCGACAAAGGTACCGTTGATTCCAAGCGCCCGCCCGCGTTCTTCCGGAGGGAACGTTCTGGCAATAATGCCTTGGCTGTTTGCCATGCTTGCCGAAGCGCCGACCGCCTGAATTGCGCGTGCCAACAGGATCAAAGGTAAAGTGCGCATCAAGCCGCACAAAAACGAGCCGATTGTAAAAATTAAAAGGCCGAAGCGGAAAATTTTGCCCTGCCCTTTTAAGTCGCCCAAACGGCCGAATATTAAAATACAGAAGGTAATTACAATTAAATAGGCGCTTACGACCCAGGTGATTAATCCGGTTCCTACATTCAGCGCTTTTGCCATGGAGGGCAGAGCCACGTTCACAATACTGCCGTCTAAAGTGTTCATAAAAGTGGATATGACGGTTATCATTAACACAATCCACTTGTTTCGATCATTTTCTGTTGCTTTCGTTTCCACTATAACTTATCCGTCCTCTTATTTTCAGAATTGTTAAGCCGGTTTCTTTGTTTCATCTATATTGGAAATTTTGTCCAGCTTTTATGATACAACAAAAATTTTGTAATTACAACCGGTACTGCCGCCAAAACAGTCGGAATAATGTGAAAATTTAAACAACTGATTTTACTGAATAAATGTCGATTTACATAAAAAGCCTGCGGGGGAGAAATCACCCTGCGGGCTTTTCAGATGTAGTTTTAAACTTATGTTTAGCAGAGTGCAGAAAATTATACCATTCTGTGCGGGCCTTTTTGACGGCTGTGCTGCGAACAAAGCTCCAGCCGGTCGCATTTTTCCTGGAGACATCGTATCTGATTTTTTAATTCGTCCAGGTCGCAACCGTTTGCTTTTTCGGAAGACTTCTCCTGCTGATCCAGTTGCGCGGCCCAGGATAATAACAAACCGCCCACAGCAACGATGAAATTGCCAAGAACGTTCAGCTCGCCGGCATCCAGATTGTCAGATAGTAAAAAAGCCAATACAGTTGCAAGAATCACCAGTTCACAGGGCTCTAAGGAAGTCAGGTTTTCCATAAATCATCACCAGTTTATTTTATGCTGGCTCGGTCGATATTGTATTTTGGATTCAAGCGAAAAAACGAAAAAATGGCTGCCCGCGACAGACTCTTTCGGCGGCGAATTTGCCAAATTGTATAATTTTATTTTCGGTGTTCTGATTATCCCTTTTTAAATAGTGAATGTGTGCGATTTATTTTTGCACATCGGAAATAAGATGGTGGCCGGCATTATAGAATTCAACAGCGTATGAAGACTGCATTAAGAAGGGAAAACATAAAAGGGACAATCGCATTTCCAAATTGACAGGAATACTATAGTACTAGGAATGGGGGATGTTATGCAGAAGGTAATGATTCGTTTTTTTAATAAAGAACTTGGCTATGAAGCGGCAAAATTTTTAAAAAATCTGGGTTATCAGGTAAGTACGGTTGGTAAGACGTATTGGATCGATAAATACCCGATTATTTCATGCCTGATTCTTGAAGTTGAGTACGAATAACAGGCTTCGAATCTTAGTGGAAAATGTTAACAAATGGCATTTGCGCTTGCTTCTTACTACATTTTGGTTTATAATCGAACCAGAATTTTGTATTGTTTATAGAAAGAAAACGGAATCAAATATACAATTTTTATTAATAAATTGGAGTGGTAGGATTGAAGCACAAAACAAAGCGCATTGTTGCGGCAGCGATTTCCTTTGCATGCACCGCCGCGGTTACGGTGAGCCTTGTGCCCACGATTGCGGTTACGGCTGCTGTCACGGCTAAAACAACGGATTATTTAAATCTTCGCGAAGGCGCGGGTATAGATAAAAAAGTGATTTTAACCCTCAGCAAGGGGGTTGCGGTCACAATCCTTGATAATTCCAATGCAACATGGGCGAAGGTACAAACCGCAAGCGGAAAACAAGGGTATTGCAGCAAGCAATATCTGAGTATCCCCGGTTCCGGGGCTACGAATTCCCCTTCTGTTTCGGGAACGGCTTCCACAGCGGTCACGACAGATCGTGTAAATCTTCGGGCGGGAGCGGGAACCTCGACAAAAATCATGGCAACGCTCCCAATTGGTACAAGCTTAAAAGTAATGGACGCTTCCAATCCTGCATGGGTTAAAGTCCAGACTTCCGATGGAAGGCAGGGTTATTGCAGCACACAATACATACGCATATTGGCTGCTTCTTCCGGCGGGGTCGCCTCTGGGAATACTTCCTCAGGGAGTTCTTCCTCCGCTTCTATAACGGCGGTTACGACGGACTATCTGAATCTGCGTCAGGGTGCCGGTACGAATTTTAAGGTGCTGGTTACAATCAGCAAAGGAACGGCGCTTACGGTTTTGGATAATTCCAATCCATCTTGGGCCAAGGTACAGACTCCGGATGGAAAACAGGGATATTGCAGCAAGCAATATTTAACATTTAAAAATAACAGTTCATCCGGAAGTTCATCCGGAACGCCGTCCAATTCCGGCTCTTCCTCAAATTCAAGCACATCCGGTTCGGTTACGGCGAAAACAACTTCAAATCTAAATGTAAGAAGCGGCGCGGGAACGAGTTTCGGGATTGTTATGACGCTGCTCAACGGCACGTCCGTTACCGTTCTGGATAATTCGAATGCGCAGTGGGTCAAAATTAAAACCAGCGATGGAAAAACAGGATATTGCAGTAAGGAATTTCTGCAGATAACAGATACTGGCTCCAATACAAATCCAAATCCGGATCCGGGTACAGGTACGGGTGCGGATACTGGCACCGATACGCCCCCGGACGTTGATACCGGCTCAGACAACGGTTCGGATTCCCATACCATCACGGGTGCCAGCGTTACTGCGGACATGCTCCGCTTGCGCCAGGATCCGAGTACGAGCGCAAAGATCCTTGCCAACCTACCGCGTGGAACTAGCTTGAAGGTTCTCGATACTTCGAATTCTTCCTGGACCAAGGTACAGACTTCCAGCGGGTTGACCGGTTACGTCAGCTCGGAATATATTCAGATTCATTATTCGGATGATCCCTCCAATGCCTCATCGCTTTCCCTGTCAACTACTTCCTCAAAAATTCCGGCGGGAAAGACACTGTACATAAAAGCCAATGTTTCACCAAGTGGAACCTATATTAACTGGACAAGCAGCAATAATAATGTGGCGACCGTTTCAAACGGGTATGTATCTGCCGTTTCCACCGGGACAGCCGTTATTACGGCGAGTTCGGGCTCTTACAAAGCAACCTGCAATATTACCGTTACAAGTGCGGAGCCGGTGAGAACCGCCTTTGCTTCGCCGAATATTGCCAGCACAGGGGCGGCGGTTACGCTGACTGCTGTTACCGATACCAGCCGGGATGCGGTTCAGTTTGTCATCCAGAGTCCGGATGGAACAAAGCAAACCGTCAATGCGGATTCCTGTACGAATGAATCCTGCCAGAATGTAACGACAAAAAAGTGGACCGCTACGACGACTTTCTATTCGCCGGGAACCTATACATTCACCGCGTACTCCTCCCAGAATGGGAATATGAGTACAACCGGTTTTACGTCGAACGCATATGTATCCTCTCAGCAGGATTTTTCGACTACCACGAGCGAAGAGCGCCGCGTCAGCGACCAGATGATCGCCCTGATTGCCAAATGGGAGGGCTACAGCCCCACCGTTTACGCCGATCAGCTTACCGCCAATCAGGTGCCAACCATTGGCTACGGCTGTACCTTCGGAGCGAACGCAGTCTTTTACAACAATTTGACCGAAACGGAAGCCTGGTCGCTCCTAGTCAATAAAATCAATAATTCCTCATATACTACGGAACTAAATAAAATGATTAAGAACAACCATTTTCTGATGAATCAGAATCAGGCCGACTGTCTGATCAGCTTTGCCTATAATGTAGGCGCGGGCTATTTCAACACCAGTTCTCAGGTCGATTTCCGGACGATTATGAGGAATGCGGTCGTACCGCCGACGATTTCCGGCTCTTTGGCGGCAACTGTGACAAAAGATACGGTCGTTCGCAGCGAACCAAGCATTAACGGTTCCGAGGTATGCAGTATATCCAACGGAGCCTCGATAGATGTTACCGATACCAACTTTTCGAATCCGAAAGACGGCTGGTACAAAGTACGGGCTTCCAACGGCAGCGAAGGCTGGGTAAACTCAGGCTATGTGTGCCTTTCGAATGCCGATTCCCTTACGCATGACCTGAACTATACCAACGCCTACGCTATGGGAACGGAAATGCTCCGCTGGAGTCAGGCGGGCGGCAAATTCTATACCGGCCTTTTCTACCGGAGGCTTGGGGAAGTTAATGTCTACAATTACGGCGATTATGACGCCGTACGGTATAACAAATACAGCTACACCTATCCCAGCGGTGCGGCCGGTTTAAGTTAAACAAAACCGAATCGTTTAACGCCTTCTGTCTGCCTGTCAGAGGGCGTTTTGCTATATCCGGATGATTTTATTGCACCTAAGGAAATACTGATTAATTGAATATAATATCCACCAATACAACTTTTACATCATTTATCTGTGTTGAAAACTTAAGCTTTTATAGCCTTTAATCAAGCAAATTGTTGAAAACTTCTGCTTTTAGGCGCACCTGTGCCACGAATTATGCTGGCTGTTTTTGCCAACCACCGCTTCGTGCACACATCAGGAGGTTTGCGCTTGCTGCAAGCAGGTACAATCTGTTCAGATTTTTAGGGAACCTCTGAATAAATGGCCAATATCTTCAATTTCACTCAGGTCTGAGCCAAGTTTGCTGAATTTCCCCCAAAAATGGTGTTTTTCCGCCGTTTCAACTTCATTTTCTCTTGTGCGCCCGTCAAAAAGGCGCACTATGCC
>NZ_JAJUFJ010000002.1:0-209036 GCF_029266045.1 Caproiciproducens galactitolivorans | reverse complement strand
TGGCCAATATCTTCAATTTCACTCAGGTCTGAGCCAAGTTTGCTGAATTTCCCCCAAAAATGGTGTTTTTCCGCCGTTTCAACTTCATTTTCTCTTGTGCGCCCGTCAAAAAGGCGCACTATGCCCTTGTCAGGTTTCACGTAGACTTCGCCCGGCTAGTGCGAGAGCATACAGATTGGCGCAGGCAAACATGGCATACAGCCGGTTTTCATTCTTTTTCAATCTGCGGTACCGGGGCTTTTGATACCCAAACTGACATTTGATAATGCGGAAATCATGTTCCACTTTGCAACGTACAGAAGATTTGCGATGTTCGATCATACGCTCCCAGTCCAGCGCATGGTCAGAAACCTGTGGAAAACTGTGCGGTCTGTGGTTGATACGATAGTCGATGGCGGCTAAATGCGCATTTTCCTGAATCTCCGGTCGATTCTGTATGCCGAGATATCCGGAATTGCCGTAAACAACGAAATCATCATCCCGGATGAGTTTCGGCGCAACGACCACATCATGCACATTTGCAGCCGTTACCTCAATGGTGTGAACCAGCCCGCTGCCCGCATCCAAACCCGGCGTGACATTTCATGCCGAACTGCCATTCATTGCCTTTCTTCGTTTGGTGCATCTCCGGATCGCGAGCGTTTTCTGTATTCTTCGTCGAACTGGGAGCGTTGATAATTGTTGCGTCAACAATTGTTCCACCCCTCATCATGTGGCCGGTTGCCACCATCACCCGATTAATGGCGTCAAAAAACAGCTTGTTTAAGCATCCTTTTTTTCAATCAGTTCGATTGCAGCCTTTATGATCCCTTTTTTGGCCAATCCTTTTCGCGGCATATCCACACCTCAAAACGAATACCACCACTTTCCATCCGTTTTTCAATGGGGCGGTAGTGAACGCCGCCGAGAGTGGAAGACGAAAGGTGTTACGAATAAGGAAGAGACGAAAATCGCTTATAAAGAAGGAACAATGTTAGCAGAAACAACATATCTTAGCTTAAAGAAAGATTTATAAAGGCAAATAGGGAGGCCGTTCTTTTGGAAAACAAGGAAATATCATTAGACCGCTTACCCATTGGAACAAGGGCGAGCGTTACATCGATACGGTCGAACGGCGCGCTCAGGCGCCGTATGCTCGACCTTGGCGTCATCAGCGGGACAGAAATAGAACCGCTATATACCAGCCCGTCCGGGAATCCGGTCGCCTATCTGATACGGGGCGCCGTTATCGCGTTAAGGTCGGATGTCTCGTCAAAAATTATGGTGAGCGCATAAATAAAAGAGGGCTGTTTCAGTAAGAAAACGCTGAAAAGCCCTCCTTCTATATTTTATTTTACAGTTGAGGTGGCGATCATGGGGTTATCGGGTGATTCGACCGGTACGGGGGTCCTGAAGTGCTGCGACGGAATTCTGCAAATTGAAAAAGACAGCGAGGAAGATAGAGTCATTGCTTTGGCAGGAAACCCAAATGTAGGGAAAAGTACGGTATTTAACCAGTTGACGGGCCTGAACCAGCACACGGGGAACTGGCCCGGCAAGACAGTTGCAAATGCGCAGGGAAAATATTATTACGGCGGAAAAAATTATATTTTAGTCGACATACCGGGGACGTATTCCTTAATGGCGAATTCGGAGGAAGAGGAGATCGCCCGCGATTTTATCTGCTTCGGGGAACCGGACGCAACGGTTGTTGTGGCGGACGCAACCTGTCTGGAGCGCAATTTGAATCTGGTGCTTCAAACAATGGAGATTTCAAAAAATGTCGTACTTTGTGTAAATTTGCTGGATGAGGCGAAAAGGAAGAAAATAAGAATCCGGTTGGATGTGGTGTCCGAGAAATTGGGGATACCGGTCGTCGGCACAAGCGCGCGGAGCGGGAAAGGGCTGAACAGCTTAATGGAGGCGGTTTCCGCCCTGACTTCGCAAAAAAGCGAACCGCATCCGCTTGTTATCACCTATGGCGAGGAAATTGAGAAGGCCGTTTCCATTCTGGAACCTGCCGTGCAAAAGGCTTTGCAGGGGAAATTAAACAGCCGTTGGGTGGCTTTAAAGCTTTTGGATGGGGATTCCGGCATTCTAAACGCATTGAAAAAACATCTTCAATACGATATCCTCGCCAATCGGGAAATAACGGAATGCCTGGAAAAGGCATGGGAATCGCTCGATGAAAGCGGGATCCCGCGCGAGATGTTCCGGGACAAAATCGTTACGAAAATCGTACAGACCTGCGAAGAAATCGGCCGGAGCGCAGTTGTTTATGAACGGCAGGAATATGCCGCCCGCGACCGGAAAATTGATAAAATACTTACTTCAAAATTAACGGGCATCCCGATTATGCTGCTTTTGCTTTGCGGCATATTCTGGCTGACGATCACAGGGGCGAATTATCCGTCGGAGCTGATCGCAAATGGCCTGTTTTGGGTGGAAGACCGGTTGTCCCAGATTTTCACAGCGGCCAATGCACCGCTTTGGGTAAAGGGACTGCTTATAGACGGCTGCTACCGGACGCTGGCATGGGTGGTTTCCGTTATGCTGCCGCCAATGGCTATTTTCTTTCCGCTTTTTACCTTGCTGGAGGATTTGGGATACTTACCGCGCGTTGCTTTCAATCTGGATAATTTTTTCCGGAAAGCGTGCGCGCATGGCAAACAGTCACTAAGTATGTGTATGGGATTTGGGTGTAACGCCTGCGGCGTGATTGGCTGCCGGATTATTGATTCTCCCCGCGAGCGCCTAATCGCAATCCTTACCAATAATTTTGTTCCGTGTAACGGGCGGTTCCCAACGCTCATCGCAGTAATCACCATGTTTTTTGCGGGCGGGGCCGCAGGTACTTTTCAATCGTTGGTTTCAACGCTGATGTTGACCATGGTCATTGTTTTGGGCGTAGTCATGACTTTGCTCATTTCAAAACTGTTGTCGAAGACGATTCTGAAAGGGCTGCCGTCCTCCTTCCATTTGGAGCTTCCGCCGTACCGCAAACCGCAGATCGGAAAGGTAATCGTGCGCTCCATCTTTGACCGTACGCTCTTTGTCCTTCGCCGGGCGGCGGCGGTTGCGGCGCCGGCCGGGCTGGTTATCTGGCTGATGGCGAATCTGAAAGCGGGTGATTCCAGCATTCTTGCGCTATGCGCGGATTTCCTTGATCCGTTTGCGCGGTTGATCGGGCTGGATGGCTATATCCTCATGGCTTTTATCCTGGGTTTTCCCGCCAATGAAATTGTGGTTCCCATTATTATTATGAGCTATATGGCGACCGGCGCTTTAACGGATTATGAAAGCTTGGCGCAATTGCACACCCTGCTTATCGACCACGGGTGGACCTGGCTTACGGCTGTCTGTGTAATGCTGTTTTCTTTGATGCACTGGCCCTGCGGCACAACATGCCTGACGATAAAAAAGGAAACGCAGAGCATGAAATGGACCTTGCTGGCCTTCGCGCTTCCTACGGTTACCGGATTGGTCGTATGTTTTTGCGTGGCGAATACCGCCCGGTTTTTTGGGTTAGCTTGAATCGGAGGAACGGGCTGTTTATGCGCAAGTTTTTGTGCTTTCGGTACGGATGAAGTGGATGCGCGCGATTGCGTCCTCCGCCGGATCATGGTATATTAAATCTGCCGGGTAAAACCGGCAAATGAATTTGTTATTTGGTGGAAAAAGTATGAAAAAGCTGGTTGTTGGGATATTAGCCCACGTGGACGCGGGAAAAACCACCCTGTCGGAAGGGCTGCTCTATCGGAGCGGGCGCCTGAAAAAGCTGGGGCGGGTCGATCATCAGGATTCGTTCCTGGACACCAATGCCCTGGAGCGCGAGCGGGGCATTACGATTTTTTCCAAGCAGGCACTGCTCACGCTGGGGGAGATGGAAGTCACGCTGCTGGACACGCCGGGCCATGTAGACTTTTCCAGCGAAATGGAGCGGACTCTGCAGGTGCTGGACTACGCCATTCTGGTCATCAGCGGAACGGAGGGCATACAGGGGCATACTCTGACGCTGTGGAAACTGCTGGGACGGCACGGTATCCCGGTTTTCCTGTTTATCAATAAAATGGATTTAGCCGGCGCTGACCGGGCCGCTTTGCTGGAAAATCTAAAACAGAGATTCCATGACGGCTGTGTGGACTTCGGCGCGACGGGGGATTCCTTTTGGGAAAACGTGGCCATGTGTGACGAGGATGTGCTGACCGGCTATTTGGAGCGGGGCAAGGTGACGGATGACGAGGTTGCCTCCCTGATCGCGCGGCGCAGGCTGTTTCCCTGCTATTTTGGTTCCGCGCTGAAGCTCGACGGGGTGGATGCTTTTCTGCAGGGGCTTGAACGCTACACCCACTGTCCGGATTATCCGCCTGTGTTTGGCGCAAAGGTTTTCAAAATTGCCCGCGACCCGCAGGGGAACCGGCTTACCTATATGAAAATTACCGGCGGAAGCCTGAAGGTAAAAATGCTGCTGACCAACCGGCGGGAGGGCCTTCCGGAGGAGGAAGTCTGGGAGGAGAAGGTCGACCAGATCCGCATTTATTCCGGTGCGAAGTACGTGACCGCAGACGAAGCTCCCTCCGGTACGGTTTGCGCGGTGACCGGGTTGAGCAGGACGTATTCGGGTGAGGGGCTGGGAATTGAATATGCTTCGGAAAAACCGGTACTGGAATCGGTTTTGACCTATCAGGTGCTTTTGCCCGACGGATGCGACACGAACGCCGCGCTTTTGAAGCTGAGCCAGCTTGCGGAAGAAGATCCCCAGCTCCGTATTTTTTGGAACGAGCACCTGCGGGAAATCCATCTTCAGATTATGGGAGAGGTGCAGCTTGAAATTTTGAAGCGGCTGATTTCAGAGCGCTTCGGCCTGGAGGTGGAATTCGGCCCCGGAAACATTGTCTACCGCGAAACGATTGCGGCGCCGGTGGAGGGGGTGGGGCATTTTGAGCCGCTCCGCCACTATGCGGAGGTTCACCTTCTGATGGAACCGGGCGAACGGGGAAGCGGGCTTCAGTTTGATACCGTTTGCAGCGAGGACATGCTCGACCGGAACTGGCAGCGCCTTGTCCTAACCCATTTGCAGGAACGGACGCACCTTGGCGTGCTGACCGGTTCCCCGATTACGGATATGAAGATTACGCTTGTGGCGGGGAAAGCGCACGAAAAACACACCGAGGGCGGCGATTTCCGGCAGGCGACCTATCGCGCGGTGCGGCAAGGGCTGATGTCAGCCGAGTGCATCCTGCTGGAGCCATGGTACGACTTCCGGCTGGAAATTCCCGCTGATTATGTGGGACGGGCGATGTCGGACCTGCTGCGGATGTCGGGAAATGTTGCCCAGCCGGAGACCATCGGGAACGAGGTGGTCCTGACCGGTTCCGTCCCGGTGGCGGAGATGCGGAGCTACGCTTTGGAACTTACCTCCTATACGAAGGGGCGGGGAAGGCTCTCCTTCACGCTGAAAGGATACGAGCCCTGCCATAATCCGGAAGAAGTCATTGCGGCAATCGGCTACGACAGCGAGCGGGACACGGAAAACCCGGCGGATTCCGTTTTCTGTTCCCATGGCGCCGGAGTTGTGGTCAAATGGAATGAAGTGCGCAAGCATATGCATGTGGAAAGCTTCCTGAAGCCGGAAGCGGCGGAAGAGGAGCCGGAAAAACCCCCGTCCGCCACGCGGCGCGCGCCGGCCTATACCGGTTCCCTGGAGCAGGACAAGGAACTGAAGGCCATCTTTGAAAAGACGTACGGACCGGTGAAGGAGAGGCATTTTTACCGGCAGCCGCGGCAGGAAATGGAGCAACCATCGGAGGAGCACGCCGCCCAATCCCGGGCTGCCAGCCATGAGTATTTATTAGTGGACGGTTATAACATCATTTTTGCATGGGAGGAATTGAGCCAGGTGGCCCGGGACAGTTTGGATACTGCCCGCAATCTTCTGATGGACATTCTCAGCAACTATCAGGGTTTTAAAAAGTGCAATGTGATTTTGGTTTTTGACGCTTATAAAGTCCCGCATAATACGGGGAAAGTCGTCCGTTACAACAATATTCATGTTGTATTTACAAGGGAAGCGGAAACGGCGGACGCGTACATTGAAAAGGTTACCTATGAGATTGGGAATAAGCACCGCGTTACGGTGGCCACCTCGGACAGCGCGGAGCAGCTCATTATTTTGGGGCATGGCGCCCTGCGCCTTTCCGCAAAGGCTTTTCGCGCGGAGATTGAACGCACCCAAGGGCAGATTTTGCGGATTCTGGCCGCAAACCGTTGGGAAGGGCAAAAACAGCCGTTTAACCTTCCGAAGGCAAATACGCAGGGGACGGGCCTCAAGCGTGGGAAAGAATAAAATGCAGGCCCCGAAATTCCAATTTCGGAATTCCGGGGCCTGTTTTAAGGGATTTATGAGAAGATTGTTGCTTTCTTTATTTCGCGATCCGGATGACAGATTTTACAATATTTGCTTTGTCCTTCACGCTTGAATCCATTGCGTTCTGAATGTCGTCAAAATCAAAGATATTGGTTACGATTCCGTTCAAATTTATTTTACCGCTTGCAACCGCTTCAATTGCCATGGGATAAATGTTGCGATAGCGGAAAACGGTCTTAAAGGTCAGTTCCTTGTCAAGAGCAAGGCTCATCGGCATATTGATATAGCCTGTTTTTCCGTATCCTACCAGAACAACATTCGCACCTTTTTTCGCCATGAAAACAGCCTGTTGCGAAGTGGTTTCCGTGCCCGCGGTCTCAATAATTACATCGGCGCCCTTGCCGCCGGTCAATTCCAGCACTTTTTTTACGGTATCCTCTTTGGCGGCGTTGATCACGCCCGTTGCGCCTAGCTCCATCGCCTTGTCCAGACGTTTTTGCATAACGTCCGAAACGTAAACCCTAGATACGCCCAGCGCTTTTAGCGCCATCATGGAAACCAGACCGATACATCCGGAACCGAGTACCACGGCGGTCTGGCCCATGTGGGCGCCGCCCTGCCGCGCGGCATGAAATCCAACGGCCAACGGCTCGATCAGCGCTCCTTCCATCGTGCTTACGTTCTCCGGCAGCTTAAAGCACAGTTCCGCTTCGTGTGCGACATACTCCTGAAATACGCCGTCAAACGGCGGGGTGGCGAAGAATTCCACATCGGGGCAGAGATTGTACCGGCCGGATTTGCAAAATTCACAGTGGCCGCAGGTTTTTCCGGGTTCCAGCGCCACACGGTCCCCGACCTTCAAATGGGTAACATCCTTGCCGACTTCTACAACAACGCCTCCCGGCTCATGCCCCAGCACAAACGGGGGATTTACCTTGATGTCACCGATACAGCCCATTTCATAAAAATGAAGGTCCGAGCCGCATACGCCGACATATTCCAGCTTTATCAGTACTTCGTTGTCCTTCGGAACAGGGATGTCTCTTTCGACGAAGCCCATTTTTCCGACCCCGTTCATGACTGCAACTTTCATTTTCCCTTCCATATTGATACCTCCATTATTTATTTTCCGACTTCCGCTTCAAATAAATCCTTTGTTCTGCTGTATAATTCCTGATATATTTCGTAGGAAGTTCGGTATTTAACCATTTTGCTCATATTGGGATAATAGACCTTGCTATCGAATGTAATATACCGGTTGCAGGCTTCCTGTATGCTGCCGAAGATGCCGGTTCCTGCCCCGGCCATAATGCATGCGCCAAGACAAGCCTGCTCCTTTACGCAGCTTACATGGACTTCCTTTTCAAAAATATCCGCCTGTATCTGGAGCCACACATCGCTGGAGGCTCCGCCTCCCGAAGCAATGATACGGTTGCCCTTGATTCCGATTTCGTCAAAGATTTGCAGAGAGTCTTTTAGGCTGAAAGTGACTCCCTCCATAACAGAGCGGATTATGTGCCGGTTATCGTGGCGGAGTTGCAGGCCGAAAAACATTCCCCGGGCTTTCGGATTCATATGCGGTGTTCGTTCACCGGATAGATAGGGGAGATAAATTAGCCCGTCGCTGCCGGAATCAATTTCTCCTGCCATATTGCTCATCAGCTTGTAATCCTTTATGTGCAGCACTTTGTTTTTCAGCCAGTTTAGGGACATACCGCTGCACAGAGCTGCTCCGTAAACCGTATAGGCCTTGTCAATGGAATGGCAGAAGGTGTGTGTGCGCAGCCCGGAATCATATACGTCCTTTTTCGAGTAGGTGGAAATCTGCCCGCCAGTTCCAATGTTGGAAATGATCAGGCCCTCCCGGACCGCGCCATTTCCAATGCTCTGCGCCGGCTGGTCGCCGGAACCGTAAATAACGGGGATACCCGCCCGAAGCCCGGTTTCCTTCGCGCATTCTTCCGTAATATATCCGGCAATTTCCGTCGCCTCATGGCACGCTGGGAAAATAGATTCCGGAAGTTCGAAGCGCTTGAGGATATCCCATGCCCAGTCCCTTTTGCCAACGTCAAAGGCAAGTGAGGCGGACGCGTCCGACGTATCCGTTCCGAAATTCCCGGTCATTTTCAGCCGGATATAATCCTTGGGATGCAGTAGTTTATAGGTTTTCCGGAAAATGTCGGGCTCATTCTCTTTCACCCAGAGCAAAGAGGGAAAAGCAAAACCGGTAAATGCGCGGTTATGGAAAATCTGTGCCATTTCCTCCAGCCTTAGTTTTTGGTTCATTTCCTCTAGCTGCTTTTCCGAGCGCTGATCCAACCAAATGATAGCCGGCCGAAGCGGGATCCCGTGTTCGTCGGTTATCACCAGCCCGTGCATTTGTCCGGAAAAGCCGACCGCAGCAATGGAATCAAACGCTTCACCGTGCTGTTCTTTCAGCTTTTTAAATATGGTTACCGCAGCGTCCCACCACATTTCGGGGGCCTGTTCGGCGTAATTTGCATGGGGTATGCTTACCGTATAGCTTTGCGCAGCCACGTCGAGTACTCCGTTATCGATATCCAGCAGCATGGCCTTTATACTGGAGGTCCCCAGATCGATTCCTAGAATTGTCTTCATGGTTTTCTCCTTTAATGATGGGTTGTTTTAAGCTGTTTCCTTTTTTGAAGATGTAAAGATCTGAAGAAGCACGGATGCAATGATAATCAGGCCTTTAATAACATCCTGCGGATAAGACGGGACGGAGAGGAGGTTCATAATATTTCCGATTAAGGCAAGAACCAGAACACCGACTACGGTTTTCACCGCAGAGCCCGTACCGCCGGAAAGGCTGGCGCCACCGATGACACAGGCGGCGATGGCGTCTAGCTCAAGGCCTTCGCCATAAAGCGGGGTGCCGATACCGGTTCTGGAAGCGGCCATTACGCCGCCGAGCGTAGCACACAGGCCGGAAATCGCGTAAACAGCGATTAAGTAGTAATTCACACGTATACCGGAAAGGCGCACACAGTTTTCATTGCTGCCGGTTGCCAAAACAATCCGCCCGAAGGAGGTGCGGTTAATAACGAAAGCAAAAATGGCTACGACAACCAGCGCCAATACAAGAAGCAGCGGGATAATATGGGCGACGGTATTCTGCCCAAGCTGGCTGATGGTGTTGGAGGGGGTGCGGATGGGGGAGCCGTTTGAAAGAATAAACGCAGCACCCCGGATAATCGTCATCATCGCCATGGTTACGATGAAAGCCGGCATTTTGAATTTAGCAACCAAAACGCCGGAAAGCGTTCCGCAGACCAGCCCCAGCGCGACATCCAGTAAAATCGCCGGGATCAACCCAAGGCCGGAGTTAATGAAAATCGCCACCAGAACGCTTCCGCAGGCGAGATAGGAACCGACCGACAAATCAATTCCTCCGGTTGCAATCACAAGCAGCATGCCCATGCTCACCACGGTAAGCGCCGCGTATTGTCTGCTGATATTGAAAAGGTTCGTGAGAGTGAGGAAATCAGGCGATATCACCATGCAGATAATCAGGCAGACCGCAAGCATTAAATAGGTATTATATTTCTTGATAAATTCCGTAATGGAATTGCTGTATTTTTTTGCATCGGTTTTCATTTCTTATTCCCCCACACATAATTTCATGATATTGACGTCCTGGAGATCTTCTTTCGGAAGCTCCCCGGTGATGCTGCCCCGACGCATGACATAGACCCGGTCGCTCATGTTGAGAATTTCCTCCATTTCGGAAGAAATCATAATAACCGCGATACCGGATTCGGCCAGATCGTTGATGATTTTATAGATTTCCGACTTTGCGCCCACGTCCACGCCCCTGGTGGGCTCGTCAAGAATCATGAGCTTGCAATCTGCGGCAAGCCATTTGGACAAAGCCACCTTTTGCTGGTTCCCGCCGCTCAGGCTGGAAACCTTGTCGCTCAGGGCATGGTACTTTGCGCTGACTTCCTTCAAAATGCTTTCCGCAAGGCCTTTATCCGCTTTTTGACGGATAACAGAGGCCTTTGTTACTTTTTTCAATGCTGTCAGGGTTACGTTATTTCTAATTGGCATATCAAGCAGGATCCCCTGTTGCTTGCGGTCTTCCGGCAAAAAGCCGATTCCGTTTTTTACCGCCTCATAGGGACTCTTGAATACCACTTCTTTTCCAAAGTAAGTAATGGTTCCGCTGTCTATTTTATCCGCACCGAAAATTGCGCGCATGGTTTCCGTTCTTCCGGCGCCGACAAGTCCGCTGAAGCCTACCACTTCACCTTTCCTTATATTAAAAGAGATGTTTTTTACCATTCTGCCGGCGTTCAGATTTTTTACCTCAAGCACAATATCGCCGATTTCCGCGTTGCGCTTGGGGAAAAGCGTGGTTAATTCCCGTCCGACCATTTTTTCAATCAGCTCGTCTTTGCTGATGTTTTTTGTGTCGTAATCGCCTATGTAACAGCCGTCTTTCATAACCGTGATTTTATCGCACAGCTCAAAAATTTCCTCCAGCCTGTGGGAGATGTAAATAACCCCCATGCCCTGATCCCGTATATTCCTTAATAATACAAAAAGCTTTTGGATTTCATTAAAGGTCAGGACAGCCGTCGGTTCATCCAGAACCAAAATTTTTACATTTCTTGATAAGGATTTGCAGATCTCAACCACCTGTTGGTACGCTACGGATAAATCCATAATGCGTGCGTTCGGGTCGATGTCACCGAAGCCCAACTTGGTCAGGATATCCTTTGCGTCCTGCTTTAGCTTTTTCCAGTTGATAACTCCTCCCTTGGAAGAGAGCCTGTCTATAAAGATGTTTTCCGCAACGGTCAGATGCGGAGCCAGCATGAGTTCCTGATGGATAACGGAGATTCCCAGTTCCCTGCTGACTTTCGGAGAGGAGATTTTCCGAATCTTGCCGTCAATTTTAATCGTGCCTTCATCGCTTGGGAAAGCGCCCGCCAGAATGTTCATCAGCGTGGATTTTCCCGCGCCGTTTTCACCAATCAGGGCATGAATTTCTCCTTTCCCCAATTTGAAATTCATATTATCCAAAGCCTTTACTCCGCTGAAACGCTTTGAAATATTCTCCATCTCGACCAGATATTCGCTGCCCATTCCTATGCCTCTCTTTCAAACTGTCCTGCCCAAATTGGGCAGGACAGAACATGTGGACTCAATAAAATTCATTCGATTAGAAAATAGCATTCGGATCATAGAAGGTGCCGACATTGTCTTTGTTAATGCAAACAGGATCGGTGTTTACGGTAGCGCCAAAGGATTTCTTATCCGCGCCTTCCACTAAGAGTTTCGCTGCGACTTCAATTCCCTTTTTCGCAACCAGGGTCGGGCTGTTCAGGCCGGTGGCCTTGTAGGCGCTGTCCTGCTTAATCAGTTCAAGTGCACCCTTCATACCGTCTGCAGCCGCGAAAATCTTAATTTGGTTCAGCTTGCCCGCGTTTTCAATGGCCTTTTTCGCACCGATCAGCATGCTGTCATTCTCACCGATCGTGCAGTTGATGTTCGGGTTTGCAACAAGGATATCTTCCATAGCCGGAAGGCCTTCGTCGGTTGTCCAGTTGCCCCAGCCCTGTGCGACAACTTCAAAATTTGCCTTCTCGTTGAAAGCTTTGCCCTTGTCGGTTAATTGCTGTTCAAATGCTTCGGCAAGCTTCCATGCTTCTTCCTCTGTGCAGCCGATACGGCCTTCCAGGAAACCGCAGAACAGGCCGACTCTTCTGTCCTGCCCGCCGGGGTTGCCTTTGTTGCCGCTTAATAGGGCTGCAGAAATTTTGGTCGCTTTGTCGTATTGCTTTGCGCCGTACAGACCGACAACTCTTCCGTTTGCGCGATCTGGGGCAGAAATGCTCGTGACAACCGGGGCGGATTTATCAACATGGCTGTCGATTCCAATGACCGGTATGCCCGCGTTGGTTGCTTCCTCAATGCTTAAGGTTGCAGCTTGGGTATCAACAACATTGATGAAAATCAAGTCATAGTGCTGGGAGATGAACGTTTCCATGTTTTTCTGTTCGTTTTCAATCTTGTTTTTTGCGTCGAGTACGGTTACTTCAAATCCCTTTGCTTTGCCTGCTTCTACAAGGCCATTCGCAAGCGCTGTCTGGAACTCATTTTCCAACGTCTTCTGAGCAAATCCGATCTTGAACGTTTTCTTACCGGAAGCGTGGGATGTGGCCGTGGGCTGTGCGGAAGCGCCCCCGGATGACGAGGCGGTTGAACTGCTTGCGCAGCCGGTTACCATACTTCCAGCCATGATGACTGTTAAAATAGCTGCTAAAAGTTTTTTCATGTAATTCTCCTCCTGCATTTTCGATTAAATCAATTAAATGAATTAATCAATTTTATGGTTTTATTATAACACCCGGTGTTTAAATGTCAATAGAAAAGTGAAAATCCTTAAAATTTTTATTGATAATGGATGAATAATACGATTTTAAGCAAAATAAGGACCTCTGTGCTGTGCAGAGGTCCTTTAAAGAATTGATCTGTTTTTTGCAAATCCGTTAAGGATGAATATTTTCTTCGATAAAACGGGCGGGGTTTTCAAACACCTCATTAATCGCAACAATCGCGGCGCCATGCAGAATGGAATCGTTCTTAATGTTGCTGAATCCAATTTTAAGATTTTCCCATACTTCGGGGATTACCCGGCTTTTCACGGTTTCGCAGACGGTATTGTACATCAGGCTGGGGTTGATATGTGCCATTTCATCGCCCAAAATAATCATATCTGGGTTAAAGTTATTGACGATGTTTACAATGCCGATCCCCAGGTACTCGCACGCCTCCGTAAACTTCTGCAGGCAGAGGGGGTCGCCCTGTTTCGTCAATTCCTTTATCTGTTCAAAAGTATATTTTTTCTTTGTTGCCTCATTAACGGCGTTTGTAAACGCAATAGAGGAGCAGTATTTTTCAAGGCACCCGGTGTTACCGCAGGAGCATTTTAAACCGTTGAAATTAATACAGGTATGACCGATTTCTCCCGCGGTTCCCAGCGAACCCTTCATTACCTCGCCATCGATCATAATGCCGGCGCCGATTCCCTGCCCTACCGCGACATAGATCAGCACTTCACATTCAGACGCTTCCTTTGAATGCCATTGCTGTGTGTAAACGCCCGCGTTCGCGTCGTGTTCCAATATAACTGGTATATGATAAAGCTCTTCCAGCTCTTTTTTAATTAAAATATGCTTCCAGCCCTCGGCTTCCGTCATCAGTCCGATGCGCCCCTCTTTTTGAATGAACGGGCCGGGAATGGCAACGCCGATAGAAAGAATAGTATAGGATCGGTTCTGATTCAGGAATTCCTGTATCATATTTTTAATATTTGAAAAAATATCCTTCGGCTGCTCTTCCAAATTGGTTTCCACCCGTTGCAGCTGATGCATTTTCCCTGTTAAGTCAAACAGGCCGACGGAATAGTATTTGCGGGCAATCCGTACGCCGATTACGCGGAAGGTGTCCGTATTAATAGCAATCCCGATGGAGCGTCGCCCTTTGCTTCCGTTTAGGAAACCGACCTCTTTTACAAAGCCCCATTTGATAAAATCGTTAATGATATTCGTAACGGTGGCCTGCTTTAAACCCGTTGTGTTCGCCAACTGGACCCGGGAGCACATGCCTTGTTTGCGAAGCAAACTGATAATAAGCGACCGGTTAAATCCTTGGATGGTATCTTGGTTGATCCCTTTGTTTCTCTTTTTCATTGTTTCACCAAACCTAATATAATAAATTGAATTAATTAATATCTTAGTTTAATTATATATATTATGCATTCCTTGTCAACAAAAGATTTTCGTTTCTCATAAATATTACCGGCTTAATAAGTGTTCAATCCGCACAGAAATTTTAAAATGTTATTGACATCAATGTAGAAATATGCTAACTTATATATGTAAACGAAAAGCAATATGATAATAGGTGTGTTACTGATTCGTCAGGCATTAACCGGATTTTCTTTGTCCGTGTTAATGCTTTTTTGTTTATGGTGGGGTGGTGGCAGGATGACGGAAGTATATCGTATTTTACGTGTGATGAATAACAATGTGATTCTTGTCCGCAGGAAATCAAAGGATACCCAGTTGGTTCTGATCGGGAAGGGGCTGGGCTTTAAACGGAAACCCGATATGGAAGTTGAGATCGATTCCGAACAGATTGAAAAATCTTTCCTTGCTTATGATACAAAAGGGAAGAACGATTATCTCACTCTTATTGAGAATTTGGACGATAAACTGATCGGGCTTTGTTCCGAAATCACTTTGCTGGCGGAGAAAAGGATGGGTCGGTTAAACGAAAATTTGCTGATTGTTTTAACCGACCATATTGGGTTCGCAATCGAACGGATAAAAAAAGGTATTGAGATTCAGAACCCGTTCGTCTATGAAATTAAGAATCTGTATCCGGAAGAGTTTCGGGTCGGGCTTGCGGCAAAGGATCTGATCAAGGAACAGATGGGGATCGAAATCAACGACGACGAGGTTGCCTTTATTGCCTTGCACCTTGACGCGGCAAAGCTGAATATAAAAGCATCCGATTCCTTTAATAAAACCAGGATTGTGAAAATGATGGTTACTTCGCTTGAAGAAAGCCTGGGGTTACAGTTTGAAAAAAATCTTACCTATATCCGGCTGATCAGCCATTTCCGTTCCAGTCTGGATCGTGTCGAAAAAAAGATTCCGGTTGACAACCCGCTTCTTCCCACGATTAAAAAGAGCCTGAAAAAGTCCTATGCTTTGGCAAAACAGGTGGGGGAGCTTGTAAAAAAGGAAGCCGGCTTTACCCTGCCGGACGGGGAACTGGGCTATCTGGCCATTCACATAGACCGCATATGCAGAACTACGGGGCAATGAAAACTGAATTTCCTTTTATGTTACTGTTGAATCAGGCATAAACTTTACAGAAATGTATGGGTTTATGCCTTTTTTATTCCAATTAATACAGAAAGAAGTGAGCGGTTATCGGTGATTAAAAGGGGAGCTTGATTAAAATAAAGGAGGGCTAATATGCTTGAGAAAGTAAAAGGAAAACTGATCGTATCCTGCCAGGCGCTTGAGGACGAACCGCTTCACAGCTCGTTTATTATGGGCAGGATGGCGCTCGCGGCAAAGCAGGGAGGCGCCGCAGGAATACGGGCGCAAAGCAAAGAGGACATTGACGAAATTATCAAAGTAACCGGGCTTCCGGTTATCGGCATTGTGAAGAGAAATTACAAGGATTCTGAAATTTATATTACGCCGACAAGAAAAGAAGTGGAAGAACTCCTCGCAACCGGCAGCGAAATGATTGCGCTGGACGCTACGCTGCGTGACAGGCCGAACGGGGAGAAAATAGAGGACCTTCTGAAGCTCATTCACGACAACGGCAGGCTGGCAATGGCAGACTGCTCTACCTATGAAGAAGTTCTGCATGCGGAAAAATTGGGCTTCGACTGTGTATCCACCACATTGTGCGGCTATACGCCCTATTCGGAAAATCTGCCGGGACCGAATCTGGAGCTTATCAGGAAATTAAGCTCTGTTTTGCATGTCCCGCTGATCGCGGAGGGGAAAATCAATACACCCCAGGATTTAAAGGCTGTGTTTGAAGCCGGGGCTTATTCCGCGGTAGTCGGCGGAGCGATTACCCGTCCGCAAAATATTACAGCGAAGTTTACCGAAGTATTAAATCGATAAGGGAGGCGTATTCATGTTTAAACAATTGCAGAAAATAGGAAAATCTTTTATGCTGCCCATTGCTATTTTACCGGCGGCGGGCCTGCTCCTTGGTATAGGAAGCGCTTTCAGCAACCCTGCAACCATCGCGGCGTATCCGTTTTTGAACAATCCCGTTGCGCAGGCAATCTTTCAAATTATGAACAGCGCGGGAAGCGCCATATTCGGCAATCTGGCGCTGCTTTTGTGTATTGGCCTATGCATCGGCCTTGCGAAAAGCGACAAGGGCACGGCGGCTTTGGCCGGCCTTGTGGGCTATCTGGTTATGACGGCGACCATATCGGTTATGCTGACGATTTTGAACCCGAAGGGCAACGCGATCGACACGGGCGTAATCGGCGCGCTGGTCGTAGGGGCGGTTGCCGTTACGCTGCACAATAAATACCACAACATTGAACTGCCGGCTGTTCTGGGATTTTTCGGCGGTTCCAGGTTTGTGCCGATCATTACCTCCTTCGCGGCGATTTTTATCGGAATGCTGTTTTACGCGATCTGGCCGCCGATTCAGAACCTGCTTACAAATGCGGGGCAGGGTATCGCCTCTATGGGCGTTTTCGGTACATTCCTTTACGGCTTTTTAATGCGGCTTTGCGGCGCGGTCGGTTTGCATCATATGATTTACCCGATGTTTTGGTATACGCAACTGGGCGGCACGGAAGTGGTCGCGGGGCAAACCATTGCGGGCGCGCAGAAGATTTTCTTCGCACAGCTTGCGGACCCCACCCATGTGGGTCTGTTTACCCACGGAACCCGTTTTTTTGCGGGCCGTTTCGACACGATGATGTTCGGCTTGCCGGCTTCCTGCCTTGCAATGTACCACTGCGTTCCGAAGGAAAGAAGGAAAAAGTACGGCGGGCTGTTCCTCGGCGTTGCGTTGACTTCCTTTATTACCGGAATTACGGAGCCGATTGAATACATGTTCCTGTTCGTAAGCCCGCTGCTCTATGTGTTCCATTCTTTCCTGGACGGCCTTTCCTTTCTGGTTGCCGACTTGCTTAATGTCCGTATTGGCAACACATTCTCTGGAGGCTTTATTGATTTCACCCTGTTTGGAATCCTGCAGGGGAACGGAAGAACAAACTGGGTGTCGGTTGTGATCGTGGGTATCTTCTGGGCGCTGCTGTATTACTTCAGCTTCCGTTTCTTTATCACGAAGTTCAATATTATGACGCCCGGCCGTTCCGATGAGGATGAAGGAGCCGCTTCGGTATCCGTTTCCAATGCGGTCGCTTCCACAAAGACCTCGATTCATGATAAGGCAATGGACGTAATCGCAGCTTTTGGCGGAAAAGAAAATATGGAAGAAGTGGACGCCTGCATTACACGCCTGCGCGTGTCCGTAAAAGACATTGAAAAAGTGGATAAGGAAAAGCTGAAAGAGCTTGGCGCAACCGATGTTTTGGTAATCGGGGACGGGATTCAGGCCGTGTTCGGAACAAAAGCGGTTATCTTGAAAAATTATATTGTGGACATTTTGGGTATAGACTCATAAGAGCAATTTCGGCATGCACGGGATCCTTTTCAGCGTGAATCAAATCCACGCTGAAATCCCCCTCTCACTTCGTCAGTTGTTTCTAATGCGCTGCGAAAAGCCGGGCGGCTTTTTGAATTTACCAACGATCCCATTACGTTGGGTTGACAATAATGGAGGATATCACAATGTTACATTTATTCAATAAACAAGTTCTGATCGGGTCGCCGGTAAACGGAAAAGTCGTGGACCTTAATGAAGTGAATGACCCGGTCTTTTCGGGAAAAACACTTGGGGACGGCTGTGCCGTTATTCCGCAGGGAAATCGGATTTGTTCGCCTTGCAACGGAAAAATTATTCAGATTATCGATACCAACCATGCTTTTTGCATTCTGAGTGACGACGGCCTTGAAATATTGGTCCATATCGGTTTGGATACCGTCAAACTGAAGGGAACCGGTTTTAAAAGGCTGAAAGAGGAAGGCATGCCTGTGAAAATGGGGGAACCCGTTATGGAAGTGGATTTATCCTATCTGTGTGAGCAGAAAAAGGAAAGCATAACCCCGGTTGTGATTACAAATATGGAAAAGGTGGCATCCTTGAAGATTGTAAAAGGAACAACCGATTCTTCAGGCACCATTATGAAAGTGAAGCTAAAGTAGGGTGATAGATTCCTATTTCTCGATCTTCAAGAATAAAAAAGCTGGGAGGGGAACGGAATGATACGGGTTAAGATTACGGATCGAAACGGCTTGCATGCAAGGCCGGCGGGCCTGGTCACCAGTATTGCACAAGCGTACCCCGGAGAAGTATTTTTGGAAAAGGGACATGAACGCTGTAACGCAAAAAATATTTTCGCAGTAATGGCGTTGGAAGCAGAATACGGGGATTTTGTGAACGTGATCGCCTGCGGAAAAAACAGCGAAAAGATTGAAAAAGAAATCGAAAAAGCAATCCAAGGATTTGATGAGGCATCCTCAGGGGAAAGAAGTTTTTAGACAGGAGATTTTTATGCAGCAGTTTTTCTATACCGTGAAAGATGAAAACGGGCTTCACGCCCGCCCGGCAGGCCTTTTGACGCAGTGCGCCAAAGCCTGCAGCTCGGATATCCGAATAGTAAAGGGCGAAAAATCCGCAGATGCAAAGCGCCTGTTTTCCGTTATGGCCCTTGGCGTTGCCGTCCGGGATGAAATTGCATTCCAAATTGAAGGCCCGGATGAGGAAGCGGACTGCGCCAAGCTGAAATCGTTTTGCGAAGAAAATTTTTAATCGACGGATGTAACACGATATACGCAATTCCCTTAAAGTGAACAGCCCCGGCTCGTATGAGCCGGGGCTGTAATTGTTTGTACGGTTTATTTCTTCGTTAAAAATGTTACATAAGGGATTAGGTTGATCCGGTTTTGAATCAGAATCCACGTGTTGTATAGGAAGCCAACGAAAAGGACGGCTGCCGTTGCGTAATAATAAATATATTTATGCGTGTTAATCTTAATCTGGGTTTGGCGGCGCTCTTGCAGCGCTTTTTTCTTCTGTGCTTTATTCTTGTAAGCTTTTAAGGACTCTGTGGCGGGGACGTCAGCTTGGACGCTTTCTACGCCGACGCTTGCAAGCAGTTCGGGAATCAGCAGAATTGCGGAGGTGAAGAACATCATACCGAACCGCTGGAACAGGAAATGCTGGCAGGTCATGATATAGAGCAGACCGGAATATACGGAGAAGTTTATCAGCACAATATTTGCTTCATCCCGTTTTAGAATGGTATTCTTTACAATTAAGATGGTAACGGTGGTAATCGCAGGAATTGCCGCAGTCTGCCAGTCGCGCCCCAACATATAATACAGGCCTTCTTGCGTGGCGTAATATTGGTATACGTATTTTGTAACGAAATTGAAAAGCGGCCAGGACAGGACCAGGATCAGCGCAGCAAGGGAAGCGTAGGCGGTTAGTGATTTCCAATTGACCTTTATGTGCGCAAGGAAGTAAACCGGAATCATAATGATGATCGCTTTATGGAAACTGGCTGCGAGTAAGATAATCAAAATATAAGGGATCAGTTTCTTTTTCTTTAAGAAATTGATTGCATACAGGAAAATTGCAATGGCGATGGATTGGCGCAAAAAGCTAAGGGAGTTGCCGAAAAAGCCGAAAGAAGCGAATACAAACATTCCCACCCATGGGACAGGGGAGTATTTGTAGAGAAGTACAGCGGTCAACCCGACCGTAAGGATCGAAACAAAGAGCATGAAAATATGTACGTCATCGGTAAATAGGGAAACAAAATAATTAAACAGGCTGTATCCGGGCTCGACTCGATACATATTTGCGTTACTGATCAGGAACGACCAGCCGCCGTTGCGAACCTGCTTAAAATAATCGGCGTATTGTATGTAATCGATCCCGACCGTATCCGCGCGCAGATAAGACATAACGATCATCGCGACGGAGACGATCAATAGAAAAATCGCGTTGTTCCGCTTGCTTTTTTTTATTTCACATAGTCCGAATCCTAAAATGATTATCAATAATAGAAGCAAATTATAAGCTAACATAAATCGGCTTTCTCACCTTTCCAACGTTCTTAAAATTCCCAATTTATTGTTTATTATATCATCCGAGCTGAGAATGTACAAGTAAATACTATGGAGATATTTTGCGAGAAAACTTGCCATATTGAAACAAATCCTATAAAATATAGGAAAACATTACATAAACAGAGGAAATTCCGATGATTAAGGAAAATCAAAAGATCTTGAAGGCCATTCTTGCATTGCTGGATGCCGGGATTTGCCTGCTTTCCATGGTGCTTGCGTTTTGGCTTCACTTTCTGAATTACCAGGGTTCTTTTTATATCGGATTAAATTATTACCTGCGGTTAATGCTCTATATTATTCCGGTCTATTTCATCATTTATAATTATTTTGATCTTCATGATTCTTTCCGGTACAAATCCATGATTTCTGAAATAGGCAAGATTGTTCAGTCGAATTTTATCGGCGTTATCTTCATCTTTGTACTCCTCTTTTTCTTAAAAGAAGTGCATGTTTCCAGAATGGTCATCCTTCTGTACGGGCTGATCAATTCTTTTCTTTCGTCCTGCAGCCGCGTGACGCTGCGGAAAATATTGCGCAAAATGCGGGCGAAGGGATTTAACCTGAAGCATCTTTTGCTGGTCGGCTGGAATGAGGTATCTGCGGAGTTTTACGACAGGGTCATGGCCAATCACAATCTGGGCTATGATTTTGTCGGGTATTTAAGTCACAGCAAGGTGAACACGGGAGGGCGGAACATCGCTTACGCCGGCGGCTTCGGAACGCTGCCGTCCCTTCTTGAAAAAAAGGGGATTGATGAAGTCATTATTTCGCTGGATTTTCATGAATTTTCCGAGCTGGGGAATATCATCGAGGCTTGCGAAAAGGCGGGCGTCAAATCCAACCTGCTTCCGTTCTATACAAAATATCTTCCGACAAAGCCGTATATCGACGAAGTGGAAGGCATGCCGCTGATTAACATCAGGAAAATCCCGCTGGACAATATGCTGAACAGCTTTTGCAAGCGGCTTTTGGACATAACCGCTTCCTTAGTGGCGCTTATCGTGTTTTCGCCGGTTCTGCTGCTTACCGCCATAGGGGTGAAACTTTCCTCCCCAGGACCGGTAATTTATAAGCAGGAGCGCATCGGAAGGAACAAGCGCCCGTTTTATATGTACAAATTCCGTTCCATGAAGGTGGGCGACGGGAATTCGGATATGACGACATGGGGCACGAAAAACGACGACCGCAGAACTAAATTCGGCTCCTTTATCCGGAAGTGCAGCATTGATGAATTGCCCCAGCTTGTCAATGTGCTGAAAGGGGACATGAGCCTGGTCGGCCCCCGCCCGGAGCGCCCTTTTTTTGTGGACAAGTTTCGGGAGGAAATCCCTCTGTATATGCTAAAGCACCTTGTCCGGCCCGGAATTACCGGCTGGGCGCAGGTGAATGGCTGGCGGGGAGATACCTCAATCGAAGAACGGATTAAATGTGATATTTATTATATTGAAAACTGGACCTTTCTGCTTGATATCAAAATTCTTTTTCTTACGGTTTTTAAGGGCTTTATAAATCCAAGCGAGGAAATCTGAATTCGCTTGATAATAATTAGGAAGTAGGCTGCTATGGAGGGTTCTGTAAAAAACAGTAAAAAATTTTACCAAAAATCCAGCAGGGAAGCGGCAGGAAACGCCGCTTCCTTTTTGCGTTTTCCGCGAAACCGTAACTCGGATAATTCAGCCCGGCTGGTTTGTGTCTTCCAAATCCCTAGGCTCAAAATAACTGAAAAAAATTTAATTTTATACTTGACAATATTTATCCAGTATGCTATAAATAAATTACAAGAAAGAAATATTGATGAAGGAGAGAGCAATCTGCTGATTACAAGAGAAACGGATTATGCCTTGCGCATTCTGCGCGCGCTTTCCGATGGGGAACAGGCAACAGCAAAAGAAATCTGCCGGCGGGAATTGCTCCCGCAGCAGTTTGTGTACAAAATACTGAAAAAACTTTCCCGCGCAGGAATCGTTCAAATCACCCGCGGTGCGGACGGCGGCTGCCGACTGGCGGCGGATCTTCGGAAAGTGAGTCTGTATGATTTGACGCAGGTTATGGAAGACGATAATTATATCAGCGCTTGCATGCAGCCCGGATACCAGTGCGAATGGCGGCAGAAACACAGCCCCAGCTGCAAGGTGAACAAGCAGCTTCTTCAGATTCAAAGCGTATTGGACAGGGAATTCCGCGCACGCAGCCTGTACCAAATGATATATGACAGCGAATAAAGCGAATTTCGAATTTTTTCTTCTGATATCTTCATATTATTTTATCGATAAAAATTGGATAAAAATTATCAAGTATAAATGCGGTGCTTCTGAATTCCGTTTGCTCGTATTCATTCAGATAAATAAATTGCGTCAAGGGAGGAAAAAAGTATGCTTTATAAAACAACGGAGAAGCAGGAAGCTTTTCGTAAGAAGGTCCGCGAGTTCGCGCAGTCGGAGGTAAAGCCCCTCGCGTTTCAGATGGATCAGGGGAACACCTTTCCGACGGAAATTGTCCGTAAGATGGGGCAAATGGGCCTTATGGGAATTCCTTACCCCAAGCAGTACGGCGGTATGGGCTTGGATATGGGTAGCTACGCCATTGCAGTAGAAGAGCTTTCCCGTGTGGATGGCGGCACCGGCGTTATTCTCTCCGCACATGTATCGTTGGGATCTTGGCCGATTTTTGCTTATGGTACAGAGGAACAGAAGCAGAAATATCTGATTCCGCTCGCCAAGGGCGGAAAGCTGGGCGCCTTCGGGCTGACGGAGCCGAATGCGGGCAGCGACGCGGGCGGCACGGAAACAATCGCCGAGCTGCAGGGGGATTATTACATCTTAAATGGTGGCAAGATTTTTATTACGAACGCCCCCGTAGCGGACACTTATGTTGTTTTTGCAGTAACTACTCCGAATATTGGCACGCACGGAATCAGCGCTTTTATTGTTGAAAAGGGTTGGGAAGGCTTTACATTTGGTGATCACTACGATAAAATGGGCATACGGTCTTCTTCTACAGCAGAGCTGATTTTTAATAACGTGAAAGTTCCGAAGGAAAATCTTCTGGGAGAGGAAGGACAAGGCTTCCAGATTGCCATGTCCACGCTGGACGGCGGAAGAATCGGGATTGCCGCACAGGCGCTTGGAATTGCGCAGGGGGCTTATGAAAACGCGCTGGAATATTCCAAGGAACGCATCCAGTTTGGGAAACCCATCTGCCGGCAGCAGGTCATTTCCTTTAAGTTGGCCGATATGGCAACCAAGCTGCGTGCCGCCCGCTTTCTTGTTTACAGCGCGGCCGAGCTGAAGGAAAACCATCAGCCGTACAGCATGGAAGCCGCCATGGCGAAGCAGTATGCGTCCGACTGCTGTTTGGAAATTGTGAACGACGCGCTCCAGATTTTCGGCGGCAACGGGTACCTGAAGGGCATGGAAGTGGAACGCGCCTATCGGGACGCAAAGATATGTAGCATCTATGAAGGTACGAACGAGATTCAGCGGGTGGTAATCGGATCCCATATTATCGGGAAAATGCCGAAAGACAACGTTCCCCGGGCAAATGCGGAGCCGGTAACGGGCGTCCGCAAGAAGATTATTTATAAGGATGGAACCGCGGCGGAACGCGTGGATTCCCTGGTACAGGCTTTAAAAGAGGAAGGCTATGATTTCACCGCAGGAATTGATATCGATACGCCAATTGCCAAAGCGGAGCGCGTCGTAAGCGCCGGAAAAGGAATCGGCGGAATTGAAAACATGGAACTGATCCGCAAGCTTGCCGTTCAGGCGGGCGCGGCGGTCGGTTCGTCCCGTCCGGTGGCGGAAACCCTCCATTATGTGCCCTTAAACCGGTATGTGGGCATGTCCGGCCAGAAATTCAACGGGAATCTGTACATAGCATGCGGCATTTCCGGGGCGGGGCAGCACCTGAAAGGCATTAAAGATGCAGCCACCATCGTCGCCATTAACAACAACCCCAACGCGCCGATCTTCAAAAATTGCGATTACGGCATTGTGGGCGATGTTCTGGAGATACTGCCTCTGCTTACCGCGGCGCTGGACAACGGCGAACCGAAGAAGCCGGCGTCGCCGATGAAGAAGATGAAACGCCGCGCCCCGAAGTGGGAGGATCCTGCGTGGAAGCACTATATCTGCAATGGCTGCGGTTATGAGTACAACCCCGCCGTAGGCGACCCGGAAAATGATGTCCAGCTCGGTACCCTCTTTGAAGACCTTCCGGACGAATGGATTTGCCCGGAGTGCGGAGAAGAGAAGGACCAGTTTATACAAGCCTGATAAATCGGATATGATAGAGTGTAAAGGGGGATTTATCTATGCATAGTGTCAGAAAAGTAACAGAAGATTTGTATTGGGTTGGTGGGAACGACCGCCGTCTTGCCCTTTTTGAGAATATTCACCCGATTCCTCGCGGTGTGTCTTATAATTCCTACCTTCTTCTTGATGAAAAAACCGTATTGTTTGATACGGTGGATTGGTCGGTTTGCCGCCAGCTTTTAGAGAATGTTACCTTCCTGTTAAACGGCAGGCCTCTCGATTATGTGGTTGTCAACCATATGGAGCCGGATCACGGTGCGTCCTTGGAGGAAATTCTGCTCCGTTACCCGAATGTAAAGATTATCAGCAGCGAAAAAGCAATCCTGTTCATGCGGCAGTTCGGTTTTACGATCGATGGGAAAACGGAGCAGGTGAAGGAAGGGGATACCTTCGCCTTTGGAAAGCACGAGGTTACCTTTATTGCAGCGCCCATGGTACATTGGCCGGAAGTGCTCGTAACGTATGACAAAACCAACGGCGTGCTGTTTTCCGCGGACGCCTTCGGTGCATTCGGTGCCCTGGGCGGCCAGCTGTTCAACGATGAAATGAACTTTGACCGCGACTGGCTCGACGAAGCGCGCCGGTACTACACCAATATCGTTGGGAAATACGGCCCCCAGGTACAGGCTTTGCTAAAAAAAGCGGCCGGTCTTGACATAAAGATGATATGCCCGCTACACGGGCCGGTCTGGCGCACCGATTTGGGGTATTTCCTTGATAAATACGATAAATGGAGCCGTTACGAGCCCGAGGAGAAGGGAGTCCTGATCGTTTACGGTTCGATGTACGGAAATACCGAAAGCGCAGCGAACGCTCTTGCCGCAATGCTGGTGGAAAAGGGGATTAAGAACGTTGCGGTATACGACGTTTCCAACACCCATGTCTCCTATCTGATTTCCGAAACCTTCCGGTACAGCCATGTGGTTCTGGCTTCGGTAACGTATAATCTCGGAATTTATCCCCCCATGCACAATTACCTGATGGATATGAAAGCGCTGAATATGCAGAACCGTACCTTTGCAATTATAGAAAACGGTTCCTGGGCCTGCAAGTCCGGCACGCTGATGCGGGACTTCCTGGAAAACCAGCTCAAGAAAATGACGGTCCTCGACGAAAAGGTTACGTTGAATTCCTCGCTGAAGGAAGAAAACATTTCGGATTTGGAAGCGCTTGCAGACAGCATAGTGGAATCCGTTCAGGCGAAGCAATAAGGTACGCGTATCTTTTTGATTAGCCGCCCCCGGCGCAGCCGGGGGCTTTTCTATGCGTGCAAAGCCTAGTCTACTTTTGCCGCCGCAGGCACACGGGGCGTTTTTTATGCTTGCAACGGCAATTCCCACTACCCTTCCGCACGGCAGGTAATCTGGTACGGGAGGAGATAAAGATAAGAATTAAATGTTTATTTTCCACAACAAGACATGAAAAATGCAGCTTGTTAATTGAATTATTTCATAAAACTGCATTATGCACCGATAAAAACTTGATTTTATGCAGGATATATGCTATAATAAATTCAAATTTTAGCATCGGTTTGGCAAAGGAGCCATGTTCCCGTTGCATTGTGCAGCGGAGCATGGCTCCTTTTGGTTTTTCTGCGATTGGCCGGCGATCCGGGAAAATCACCAATGCAGAAATGAAATAATGGGAGTGGATATTATGTTTGCGATAAATTCAGGCGATATATCCTGGATGCTTATCTCCTCGGCAATGGTACTGTTCATGACCCCAGGTCTGGCATTTTTTTATGGTGGAATGGTAAAACGCAAAAATACGATCAATACAATGATGTCGTCCGTCTTTATTATGGGTCTGGCTTCCCTGCTGTGGGTCTTGATTGGCTTTTCCCTTTCATTCAGCGGAGGAGCCGGCGGCTTTATCGGGAACCTGAACTGGTTCGGTATGCGTATGACAGAGAGTACGGCTGCCTTAGCTTATGCCCCAACCACCGTATGCTTCGCGATTTTTCAAATGATGTTCGCGATTATTACCCCTGCGATTATCACCGGAGGAATTGTGGAAAGGGTTCGGTTTTCCGCTTTGTTCGTCTTTGTGGCGGTATGGTCCGTTCTGGTTTATTACCCATTGGCGCATATGGTATGGGGCGGTGGCTTTCTGCAAAAAATTGGCGCGATTGATTTTGCGGGCGGAGCGGTTGTGCATATCAGCTCAGGCGTAAGCGCGCTGGTGGGGTCTTTGGTGCTAGGGAAACGGAAAAATTACGGAAGGACGTCTTATCATCCGCACAATATCCCGTTTGTTTTTCTGGGTGCGGCGATTTTGTGGTTTGGATGGTTCGGATTCAATGCCGGAAGCGCCGGCGCGGCCAACTCCCTTGCAATTCATGCGTTTCTTACAACCAATACGGCGAGCGCGGCGGCAATGCTGGCGTGGATTGCTATTGAGAAGGGAAAGAACGGAAAGCCCACGCTGCTTGGCGCGTCTACCGGCGCGGTGGTCGGCTTGGTGTCCATTACGCCGGGCGCCGGGTTTGTGCCGCTCTGGGCTTCGATCCTTATCGGGGCGGCGGTCAGCCCGATCTGCTATTTTTTCATCAGCGTTGTAAAGCCTAAATTCGGTTACGACGATTCCTTGGACGCATTTGGGTGCCACGGAATCGGCGGGATTTGGGGCTCGATCGCGACAGGCCTGTTTGCGGTTCAAGGATTTCATCCGGATCCTAAGCTGGATGCGGTACATTGGAACGGGCTGTTATTTGGCGAATGGAAGCTTTTCGCCGTTCAAATAGCAGCCGTTCTGGTAACGGTTATCATTGCGGCTGCCGGTACCCTTGTTTCCCTTGGAATTACAAAGCTGTGTGTCCGCGAACTCAGGGTAGCACCAAGGGACGAAGACATTGGCATGGATGTTGTCGAACACGGCGAATCCGCCTATCCGTCCTTTAACGGCATGGATTAAGAAGCAGGGAGGGAAGCAGATGAAAAAAGTAGAAGCATTTATCCGCCCGGAAAAGCTGGAGGATATTAAGGATGTTCTGAACGCGCTTAAGCTCAATGGGCTGAGTGTCAGCCAGATTATGGGCTGCGGAAAGCAGAAAGGCTGGAATGAGTATGTCCGGGGGTCCGAAGTGGATATCAATTTTATTCAGAAAATCAAGATTGAGCTGATCATACAGGACGACCAACTAGAAGAGGTTGTTGATAAAATAACCGAAAACGCACAGACGGGGGATGTCGGCGACGGTAAAATATTTATCTCCGATGTTGCAGACGCAGTCCGGATACGAACAGGGGAGAGAGGTATTGCCGCGCTCAAATAAATTTCTTTAAAATAGGCAAAATAGAATAATAAAAGACGGTTACCCGAACAGGTAGCTGTCTTTTATTATTATAACGAATCAAATATCGAACTTGATTGAAAGCGATTCGCAAGATAATAATTTGTCTATTTTCTAATAAAGCCGAATAATCGAAAACATGTTTTATTTGTGAATAAATATCCGTCGGAATGTTAAGTTTAGTTTAAATTTAATTTACAAAAAAATACAATTTTTAATTATTGGTTAAATCTGGTTAATAATACTTGAAAATCAAAGATGAGTGTTTATAATGAGTATCAATCTAAAATAAAAGAGGTGAATATTTCCAGATAAACCATATAAAGATTTCATATTTAAAAAAGGGGTTTTAGAAAATGAAAAAGTTTTTATCAATTGTTTTAAGTCTGGCAATCATGGCGTCAATCAGTTCTGTATCTGCTTTTGCTGCAACAAATAGCAAACCTGTAACAGCTAAAAATGCTGTCACCACAACAGTTAAGAAGGATACTGCGAACAAATTAGTTGTGAAGAAAGACGTAGCAAAGAAAACTGCCGTAAAGCCATCAGCAAAAAAAGCTACAGTAAAGAAAGCCGCGAAAAAAACTGCTAAAAAGGCTGCTGTAAAGAAAAATGTTGCGAAAAAGACCGTTAAGAAAGCGGCTGTGAAGAAAAACGCTGCAAAAACAGTCTTAAAAAAGACTGCTGCTAAAACTACTGTAAAACCGGCTGCGAAAAAAGCCGCTGTTAAAACTACTGTAAAACCGGCCGCGAAAAAAACCGTAAAAAAGGCTGCCTAAAAAATTTCTTTTACATATTAAACAATCATAAAGAGCTTGAGTCTGTGTAAGCAGGCGTCAAGCTTTTTTTATAATAATAAGCGAAAAAAGTAGAGCATGTCCGATAGAGAACATGCTCTGCTTTTTCTTATAGTCGTAAAGTTGTGTTAAATTTCTATACCGTGGGCTTTCCGGACACTATCTGCCGTTTTGCGCGCGATTGCGCTTATCTTTGTTTTTTCATAGCCGCGAATATAGGAATACAAATCGTCCTGAATCGGGTCAAGCCATTTTTTATCAATACAGTCAAGCCCTTTGGAAATACCGAAGAGCGTCAGAATCTGAGCCGCGTTGCAGTCGACGTCCTGTCCGACCATGCTGATCATATTCAGGCAGGTTTCAAAGTCGTCGTTGCAGAAATACAGGGCGATGACCTCCGCCGCCGCGTTCGGATACGCGTGAATCCAGTTATATTCCATGTATTTTTTCTCGCAGACTTTCCATGCGGACATATAATCCTTCGACTGCTCGCACAGCTCCCATGCGGAGTGAACAACCTCGTAGTACTCGCTGTCATTTGGAATCATGTCGATCGCTTTGCGCACGATCTCCTTCATGCTTTTTTCGCAGAAGGCCATGGAGCACATAACGGCGTTGAAAATTTCGCCCAGAACGCCGTTGTTATGGTGGGAAACCACACCGTCGCGGAAGGCCAGCTCCGCCGCGCGGCACGGATCCGCCGGGGCGCACATGCCGCAGATTGCGCCGCGCATCTGTGCGCCGATCCACTCGCGGAACGGATTGGAACGGTATCCGCTTTCCGGCGGATATATCCCGAGCATAATATTTTTTAGCGCGATATCTTCGGCGGACCAGCCGGACGGAATCAGAGCCGCCCATTCCTCCGCAATATCGGCAGAGGAGACTTGATAACCCTTTTTCGAAAAGGCTTCCAGGAACGCCACTTCATAGGTAATGTCGTCATTGTAGGTGCTCGGCTTGCGAACATAGTCATGAATTTCGCCGAAGGCTTCTTTTATATGAGCGGAGTCGTAGCCTTCAATCGCGGTACCGACCGCGGCGCCGATGATCTGGGCAACCCAGCCCGCAAAAATTTTCTTATCGAATTCGTCCGATCTCACATCGTGCGGTTGGTAATAATAAAATTTTACAGCGGAAGCATATTTATCGAAATTGTCGTAAATCCGGTATTTTTTCCAGTAAGGATGCCCGTCGATCGGCTTTGCTTCATTTAAAAGGCGGAAAACGCGCGAGGTAAGGCGGTACAGCGTTGCTTTATCCTCCTTTTCCCTTGCCTCCAGAGCCTGCGGAATCAATTTTTCGGCTTCCGTTACGTCGTAACCCATGTTGTACATGGACTGGATACCGGAGAGAAGTACAATTTCCGGTGCGTAGGAACCCGGAACATGGCTCCCCCAGAGGAGCTTGAGCGCGTTCCAGTTTCCTTCGTCAACATCAAAAGCATTTTCCCATGTCTGTTCCTCTTCCTTCAAAACGACGGGAACTGCGTTGGAAATTAATTCATGGTTATATTCATAAGCGCGTTTCATTTCTTTTCCTCCCTTTTATTATCAACCAATTCTATTGTGTACTGTAATGCTTCATCATTTCCTTGAGCAGATTCAGATAGGCCGCATGGTTTACTTCCAAGCCAACGGAGCAGTTGAGCGGCTTATCTTTGCAGACATGGTCAAAATCAACAACAGTACGCCCCATGTTCAGGCTGCTGGCGGTTTCAACGGCAACATAATAGTCTTTGCACTCCATGACGGACGGGTCGAGCACGTATGCTACGGCAAGCGCGTCGCTGAGGACGATATAATCTTTGTCGGAGCTTCGGTAGGCCTTCAGCACAAAGTCCCACAGGAAGGAGCAGTCCTTGGTGTACGGCGTGTCGATTGCCTTTAGCTCTTCAAGGTTATCCGGGGTTAGCTTGGACTTCATTGTTGCGTTCCAGCCGACCATTACAAGCGGCGTTCCCGAGCGGAATACAATTTTGGCGGCAAGCGGGTCGGCCACCGCATTGAATTCGCCGTAGGGAGAAGTGTTTCCAATGTCGCTGGAGCCTCCCATAATTACGATTCGGTGGATTAATTTGTGCAGGTCGGGGTATTTCAAAAGCGCGATCGCAATATTGGTGAGCGGCCCGATGGCAATAATTTCGAGCCTGCCGTTTTCCTTAACGGCGTGTTTATAAATAACATCCCATGCATAGTCAGGGGAAAGAGTTTTCATTTCCGTTTTTAAAACAAGGTTTCCAAGCCCGTTTTCGCCGTGAATATGGCCGGCGGTTTGCGGCGGGGTATTGAGCGGCCGTTCCACTCCTTTAGCAACTTCGCAATCCATGTGAAAATAAGAGGCGATATCCAGGGCGTTCTTTGTGACAATTTCCGCCTTCTGATTGCCGGCAACGCTCGTGATTGCCTTAATATCCAGCTTATCGGAGCTGTTTGCAAGCATCAGCGCGAAAAAGTCGTCAATGCCCGGATCTGTATCAATGATAACCGGAATTTGTTCCACGTTTCGTACCTTCTCTCAATCGTATTTGTTTACTGCGTCAATCACCATATTCACCAGTTTTTTCCGGTGGATACCCAGTAAAACATCGGTGTTGGGCTTGCGCCCACTGACGCCGATAAAGTCCGTTACGGTGCAGCCGGTCGTGAATTCACCGCAGGTGTCAATTGTTACATTCAAATGCTTGCTTTCAAAAATTTCCGGAGCAACCAACCACGCTACCGCGCAAGGGTCGTGCATGGGCGCGAAATCCCAGCCGAGGCTGTTGTGGAATTTAATAAAAAACTCCAGAAGCTCGCCGACCATGCGGGCGACCTTGCCGCCCTGGTTTTTGATTTCCTGAATGTCCTCCGGATAAAAACGGGCTTTGTGCGTAACATCCAAGCCTGCCATGGTGATCGGAATGCCGGACTTGAAAACGATGTCCGCCGCCTCCGGGTCAACCAGAATATTGAATTCCGCTGCCGGAGCCCAGTTGCCGCCGATTGCCGCGCCGCCCATTAGGCTGATCCGGTCAATTCTGCTTTTTAAACGCGGATAAGCGAGAAGGAAAACCGCAATATTTGTCAGCGGTCCTGTGGCGACCAATGTCACCTTGTCCTCGCTTTTTTCAACAACCTCCGCCATGAGCTGTACGGCGGGAATCGCAAGAGGTTTTCGCGTGGGCTGCGGAAGTTCAGGGCCATCCAGCCCGGAATCGCCGTGAACACTGGGCGCGATGATCAAATCCCGGCTCATCGGCTGGTCGGCGCCAACGGCGACAGGAATCTCTTTGCCGATATATTGCAGAATGCGTAAAGCGTTGTTCGTTGTTTTCTGAACAGTTTGGTTGCCGCCCACGGTGGTAACAGCCTTGACATCGAGCTTGTCGCAGGAACAAGCGAGAATCAGGGCAATCGCGTCATCATGTCCGGGGTCGCAATCCATGATAATGCTTTTTTTCTTCATGAAAACACCTTCATTTTTTTCGTTTTAATGAAAAGGCAAAGGTTGTTCGCCTTTGCCTTTTAAAGTATGTTTCCGCTTACGGTCTTACAGACTTTCTTGCGGCTTCGATTTCGCTGGTGGATTTACCGAATGCAGAGTCAACTTTAATGCTTCCGCTCTTGATTTTTTCTGCGTATTCCGCTACCTTGTCCTGAACGTCCTTTGTAACATTCTTGTTGTACGTTCCAAGTCCTACGCAGTCATCCGCAAGGCCGAGGCTTTCGCTTTGGCCGTATTTCAGAGTGCCGGCCTGTGCTTCTTTTACTGCTTTTGTAATGGATATGTCAACTCTCTTCAGGGCGGAGGTCAGAATGGACTGTGCTTTTGCCGGGTCGCTGGACTGGAAGGCCAAAGCCTGGTCGCTGTCAACACCGATGACGTATTTGCCCTTTGCCGCGCATCCGTCAATAACACCCAAGCCTGCGTTGCTTGCGACTTGGAAGATAACGTCGGCACCCTGGTTGATCTGCGCTAAGGTCAGCTCTTTTGCGTGTGCGGTATCCGTAAAGTTACCGACATAGGAAATCAAAATCTTGATGTTCGGGTTTACGGCTTTCGCGCCCTGGATGTAACCCATCAAAAAGTCGTTGATAACGGTGTTCTCCATGCCGCCGACAAAGCCGAGCTTACCGGTCTTTGAAGTAAGGGCACCTGCTACGCCAGCCAGGAAAGAGCATTCGTTCTGTTTGTATTCGATGGAGTAAACGTTGCTGCATTTGCCGTCCGTGTAGTCAACGCTGGAGTCGAAGATGATGTACTTCTTGTCCGGATACTGCGCGGCAATCTGCGCAAGCTTTTCGGACATCTGCCATGTGCCGACGATAATGATGTCGTAGTCCGGGTTTTCGGAAGCGTCGGTCAAAGCCGGCACCCATTTTGTTTCGTCCGCGGTCATTTCAATGACCTTTGTGGTACAGCCCAGTTCGGACTCCATCATTTTTGCGCCGTTTGCTGCGGAATCAAAGAACGCTTTGTCGCCCAAAGTGCCATTTAACAGGATAGCGACGTTTAATTTTTTGCCGGAGGCTGCCGAACCGCTTTGTGAAGTGCTTCCGGCAGGTTCCTCGCTCTTGGCCTCTTGGGAAGAACAGCCGGTCAAGGCGAATGTCAAGGACATTGCTGCGATTAATAGTGCGGATAACAGTCTTTTTCCAATCTTCATATTATTCTCTCCTTTTCAATCAGCGTTTAATTATGTATTGAATCCCCGCCCCGGCCGCTGTTATCCGCGGCGGGGAATTACGGCATAGCATCGAAGAAACAACTGGTGTATTATTTGGAGATACCGATTTTCTTCTCTTTTCTGTTTCTCATTACGGAATAGACGATCAATCCGACAATGGTTAAGGCGTAAGGGATCATCTGGACAAACTGAACCGGGATATTCAAAACCTGCAGGTTGGTTGCAAGGGCGTCGGCCGCGCCGAAGATCAGCGAGGAACCCATGATACCCACCGGAGTACCCGTTCCGAGCGCCTCCGCAGCTAGTGCGATGAAGCCTCTGCCGGCGACCATGTCGCGCGAGAACTTGTCCATATAGCCCATCGACATGTAAGCGCCGCCGATGGAAGCGAGAACGCCACTGATGATCAGGACGATATACTGGATTTTCCTTACGTTGATGCCGACGCTTTCCGCGGCGTTCGGATTTTCGCCGACAACGCGGATGCGCAGCCCAAGAGGTGTTTTATAAAGCAAAAGCCAGATCAGGAATACGGAAAGGAAGGCAATATAGGTTAAAAGGTTATGGCCGGAAAGGATGCTGCCCAAAACCGGAATATTCCCAATTACGGGGATATTGATGGAGGGCATGGTCAGGCTTTTAAGAGAAGTGGAATTTCCTTTGTCCCCGCAGATGGAATACAGCACAAAGATGGTTCCGCCCGATGCCATCAGGTTGATTGCAATACCAACCAGAATGATGTCGGCTTTCAGGTTCAGGGCGCTGTAAGCCATAATTAGGCCGAAAACCACGCCGGTGATGATTGCAAAAATAAGGCCGAGAAATGCGCTGTGAAAAGCGGCGCTTGCCACGACGCCAGCCAGCGCGGAACAGAGCATGATTCCCTCCAGGCCGATGTTCATAACACCGGCCCGGTCGGTAATCAGGGCGGCCAAAGCCGCCAGCAGGATCGGCGTTGTAAGCCGGATCACTGAAAAAAGAAAACTTGCTGAGAAGATTGTAGCCATTACAGCGTTCATGTTAAGCTTCCTCCTTTACTTGTCTCTGGGAATTCTTAACAATCATCTTGTGCTTGTAAGTATCCAGGAACATCTTGCCCGCGATTAATACAACGATAATTGCTTGAATGATCGAGACCACTTCCGGTGCAACGTCGGATCTTCTGGACATAATGTCCGCGCCGACGCGCAGGTAAGCGAGGAAGAAAGCCGCAAGGGGGATAAATTTCGGGTTGTTTTTCGCTAGAATGGAAATGATGATGCCATCAAATCCATAACCCGGAAGGCTTACCCAGGAAAAGCGGGTGTACATTCCCAAAACCTGTGTCGCGCCACCCATTCCGGCAAGCGCGCCGCCCGCAATCTGGGAAAGGATGATGGTGCTGCCGACGCCGATGCCGGAGTATTTTGCAAAATTTTCATTTTGCCCGGTGATACGGATCGCATAGCCCCATTTTGTCCTGTACAGGAACAGGTAGGTCAGAACGACCATCACAATTGCTATGAAAATACCCATGTGCACCCCGGTTTTCGGGATGATGACAGCCAGTCTTGCACTTTTCGGGAAAGAATGGGAGGCGATATAGCCTGCGTCCGGGTCCATGAGCATGTATTGAAGGATATAGCTTCCGAAGAACAAAGCGATGTAGTTCAGCATGAGGGAGGAAACAACTTCATTTGCTTTCCATTTTACTTTTAATATGGCGGGGATGAGGCAAAGCACAACGCCGAACAGCGCGCCTGCCAGAAGGGCCACAACGGCATGGATAACCGAAGGCATCTTCACGCCGACGGCGATCATTGCGGCGCCCAGACCGCCAAGAAAGAAGGAGCCTTCCGCCGCCATGTTAAATTGGTTGCATTGGAACATTACTGCGATGGAAAGGCCGCCGAATGTAAGCGGGATGAAAAGTTCCAGCACGTTGCCGAAATTCCGCATAGTCATAATTGGGCCTGCCAAAAACCATTTCAATGCGTTCAGCGGCTGTTTACTTGCAAACATAATCAAAAGCAAAGCGACCAGTAACGAAATTCCGATTGCAACAATGACTCTGAAAATTTCGAACCTATTCTCGATTGTTTTGCTGGAGTACGATTGCTTATTTTTCATGAATGACATCTCCTATTTCTTCGGGCGACATTTTTTTGATGCCCAGCATATATTCTCCCATTTCCTTCTCGGTAATGTTTTTAGTATCGGGGAAATATGCTACGATCTCTCCTTCATACATAACGATCAAGCTGTCGGAGAGCTCCATGACTTCGTTCAGGTCCGCGGAAATAAGCACAATGGCAGAACCCTGGTCGCGAAGTTTTACAATCTGTTTACGGACAAATTCTGTGGCGCCAACGTCGATGCCTCTGGTTGGCTGATCAACCAGAATAAAGTCCGGATTGGAAGAAAATTCCCTTGCGACAACGACTTTCTGAATGTTACCGCCGGAGAGCATCCGGATTGGCTGTTCCCTTCCGTCGCACTTTACAAGGTATTCCTTTATATTCCTGTCCGCTTCCTCGTTGATCATTTTGGCCTTTTGCAGTCCGCTATGGTTATATTCCTTTTTATAGAAACGGTCGGAAATCAGATTTTCCTTTATACTGACGTCGCCCGCAATGCCGAAGGTCATACGGTCCTCCGGAACATGGGACGTTTTCAGCTCCCGGATTTTGCGAATGGAAAGATTCTGAATTTCCACGCCCTTGATTTTTACACTACCATTAAAATACGGCCTTAAGCCGGTAAGAATTTCAGCAAGCTCGCTCTGCCCGTTCCCTTCAACGCCGGCAATGCCGAAGATCTCGCCTCTGCGCACGTCGAAGCTGACATTGTTCAGAATCGTCTTACCGAACTTGTTAACGGCGGACAGTTCGCGGACGCTAAGGATGTTTTCTGCCGGATGGGCCTCTGTTTTCTGGATATCAAGAACGACGTTGCGCCCCACCATGCTGTTGGAGATGTCCTGTTCGCTCAGTTCTTTCACATCTGCCTCGCCAACCGAGCGCCCGTCCCTTAAAATGGTGATTCTGTCGCAGATTTCCTTTATTTCCCTTAATTTGTGGGAGATGAAAATAATGGTATGGCCCTGCTTTTTCAGTTCTTTCAACTGTACGAACAGTTCCGTTGTTTCCTGTGGGGTTAATACGGCGGTAGGTTCGTCTAAAATCAGGATTTGGGCTCCGCGCATAAGTGCCTTTAAAATTTCAACCTTTTGTTTCTGCCCGACAGGAAGGTCTTTCACATGCGCTTTGGGGTCAATGTCAAAGTTGTATTTTTTCGCAACATCCTCTGTCATTTGCACGGCTTTGGCAAAATCGAAAAGGAACATGTTTTTCGGTTCAATTCCCATTACCATATTTTCAGCAACGGTGAGGGAGGGGGCCAGCATAAAATGCTGATGAACCATTCCGATTCCATATTTGATCGCGCTGGACGGATTGTGAATCTGAACTTCCTTTCCGTTCAGAAGGATTCTGCCGGAATCGGGGGTTTCAATGCCGAAAAGGACTTTCATCAGCGTGCTTTTTCCGGCTCCGTTTTCGCCGACCAGGGCGTGGATTTCCCCTTTACGAACGGAAAAGTTCACGTTTTTATTGGCAACAAATCCGTTTGGGTAAACCTTTGTGATGTTTTCCATGACTAAAACATTGTCTGCAACATTTTCTGCCATTTCCGTAGCACTCCATTCTTGAATGAAATAGCGATGATTTCCCCGCAAAATAGTTATGCAGGACGGACTTTATGGGTTGGTAAAATGTTTTACTAAACTAGCAAAAGCAATGACTCGAATATCAATATATTAGGCTGAATCAGTCGAAATGTCAATATATTTATCAAAATTATTTGCACATTTTAATCTATTATTGGATAGAATATAATATTTTGCTTGATTTTCGATTGATTTATGTTATACTGAATTTCAGTAAAATGTTTTATCAATTTCAAAATGCTAAAGAGGAGGGCCTGCTTTGCGTACTACGGTGAAAGATGTTGCAAAAGCAGTAGGTTTATCTACGACAACCGTGTCTTTAGTTTTGAATAATAAGCCAAACCGCATTCCGGAAGCAACGCGAAAGCTTGTACTGAAAGCAGCAAAAGAATTAAATTACAGGCCCAATCATATAGCCGTTAGTATGGTAACCAAAAAGACGCATACGATCGGGTTGATTTTACCGGATATCAGTAACCTGTATTTTTCAGAGCTGGCAAAGGTCATTGAAGAACAGTGCCATAAATATGGTTATAATGTGCTTTACGGCAATACGAACGGTACGCTGGAGCATGAATTCGAATACTTGAATTTGTTTGTTGACCGCAGCGTTGATGCGGTTATAATGACCGTTTCATCGAATTATAGTGAAACAGACGTAAAACGACTGTATGAAATTGGAGAAACAAACAATGTCCCTATTATGATGGTGGACCGCACGCTGGATGATCCGCGGTTTATGTCTGTCCTGCTTGACCAGAAGCTTGGCGGTTTCCTTGCGACAAGTTATCTGATCAACCTTGGGCACAAGAAAATCGCCTGTATTACCGGGCCGAAAAACCTTCGCATCAGTATCGAACGTTTGGAAGGGTATAAATCGGCTCTGGGGGACGCGGGCCTCCCGTTTGACCGGTCACTAGTGATCGAAGGGGATTTTAGCGTTGACAGCGGGAGCCGGGCGCTTCCGTATATTCTTGGGCAAAACGCGACGGCGGTTTTTTCACTGAACGATATGATGGCGATCGGCGTTTACCGGGAATGCCGCCGGTATCACCTGTCTATTCCGCAGGATCTGTCGATCGTCGGCTTTGACGACATTTTTATCGACGAGTTCTTGGAGCCGCCGCTTTCAACCATTGCGCAGCCCGTTCAGGAAATAGGGAAATACGCGGTAAAGAAAATGATGAGTGTTTTGGAGGGGAAAAAGAATCCTTGCACGGATGCTGGGGATACGAAGATTTTCAAACCGGCGCTGAAGGTTCGCGGAAGCGCGCTAAAATTTACGGAAAAGAAGCAAATATAAAGAAGGAGTAAGCATGAGTATACTGAATTTTGGTTCTTTAAATATAGACCACGTTTATCATGTCGACCATTTCGTCAGGCCGGGGGAAACCATTTCCGCCGAGCGCCTGGACTATTTCAGCGGCGGAAAGGGATTGAACCAATCCATTGCCCTTGCAAAGGCCGGTGCAAATGTTTATCACGCGGGGAAAATCGGCGTCGACGGCGAAAACCTGAAACAAATTCTTTCTGACAACGGCGTGCATACGGATTATATTGAAATGACAGACGGAGTAAACGGCCATGCTTTGATTCAGGTTGTCCCGTCCGGGCAAAACAATATTATTATTTACGGCGGTTCGAACCATGAAATCACAGAGGAATACGCCGACAGGGTTCTGGAACATTTCGGGGAAGGCGATCTGGTTTTAATGCAGAATGAGACCAGTTGCATCGATTACATAGCGCGGAAATGTGCGCAGAAGAAGATTAAAATTGCGATCAATCCATCTCCGATCAGCGAAAAACTGTTGGACACCTTCCCTTTTGAGTTGGTATCCCTCTTTTTTATTAATGAAATAGAAGGCAGGGAGCTGTCGGGGAAGGAAAAAACGGATGAGATTCTGGATTCTCTGCTCGAACAGTATCCGGATTCCGCTTTTGTTTTGACCCTTGGGCATAACGGCGTTGTCTATCGGGATAAAAACAATACCTTTACGCATGGAATCTATGATATAAAGGTAGTCGACACAACGGCGGCGGGCGATACGTTTACCGGATACTTTTTGGCCTGCTACGCGGCGGGCGAGCCGGTTCCGGATTGCCTGCGTAAGGCTTCCGTCGCATCTTCTCTCGCGGTTTCAAAGCCCGGTGCAGCACCCTCCATCCCTCGGATGGAAGAAGTCCAGGAGGCAAAATCCCATTTAAAATATGTGGAGTTTCAAAATCCGCTCTTTTAAAGGAATGCTGCAAAACATTCCGTAAAAAGCCGGAGCGGCCAGCCCGAAAGGGTTGGCTTCCCCGGCTTTTGCTTTGCGGCGGAAAATGCCATCTCCGCGATCTGCTGGAAATCGATTGATTTTTCCGGGTATTCTGCTATGCTTTAGGAAAAGGAGGATTTGTAAATGGAAGAAAGAGTAAAAGCGTTTCTGAACGACCGGTTCGGTATGTTCATCCACTGGGGGCTATACGCGATTCCCGCCCGCGGCGAATGGGTGCAAAGCTATGAACGCATGGATGCGGAAACCTATCGGAAGTATTATGACGCGTTTGACAGCACGGATTGTAATCCCAGGGAATGGGCGAAGCTGGCGAAGGAAGCGGGCATGAAATACGCGGTGCTGACCGCAAAGCACCACGACGGCTTCTGCCTGTTCGATTCCAAACTGACGGATTTCAGCTCGGTACACACGAAGGGCGGGCGTGATCTGGTTCGGGAATTTGTCGAGGCGTGTCGCGCGGAGGGGATCAAGGTCGGTTTGTACTACTCCCTTCTGGACTGGCACCATCCGGATTATCCTGTTTACCACGACAAGCAGCATCCCATGCGCGACAACGAAGCGTACCGGGACAAGCCGCAGAACTTTCAGAATTACGTCCGCTATTTTCATGAACAGGTGCGGGAGCTGCTGACGAATTACGGAAAGATTGATCTGCTGTGGTTTGATTTTTCATATCAGGACTCTGTAAACGATATGTCCGGCGAAAAGTGGGAGGCGGGGAAGCTGGTAAAGATGGTTCGCGAGCTGCAGCCCGATATCGTTTTGAACGACCGTCTGGGCGGGCACACCGGCTCGATCTTCCCTACCCTCCAGTACGGCGACTTTGTTTCCCCGGAGCAGTACCTCCCGAAACACGGGATGCTGGATGCAAACGGCGAAGCGCTTCCGTGGGAGGCCTGTATTACCTTAAATAATAACTGGGGCTACTGTTTTGCCGATAGGGGTTACAAGCAGCCGAAAGACGTGATCCGCGCGCTGGTGGAATGCGTGAGCAAGAACGGGAACCTGATTGTGAACGTCGGCCCCGACGCGCGAGGGGAGATTCCGGAAGAATCCGTGCGGATTCTGCGCGAGGTGGGGCAGTGGATGCGCAAAAACGGAGACAGTATTTACGGCTGCTGCGCCGCCGATTTTGAAAAGCCGGAGTGGGGACGCTTTACCCAGAACGGGAAAAAATTGTATGCGCATATCTTCGAAAGGGGAATCGGGCCGGTTTTTCTTGAAGGAATGTCCGGGAAAATCCGTTCCGCGCGGTATTTGCACGACTTGTCCGAAGCGGATATCCGTCTTCCGTGGAACCAGCCGGACAATCGTACGGACGCTTTTTTGAATCTGCACGCCAACCGTTTGCCAGATGAACGGGACACAGTAGTTGAACTGACGCTTGTTTGATAAAAATATATGAATAAACGCCTCGTTTTTTGCGTTTTCTGTTGACTTCGGACATTTCTTTTGATATTATAAACTCGAGTTAATAAACTGAGTTTATAAACAGCGGGCAATAAAAAATGATTTCCGTCTTGATTTTTAAAATACTGCGGAAAATGTCGAAAAATAGTGGGTGTAATGTTGCTTTTTGTTTTTATATGATAACATGATGTTAGCATTGACCGCCTCTGCGCCCGGTTTCTGCATAAATTTCTTATTTCCTTTTTGGCAGTTATTCTTGTTAGCATTGTCCGGTTACTCAAAAACCAGGCAATACAAATAATAATGTAAATACGAACAAAAGGAGTGGAATTATGAAAATTCGAAAAAAGGCAGTTGCGATCGTTTCGCTGGCTTTGGTTGCTGCAATGTTGTTCTCGGCGTGCGGATCGGGCTCAACGTCTTCCGGACCCCAGGTACAGAGCACCGGGACAAGCACAGAAGCAAAATCCAAGGACAACGATCTTGTAATTGCTATGTCCGAATCCGTACTGACCCTTGATCCGCACAATCTGACATCGACGATGTCTATTTCCGCAAACCGCACCATGTATGAAAATCTTCTGACCTTTGACAAGGACATGAAGAACATCGTGCCGCAACTCGCGAAATCCTATGAGGTTTCGAAGGACGGGCTGGTTTATACCTTCCACCTTCAGACAGGCGTAAAATTTACGGACGGCACGGACTTCAATTCCGAGGCGGTTAAGGTAAACATTGAACGCTGCATGGACAAAAAGAACAACCTGAAATCATTCCGTTATTTTACAAAGGTAAAAGAGGTAAAATGCCCGGACGCCAATACCGTGGAAATTACCTTGAAAGAGCCCTACAGCGTGTTTGTCAATAAGCTTACAAACTTTGGCATTATCAGCCCCAAGGCGATTAAAGAGGGCGTAACGCTGAATTCCAAAGCGGTCGGCACCGGTCCCTTCAAGCTGAAGGAATGGGATCAGGCGGACCACCTGATCGTAACCCGCAACGAAAATTACTGGGGAGAAAAGCCCGGCGTAGATTCTATTACCTTTAAGGTCGTTCCGGAAGCGGGTTCCCGTATCGCCATGCTCCAGACAGGCGAAGCCGACATGATTTACCCGATTCCTCCAGAGCAGATCAAATCGATCGACGGCACGAAGGATATTAAAGTGGAATCCGTGCCTTCCAACATAGTCGACTATGTAACGTTGAACATGAGTCACAAGCCGTTCGACAATATCAAAGTGCGCCAGGCCATGAACTACGCAATCGACAAGGATGCTTTCATCAAAGCGGTTTACGGCGGCTACGGCGACCACGCAACTTCCCCGATTGCTTCCACAACCCAGTATTACAGCAAGCAGGAGGAATATGCGTTCAATATCCAGAAAGCCAAGGACCTTTTGAAAGAGGCGGGGTATCCGGACGGATTCAAAACGACCATTTGGGCGGATAACACCTCTGACTCTGTAAAGGGTATGCAGTTTATTAACCAGCAGCTCGCACAGATCGGTATTACTGCAGAGGTTGTACCAATGGAGGGCGCCACATTGAATGCGAAAATCAATGAAGCGCAAAACGCGGCGGAATCCAAGATCGACATGTGGTTTGTAAACTGGTCCCCGTCCAGCGGCGATGCGGACGGCGCAATGCGCGGACTGTTCTACAGCAAGATGATTCCTCCGGCAAACGCCAATACGGCTTATTACAACAATCCGACCGTTGACAAACTGTTAGATCAGGGCCTTTCCGAAACTTCACCGGAAAAACTGGCGTCCATCTATGCGGAAGCGCAGAAGACCATCTGGAATGACGCTCCGTGGCTGTTCCTCGGCCAGCGGGTCGTACAGTACGGTATCAAAAATTATGTAAGCAATGTTTACATGATGGCGGACGGTTCAATTAACTGCGCACAGGCAACGCTCGCCCACTAATTTTTGCATTTGGAAAGGGTTTGGTAACTGAAGGGTTACCGAACCCTTTTTAAGAATCATTGACTGGAGGTCGTCAATTGGGTCGTTATTTTTTGAAAAGAGTATTGGGGACCATCCCCCTGATGCTGGTGATTTCCTTCATTATCTTTATGTTCGTACACATGATTCCCGGCGATCCGGCCCGGATCATGGCGGGCAAGGACGCTACCTTGGAGGAAATTAACCGTACGCGTCAGGCTCTGGGACTGGATCAGCCCCTGATGAAGCAATATCTTATGTATCTTGACCGGATGTTTCACGGTGACCTTGGAACTTCCACCACAACCGGACAGACTGTGGCCGAAATGATCGGTCCGCGCTTTCTGCCGACCTTAACCTTGGCGGGATGCGCACTAGTGTGGTCCCTGATTATCGGGGTGCTTTTAGGTGTGCTCTCGGCGGTTATGCGGGGAAAGTGGGAGGACTACATAGGAATGCTGATTGCCATTTCCGGCATTTCCATACCGGTTTTCTGGCTTGGTTTGGTTCTCATTCAGATTTTCTCCGTACAACTGGGGTGGCTGCCTACAGGGGGGCTGGACAACATGCAAAGCTATATCCTGCCGTCCTTCAGCCTTGGAATCGGTGTTATGGCGATCATGGCGCGCTTTTCGCGTTCTTCCATGCTGGAAAACATGAAGGAGGATTACGTGCGAACCGCGCGCGCAAAAGGGCAAAAGGAATCCATGGTGGTTTTAAAGCATGCCTTTCGCAATTCCCTGATTGAGGTTGTCACGGTTGCCGGACTGCAGATTGGCGGGCTGCTTGCCGGTTCCATTCTGGTGGAAACGGTATTCACCATTCCAGGAATGGGCAGACTGCTTGTCGATTCCATTAAGTTCCGTGACTATCCTGTTATTGAGGCGGAGCTGCTGCTGTTTTCTTTGCAGTTTGTCGTCATCAATCTGATTGTCGACTTGCTTTATGGCGTCTTAAATCCGAAGATACGTTATGAAAGTTAAGGAGGATTCCCAAATGTCTGAAGAAAAAGGAGCTTTAACCGTACCTCAGGAGGAACAGGCGCTCGCTCCAAGGCAAAGCCGCGTAAAAGCTTTTTTTATAAAATTTCTGGGCAGAAAAACGGCTGTTGTTGCCGCTTGTTTTATCATTTTGCTGGTTATCATCGCATTCCTTGCGCCGGTACTGCAGCCCTTTGACCCGGCCACGCCGGATTACGACGCAATTCTTTCCCCTCCCAATGCCAAGCATCTGTTCGGCACCGATGAATACGGTAGGGACATTTTAAGCAGACTGCTCGCAGGTAGCCGGCTTTCCCTCTCGGTTTCCCTTAGCTCGGTAACCCTCGGCGCGGGGCTGGGCGCTGTTTTAGGCATCCTCGCCGGGTATTACGGCGGATGGCTCGACAGCCTGATCATGCGTACCGCGGACGTTCTTCTTGCCTTCCCGGACATCCTTCTGGCAATCGCCATTGTTGCGGTGATCGGGCCGGGGCTTTCCAACGTAATCATTGCCGTGGCAGTATTCAGCATCCCATCCTTTGCAAGAATCATGCGAAGCTCAACCCTTACGGTAAAGCAGTCGCTTTATGTGGAGGCGGCGCGTTCCATCGGAGCCACGAACAGGAGCATTATGTGGAAGCATATTTTCCCCGGAACCGTCGCAAGTATTATTGTGAACTTTACCATGCGTATCGGCACCGCGATTCTTGCTGCGGCATCCTTGAGCTTTCTGGGCTTCGGCGCAAAGCCGACGGAGCCGGACTGGGGCGCCATGCTCTCCACGGGACGGAATTATCTTGGCGTTGCTCCGCACATCGTATATTTTTCCGGCGGAATCATCTTTTTGACGGTTCTGGCCTTTAACCTTTTGGGAGACGGCCTGCGGGATACGCTTGATCCCAAAATCCAGTAGGTAGGTGTGAGTATGGCAGAAGTGTTATTAGAAGTAAATCATTTGCGTACGGAATTTAAAAAGCGCAAGGGGAAAGTGACCGCCATCGACGATGTATCCTTTCATATAGACAAAGGGGAAATCGTCGGACTGGTGGGGGAATCCGGTTGCGGAAAATCGGTTACCTCCCTTTCTATCATGCGTCTGCTGCGGGATACCCCCGGCGAGATTACCAACGGAACCGTCTTGCTCGGCGGAAAAAATCTGCTGGAATTGTCCGATAAGGAAATGCATGCGTTCCAGGGCAAACAGATGGCGATGATTTTCCAGGAGCCGATGACCTCGTTAAACCCGGTTATGCGCGTGAAGGAGCAGATTGTAGAAGCGATCCGCCTCCATCTGGATATGGATCAGGCACAGGCGCTGAAGCACACGGAGAAAATGCTTACCCAGGTGGGAATCCCCGATGTGCAGCAGGTTATGAATTCCTATCCGCACCAGCTTTCCGGCGGCATGAGCCAGCGCGTTATGATCGCCATGGCGATGTCCTGCTACCCCGAACTGCTGATTGCAGATGAACCGACCACGGCGCTGGATGTTACCATTCAAGCGCAGATTCTCGACTTGATGCGGGAATTGAATCAGAAAAATGGAATGAGTATCCTTTTGATCACCCATGATCTGGGTGTTGTTGCCGAAATGTGTTCGCGCGTCATTGTAATGTACGCGGGAAGAATTGTGGAACAGGCGGATGTGGAAACGCTGTTTGCCCATCCCCGTAACCCATACACACAGGGGCTTCTGGCTTCCCTTCCAAGGCTTGGACAGCATGTCGACATGCTGCCGTCGATTCCCGGCACCGTCCCCGACCTTGCCAATATGCCCGCCGGCTGCAAATTTGCGCCGCGCTGCAAATATGCAATGGATATCTGCACGAAGGAAGAGCCGAAGTTGGTCGATATGGAAAAGCCAGGCTGCAAATGCCGCTGCTGGCTGGTTGAGCAGCAAATGAAAGAGGAGGGAAAAGCATGAGCGAACCTCTGGTAGTGGTGAAAGATCTGGTAAAAACCTTTGTTTCCTCAAAGGGCCTGCTTTCTCCCAAAAGATATGTGCACGCCGTTACGGACGTGTCGTTTACCATCCATCCGAAAGAAACCTTTGCGCTGGTCGGGGAATCCGGTTGCGGAAAGTCTACAACGGGACGCCTTGTTACGCGCCTGCTTCACCCGGATGCGGGTCAGGTGATTTTTGACGGCACCGATATTACCAATTATACCGTTAATCAGATGCGTCCTTTAAGGAGCAACATGCAGATGGTGTTCCAGGATCCTTACGGCTCGCTGAATCCGCGTATTAAAATTGAGGATCTGGTGGCAGAGCCGCTGAAAATCCATACAAACCTCAGCGCCGAGGAAAGACGCAAGGTCGTTTATGAGCTTCTGGAGGTTGTCGGGCTGCGCACCGAGCACGCGGATCGGTATCCGCACGAGTTCTCCGGCGGGCAGCGCCAGCGCATCGGCATTGCGCGAGCTTTGTCCGTGCGCCCGAAGCTGATTGTGGCTGACGAACCGGTTTCCGCGCTGGATGTTTCCATTCAGGCGCAGGTTCTGAACCTTCTGAAGGAATTGCAGCAAAAATATGAGCTTACTTATCTTTTTATTTCCCATGATCTGAGCGTTGTGGAAATGATCGCGGATAAAATCGGCGTTATGTACCTGGGAAAACTGGTGGAATCCGCGCCCAAAGAGGAGCTATACAGCAATCCGTTGCACCCCTACACTAAGGCGCTCCTTTCTGCGGTACCGATTCCCGACCCGACGCATAAACGCAACCGGATTATATTGAAAGGTGACCTGCCAAGCCCGGTATACCCGCCATCCGGCTGCATGTTCCATACACGGTGCCCCAACTGCACCGAACAGTGCAAGGTGGAAAAACCCGCCCTGCGCGAGGTATCGAAAGACCATTTTGTCGCCTGCCCCTATGTCTGAGGGTCGGCATTATAACGAATGTGAGGCTGTCATGATGAATATACAATACGAAGGTACCTGCCAGTCGCGGATTACCTTTGTTTATGAGGATTCGGATTTTCCCGACATAAAACAGGTGTTCAAGGGTGAGTTCCTGTCCAGCTTCCCACAGATCTGCAATGCGGGTCTTACGGTTTATATTGGGCTGGGAAAGAAGGAAGAGCTTACCCCCCGCAAGCTGATGGACGCCGTTTCCAAGGGCGTGCGGGAGATGAAGAAGTACAATCAGCGCGAAGCGCAGGTGGATCTTTCGCCCGTAATGGAAAAATTCGGGCTGCAAAGCGTGCGCTGCGCCGTTTTGGGCATTAAGCTGGGATTATATGAATACAACCCGTTCCGTTCCAACCGCAGGGAGGAAACTGGGCTTTATGTCCTGAAGGGAGTGGAAAAAACCGAAAAGGCGGAGCAAGCCCTGAAAAAAGCCACAAACCTTGCGGACAGCGTCCTTTACGCCAGGGAACTGGTGAACATGCCCGGAAACCTGCTTACACCGGAGCTTATGGCGGAAAACATGGCGCGCGAGGCGGAAAAGCATGGCGTACAGGCGGAAATCCTGGATGCAAAGCAGGCGGAAGCCCTTGGTATGGGTGCATTTTTGGCGGTCGGCAACAGCAGCGGAAACCCGCCGAAGCTGATTGTCCTGCGCTACCTTGCGGACCCGGATTCGAAACAGAAAACCGCGCTGGTTGGGAAAGGCGTTACCGTTGACACGGGCGGCTACTGCCTGAAAAGCTCGGGCTCCATGCTGGGCATCAAGGGCGACATGGCCGGCGGCGCGGCGGTTGCGGGTGCGGTTTTTGCCCTTGCCGCAAACAAAGTGAAAACGAATGTGGTGGCGGTCATTCCCGCCTGCGAAAACCGCATATCCAGCCGGAGCTTTGTCCCTGGGGACGTGATCCGCTCAATGTCTGCCAAAATGATTGAAATCCGCAATACGGACTGCGAAGGCAGGCTGATCCTTTCCGACGCGGTCACCTATGCCATCCGCAAGGAAGGGGCGACAAGGGTTCTGGATATTGCGACGCTAACCGGCGCAGTCGTTGGTGCCCTGGGCTTTTCTACAGCGGGCGTATTGACGAACAGCGACGAATGGTGGGACGAGCTTTCCGCCGCCGCTAAAGTTTCCGGGGAGCAGTACTGGAGGCTTCCGATTTTCCCGGAATATGAGGACCTTCTTAAAAGCACAATTGCGGATATTAAGAATTTGGGCGAGGATTACTGTGGCACTATCACCGCCGGCTTGTTTATTAAAGCCTTCGCGGAAGGCCTGCCGTGGATTCATATTGATATTGCCGGCACGGCATGGGTGGATAAACCGGTCTTTGAGCATCAGGTGGTCGGCGCAACCGGCGCGGGCGTAACCACTCTGTATGATATGCTTGAAGGGGCGGGCCGCCGCAGCTGAAAATCGGATTAAAGGAGTTGCTGCAAGTGGACAATTCAGGAGCCCGGCTAGATAAATTTCTTATGAGAAAATCGAACCGGAAACTTGTCTTTTCGGCGATTCATAAGAAAGGCTCCATATCGCGCGTACAGATCGCGAACATGACGCATATGAGCCTGATGACGGTGGGACGTATTGTTGATGAACTGGTTGGTATTGGAATTGTTGTTGAAGAAGAAAGCGGCGATACAACCTCAACCGTCGGCAGAAGGCCTAAGCTTCTTCATGTGGCTTCCGATCGTTTTCTGAGTGTCGGCGTGGAAATCGACCGCGATGGAATTTACGCGGGTGTCATCAATCTGTATGGTAGTGTGTTGCGGAAACTGGAATATAAATTTAATTGCAGCGGAGAATCCGCTGAAACCGTGCTGAAAAAAGTCAGTAAGCTTATAAAGCAGATTCTTTCCGAAAATCCGGAGCTTCCTGTTATTCCCGCGGTTGGCGTTGCCTGTCCGGGATTGATCGACGACGGCGTAATCCGGTTTTCCTCTCAGATGAAATGGAAAGACGTCCCCGCGGTGGAGCTCCTGCGGAAATATACCGGAATAAACGATGTTTTTATTGACAATGAAGTCAAGGCGCATGGTATGGCCGAGGACATGTTCGGTCTTGCCAAGAGCTATCGGAGCAGCGTTGTTCTCACGATGGGCTCCGGAATCGGATCTTCCATTCTGATAAACCATAAGCTGTACCGTGGGAAACGCAACATGGCGGGGGAAATCGGGCATATTTGTATTAACCCGTACGGCAATATGTGCGAATGCGGGAAACGCGGCTGCCTGCAAACCTATATGGCGGACTGGGCTATCCTTCGGGAAGCCCGTATGGTACAGGAAGATATTACGTTGGAAGGCGTATTCCGGGCCTACAGCGAGAAGAAGCCGTGGGCGGAGGAACTGATTGGCCGCGTAATGGAATATCTGTCGATTACGATCAGTATTCTTGCGAGCACCTATTCGCCAGATATTATTATCCTTTGCGGGCGGCTGATTGAGGAGCACGAAGTGTTTCGGAATTTGATCGAAGAGCGGTACCGACATCCGGCTGAGGATTACCGGCCGGATCCCCTGGTGCTGGTCTCGGATTTGGGCCCCGACGGCACGATTGTAGGCGCGGGGACGCTTGCGTATTACAATATGTTGGATAAAATCTTATAAATTTGTAAATTTGTAGAAGAAAGCGCCGGCGCATATCGCGTCGGCGCTTTCCTGCGTCTAGCCTTTCTTTTTTCTTATTGCGCGGATTCCATCCTTTGGTCGTAGTTAAAATCCATATGCGATAACTTCTATATCTATGATTTTAAAATATCCTCATAAGCAACATTCAGAATTTCTTTCAAGCATTTTAACTCGTCTATATATAAATGCCGAATACCTGTTTCGATTTTCGCAAGCGTTCCCCTTGAAATATCACATCCGTTGATTTGCATTTTTGCGGCAAGCTGCTCTTGAGTAAGATTTGCTTTATGTCGTAATTCTTTAATGTTTTGCCCTATCTTGTTATCTTGTTTGCTTGCACACACCTTTGTTCTAAATTGTAACATCATTATTAATTATTATATATAATTAAACAGGCTATCGAAGAACCGCAGTTTTCGCAAGCTGAAAACTGCGGTTCGTCGATAGCCTGCGGTGGCTGCGTCGTTAAGACGCGGCCGCCGTGCTAGCTTTCCATTCTATTTTATCCGTCGGGGTAAATTTCGTGGATTTTTTCGGCGATCCGTTCCGCCATCCGGCGGTGGCCTTTCTGGGTATAATGCAGGCCGTCTTCCCGCCCGATTTCAATTTCCTGCCCCGGGTCCAGAAAGAAAATACCATTCCTGCTTGCGACCTGCCGATATTCTTCCGCCAGAAGCCGGCTGTTTCCGATGCCGTCGCCGAATAGCATCCGCCATTCGCGGCTTCCGATATCCAGAATGGGCACCGGTGCGGCCAAAAGCACCTGCGGGGCGGCCCCGCCAGCACCGGCGTCTGATTTCAAAATGGTTTTCACCAGATTTTCCATTCCATAGGCAATGTCGCAGACGGAGAGGGAGAACCGCTTTTTCAAATCGTTTGTCCCCAGCATGATGATGACCAGATCCAGCGGCTTGTGGCTGTCAAGGCAGGGGAGAAGATAGGTTTTTCCGTTTTTGAATTCCTCGATCGGGTCGTCCCAAACCGTGGTCCTGCCGCCCAGCCCCTCCTCAATCACATACCATTCGCTTCCGAGAAGCTTTTGCAGGACGCCCGTCCAGCGGACATCCCGCGGGAATCTTCCGGTCATGCCGGGTATCATCCCGTAAGTATTGGAATCTCCGTAGCAAAGCACATTTCGCAATGCGGCTTCCCTCCCGTCCATCTGTCCTTCTACTTGTTCCGATGTTTCTTAACAATATCAAACATGGCGTCCCATTTTTCCTCCATGTCCTGAACCAGTTTAAACTGGGTGCGGGCGCGATCCAGATTTTGGTTGGGATGCGCCGTTTTAAAGTAAATATCTCCCGCAAGGTAATCCGTAAGGAAGCGGATACCGCATTCCAGCGTGAGCATCTTCGCGCCCACGGGCAGGTTGTCAATTTCCGCGTCGGTCAGCACTTTCCCGGCAACTTCCAAGTATCCCTGTGTGTATGCTTCAAATAAGTCCAGGTCAAAATTCACTTTCGATAAATCCGGTTCATCCTCGGCCGCCGTGCTTGCGCCGAAGCGGATGGAATCGCCGAAATCGTTCAGGGACAACCCCGGCATAACGGTGTCGAGGTCAATTACGCAGATCCCAAGACCGGTGCCGGCGTCGATCAACACGTTGTTTAGCTTGGTATCGTTATGGGTTACGCGCAGGGGAAGCTTGCCCTGCGCCTGCAAATCCACCAATACATGCGTGAATTCCTCGCGTTCCAGGACAAAATCGATTTCCTTCCGGACTTTGTCGGCGCGCCCTTTTTTGTCCGCCTGAAGCGCTTCCTGAAACTGAAGGATGCGGTTGGGTGTATTGTGGAATAGTGGTATGGTTTCGTGCAGCGTTTCCGCCGGGTAATCCGCCAGCAGAAGCTGGAACCGCCCGAAAGAGCGTGCGGATTCGTAGAAGTCCGCTTTGTTCCTGGCCCTTTGAAGCGTGACCGTGTTCTCAATAAACAGATATGCGCGCCAGTAGCCGCCTTGTTCATCCACATAATAATAGGAGCCGTCCACGGTGGGAATGAGATTTAGCGTTTCGCGCTTCGGGTCGCCGCCCGCTTTTGTAATTGCGCTGTGAAGGTAACGGGTGACCCCGACCACGTTTTCCATTAATTCCACAGGATTGCAAAATACATCCGTATTAATCCTTTGGAGGATGTAACGGTTTATGTGTTCATCCATTTGAAAAATAACGGAATACGTGTCGTTGATATGGCCGCTTCCGTATGGAAGCAGTCCGACAAACTGGCCATCAAATTGAAATTTTTCCACAATTGAAGGAAAAAGTGCTTTGTTTACTGGTTTCATTCCCTGCCCTCCCAAAGTTTTGCGGGATAAATTCCCTGTCTTCTCATTTTGCGTATGGCCTCCACGACCACCGGCTTATCCTCCCGGTAGGTAACGCCGTACCATTTGTCCAGGGAGTTTAGCACCTTGACGGTTGCTTTTTTGCCGACAAGCAGCTCATTTACCACGGAGGGGAGGAAGAATTCCGCTTTCTTGGGGTCTTCCTTATAAGCCCGGTCCAGAAACACGGGGAAGCGTGCGTCGATTTCCTCCAGGATGCTTTCGGAGAATCCCCACAGGTTCATGGAAACGGTGCTGCCCTCCGGAATTGTAACCCAAGTTTTGCCGTCGTCTTCCGTATACTGCGTAAGGCCGCCGCGCTTTTCAATATGGGTGCGTTCGTGTATATCCGTTAGGAATCCGTCCGGGGAAGTAACGCATACACCGCGCGCCACATGGCCGTAATCTGTAAGGGTGTTTTCCAGCGTATAACCCACCATGGCGTAGCGGTAATATTCGTCATCCCTGCTGTAAAGCAAAAAGTTGTACATCAGCGAAAAGGCGTCCCGCCCGTAGTAGTCGTCCGCGTTGATTACGGCGAACGGGGCGTCGATCAGCCCTTTGCAGCAAAGGATGGCGTGTGCGGTGCCCCATGGCTTTATGCGCCCTTCCGGCACGCGGTAGCCTTCTGGCAGCACGTCAACCTCTTGGTATGCATATTTCACGTCCATGATTTTGGACATCCGGTCGCCGATAATTTCCTTAAAATCCGCTTCGATGGATTTCTTTATAATAAAGACCGCTTTTTTAAAACCGGCTTTCACCGCGTCAAAAAGGGAAAAATCAATGATGATTTCTCCGTTGTCGCCGACAGGATCAATTTGCTTCGGGCCGCCGTATCTGCTCCCCATTCCTGCGGCCATTACAACGAGTACAGGTTCTTTCATTTTGCATTGCTCCTTTTTGATCGGTTTTTTCTTGTATCTATGCTTTATTGTAGACGAACGCAATTTATAAATAAATGTCTTTTTATTCACAATTTTTGCACAAAAAATGATTTTTGCACAAACAGTCATGCTTCCCGCCTCCTGCACAACGGAAAATCGAAATCCATCTTTGTGCCGAAAAGGGGAACGTAATAGGGGGGCTGCGCCTTTTTGAATGATAAGATAAAGAATCCCGTCCGCAACCTGTCGGACGGGATACGCTTTCTGCCTTCTTATTCGAAACGGGGTAGACGGCCCTTCTGATTGTCCGTCACCAGCTTGACGGAGGAGGAGTATTCCGAAGGGGTCATGCCGGTTACTTTTTTAAAATGGCGTGAAAAATAATGGATGGACGAATAGCCAAGCTCATTGGCGATTTCGGTGAAATTCTTTGATCCTTCCCGGATGTACTGCTTTGCAAAATCCACTTTCATGCGGCCGAAATATTCCATAACGCCGCCGCCGGTTTTCTCGCGGAAAACCTTCTGTAAAAAAGAACAGCCGCACATATTGTCCCGGCAAACGTCATTTAGGGTGATTTTGTTGTGGATATTCTTGTTCAGATACGCAACAATTTTTGTAAAGGTATCCAGATCCGCTTTTTCGCGTATGGTGGAGGATACCCGTTCTTCGCCGGTGCCGCCCGTGCGGATGAGATTGATCAGAATCAGCTCCAGACAGGCCCGGATCACCTGCTCCGAAGCAAAATTGCCTGTTTCGCTGCGTTCCAGCATTTTCGTGTCGGGGTCGTCCAGAGGGGAGGAAAAAGCGGAAGATGCCTCCTCGATCAATCGGCCCAGCAGGACGCGTTCGGTATCGCCCATTCGTAAAATTTTATTTTCGAAAAAATGCATGGCACGGGAAGTGCATTTAAAGGAAACCACGACCAGATTGGGTGCGACGATGCCGTTTGCGCTCAGGCTGTGGAATTCATAAGGTTTGTGAAAGATGATGTCCCCTTTTTTCAAGACATAGTTGGTTTCGCCGGCGGTCACGTCCACCAGCCCCTTGTCCACATACAAGAATTCCCAGAAATCGTGGGCTTCTCCCGGAAAATAAAAATTACTGGTGTATTCAAAATAATGAACGGTCATCAACTCATCGATGACGATCTCCTGTTTCAGCTTGGTACCAACAAATTGTGTCATTTTTCGCTCCTTATCTGCGCCAGTTGGGGCAATATACCCCCATTTTTTATACTCCTGCTATTTAATTTCATGTAATTTTATTATACCTTATTTTTTCGGGAAATCATATTAAAAATCGAGAATTTTAATACATTTGCCATTTTACGTATGAAATTTATACAATCCGTTGCGATCGGTTGACAATGAAAAACCAGCGCGGAAATAGTAAGGACGTAAATTTGGATGAACCGGTATTTTTTGGCTTCTTGCCTTGTGCCCCGGCTTAGCAGCAGGGGAGTATCAGGACGTTTGCGTGTATGATTTTTTTTCTTATTTGCGGTTATAAACGATCAATTGTGCAAGTTTGATTGATTGTGCAAATTTTATGCTAAAAATTCTAAATCAATATTGTGTTAAAGCCCTTAAAATAAAGGCATTGGACGGCGAATTGGATAAAAAACAAGGAGGAGCATTCGTTTTATTGGTCAATATGTAATCACTTGAATCTGAAAATCTATAATTAGGAGGTTTGAAAATGAAAAAGAAGTTAAGTTCTCTTATGGCAGTTTTATTAACTAGTGCTATGGTTCTTGGAGGCTGCAGCGGCGGCGCTACGGAATCCAATTCCGGCGGTGAATCCAAGGGCGAAGCAAAGAGCGACGTTACATTGACGTATTACTCGATGTGGAACGAAACCGAGCCGCAGGGGCAGACCATTGCCGAAGCGGTTGAAGCTTTTAAGGAGAAAACGGGCATAACCGTGGAAGTGAACTGGCAGGGCCGCGATATCCGCAAAACGCTCCAGCCCGCGCTGGACGGCGGACAGGAAATCGATATTTTCGATGAAGATATCGAGCGCGTCAATAAAACATGGGGCAAATACCTGCTGAATGTGGAAGACCTGGCAAAGAAGTCCTATGACACAACAAACGGCAAACCGTTGACCGACGTAATCAACAAGAAGCTTGTTGAGCTTGCCCGTTCACTAGGACCGGACGGAAAGCTTTCCACGATTCCCTATCAGCCTTCCAGCTTTTTGGTGATGTATAATAAGGACATCTTCAAGGCTGCCGGCATTACCGCCCCCCCGAAGACATGGGACGAGTGGCTTGCCGATTGCGCGAAGATCAAGGCCGCTGGCAAAACCCCGATTACGGTGGACGACGCTTACATGGCGTCTCTGTTCGGCTACCACATGGCCCGCCTGATCGGCAAAGACAAGACGCTTGCCATGGTCAATAATAAGAAGATCGACGACCCGGCAGTCCTTACCTTTGGACAGCAGTGGCAGGAAATGTACGAAAAAGGCTATATTTCCAAGAATGCGGCGGGCAACATTTATCCGGCCGGCCAGCAGGAAGTTGCAAGCGGAAATGTCGCTATGTATTTGAACGGGACATGGCTTCCGAACGAAATCAAGAATTCTGCGCCGGCGGACTTCAATTGGGGCAGCTTTGCGTATCCGGCTGTCGGTAAGGACGGCGACGGAACCAACGCCAACCAATACGGCGCGCAGTGCTTTGGTATCAACAAGAATACAAAGCACGCAGAAGAGGCTTTCAAATTTATCGTATTTATGACCACAGGCGAATGGGACAACAAGCTTGCGGAAAACTCCATCGGTGTCCCGATGGCGAACGACGCCACCTGGCCGAAGCAGCTTACGGAAGCAAAAGCGGTGCTTGACGCAACGACAATCCGTTATCCATGGGCGGTCGGTATGGAAGACGTAGCAGACATTAACGCAAAAATTAAGACAAACTTTGCCCTCCTTGTCAGCGGCAAGCTGGACGCAAAGGGTTTCGCAGATGCAATGAAGAAATAATTATTTCAGCAGAGAAAGGGCGGCATCGTGTTTACGCATTGCTGCCCTTTGTTTATGGTAATCGCGGGAGGTTCTTATGAAAACAAAAAACAAGTCCATGATCATCCTTTTCCTCGCTCCCTCGGTATTGTTGTACCTGATGGTATTCCTGTACCCTACGGCCAGAACCGTCGTCATGAGCTTTTTTAAGGTGGAGGGTGTGACGGATTCCGTTTCCCTGTGGAAGTTTAACGGCCTTGGCAATTTCAAGACACTTTTCAACACCCCCTTATTTGTAAGCTCCCTGAAAAATATCGCCCTGATCTGGCTGATCGGCGGTATCGGCGTAATGGTGGTGTCCCTGCTGTTCGGCGTGATCCTGACGAGCGGCGTTCACGGGAAGAGTTTTTTTCGTTCCGTAATCTATCTGCCGAATGTCATTTCGGCGGTCGCTATGGGGACCATGTGGATTAACTATGTATATAATCCGGACTTCGGACTGCTCAGTTCCGTTTTAAAATCCATCGGCTTAAGCAAGCTGGCGGCAACGCAGTGGACGTCGCCGGAAATGGTGTTCTGGAGCATGCTGGTTGCTTACTGCTTCGGTATGGTGGGCTATCACATGCTGATCTGGATGAGCGGCATTGAGCGGATCCCGGTGGATTATTACGAAGCGGCAACCATTGAGGGGGCAAATGTGTTTCAGCGCTTTTCGAAGATTACGCTTCCCCTTCTGAAAGGGGTCTGCCGCACGAATATCGTTCTGTGGACGGTCAGCACTATGGCTTTCTTTGTATGGAGCCAGTTGTTTTCGCCGGTCAACCTGAGCGCAAGTACGGTTACGCCGATGTCCTATATGTACGAATTGGTATTTGGCGCGAGCAACTCCGCGGTTACGGTGCGCGACTCCGGCGCGGGTGCGGCCATCGGCGTGATTCTTACCATTGTCGTTGTCGTCGTATTCATGCTTTCACAGTTGATTGTCAAGAACGACGATGTAGAGCTTTAAGGGGGGGACGGAGCAATGAAGGAAAAAAAGATAAGAGAAAAAAACAACTGGAAAAAGGAAATGGCCCTGGCCCCGGGTTATATTATTGTGGGAATCTGGGTAATCTTTACCTTTGTTCTGATCGGCTGGATTATTTTGGCTTCCTTTTCTACCACAAGAGAGATTTTCGACGGGAATATTTTCAAATTTGCAACCGGATTGCATCCGGAAAACTATGTGAAGGCATGGAAAACGCAGAAAGTTTCCAGCTATTTTATGAATTCCCTTCTCTATACAGCCGTTTCCTGCACAGCGGTCATCATTCTCGGCGCACCTGCCGCCTATGTGCTCAGCCGCTTTAAATTCCGCGGGAACGGCCTGATACAGAATTTGTTTGCAACGGCGCTGGGAATTCCGGCGATCATGATTATCATGCCACTGTTCTCGCTTTTCAGCCAGCTTCATATGAATCAGTCCAAGGGGCTTGTTATTTTCCTTTATATTGCGGTAAACCTGCCCTTTACGATTTTCTTTTTGAATACGTTCTTCCGGAACCTTTCGGTTACGTTCGAAGAGGCGGCCGCCATCGACGGCTGTTCCCCAATGAAAACGTTCTGGACGATCATGCTGCCGCTGGCGCAGCCCGGAATTATTACGGTCAGCATTTTTAACTTTATTACGATCTGGAATGAATATTTCATCTCCCTGATTTTCGCCAATACCGCCAAGACGCGGCCGGTTGCAGTCGGACTGTATGCCATGATCCAGTCCATGCGCTACACGGGAGACTGGGGCGGGATGTTCGCCGCCGTCGTGATCGTGTTCCTGCCTACGTTCCTCCTTTATATTTTCCTCTCTGAGAAGATTATCGCCGGTGTGACGGGTGGAGCGATCAAGGGATGATTACCGAATAACAAATGGGGAGACGTTTCAATTGAAAATATACCGTACCGCATTGAAGATACAGGGCGCCGTTCTGGAAAACGGAAATCCTTTGCCGCGCTTTCGCGATCGCGAGCAGAACAAAACGCTCATCGACGCCGGGCTTTTGGAAAACGAACGCGAGGGGTTCGGCTACCAGACCGGTTTTCGGGAACTGCCGTATTTGGTGCAGGAGAGGTACCGCAGGGATTTGCAGGAGCAGGAGCTTGCCACCGTCGTTATGGAAAATGATTTTCTCCGCGCGGAATTCCTTGCCGATTACGGCGGGCGGCTCTGGTCGCTTTTCGATAAGAAGGCCGGGCGGGAGCTTCTGTTTACCAACCCGGTGCTGCGCGTTGCGAATCTTGCGATCCGCAACGCGTGGTTTTCGGGCGGTATTGAGTGGAACTTGGGGCAGTTTGGGCATACCTGCCTTACCTGCGAGCCGATGTTTTTTGCGCGTTGTACGGATCCAGACGGGACACCGTTTCTGAGGATGTACGAATATGAGCGCCAGAAATGCTTTTTCCTCCAGGTGGACTTTCATCTTCCGGAAGATTCAGCCTGCCTTTTCGCACACGTGAAAATTGTAAACACAAAGCCGGAAAGCGTGCCGCTTTACTGGTGGACGAATATCGCTGTGCGTGAGGAGCAGAATGTACGCGTGTTTTCGGGGAGCGACGGGGTGATCTGTATTCAGCCGGAAACAATGGCTTCCCAAAGCGTCCACGGCTTTGCGCACGATACTATGCCGTTTTTAAGGACGCTGAACGGCAGGGATGGAAGCTATCCCCAAAATCTTCCGTATTCCAACGAATACTTTTTCCAAAACCGGCCGCTTTTTTCTGATGCGTGGGAGGTTGCCGCGTACAATGACGGAACCGCCTTTTGGGAGCGCTCTACGCCGACGTTGCGCTACCGCAAAATGTTTTGCTGGGGTGTCCAGCGCGGCGGCCGGCACTGGAAGGATTTCCTGTCATTGGATGGGCAGGGCGATTACTTTGAAATTCAGGCGGGGCTTTCGCCAACGCAGGTGCATGGGCGCGATCTGGCGCCGAACGGCTGTGTGCGCTTTACACAGGCATTTGGCGGTATGAATGTGGACACAAGCCGTACCTTTTCAAGCTGGCAGCAATCTAAAGCCTATGTTTATGATCTTGTGGAAGTCCGCTTGGGCGCAGAAGAGCTGAAACGGGCCGATCGCCGTTTCGAGAGCTTGGAGGACACCACGCCGGATGAAATCTTGCATTACGGCAGCGGCTGGGGCGCTTTGGAAGCGGAGCGCGATCCGGAAATTGTTCCGAAAGGGCTGGTTTTCCCCCACAAGACCATGGGGGATCTGCAAGCGCCGTGGCTTACCCTACTGCGGACGGAAAAACTGCCTGATCTTCAGCCGGATACCCTGCCCGTTTCGTGGATGACCGATTCCCGTTGGGCGGCGCTTTTGGCGCACTCCCTTGAAAAGACGGAAAACCGGAACGCAGCCGCGTTGCTGCACCTTGGCCTGATGCTCTACGAGGAGGGAAAATGGCAGGAGGGCGTAGCGGCAATGGAACAGTCCCTGAAGCTGCGCCCCACCGCGATTTGCTGCCGAAACCTTGCCAGCGCCGCGGCGCAGGAGGAAGATTGGGAAACCGCCTGCAATTACATGGAACAGGCGCTTTCGCTGGGCGGTGTGGAGCAATCCGCCGTTTTCGCGCAGGACGCGATCGATATTTTTACAAAGGCCGGCCGTTTTGAGCGGGCGTGGAATTGTTACAAGGATCTTCCCCAAGCGCTGAAAAACGTTGAGCGTGTTCGACTGAACACCGTGCAGGCCGCGTTTGAACTGAGGCAATGGGAATTTTTGGAAGAGCAGTTTGCAAGCAATTTTGCCGTCATGCGCGAGGGGGAAACCATGCTGTTGGACACATGGTTCAACGTGCAGGCGGTACGCCTTGCGAAGGAGAGGGGCGTGCCGGACTGGCACGTGCTTCTGGACGAGGTAAAGGCGGTTTGCCATCCGCCGTATAATCTGGATTTCCGCATGACGATTTCCTCCCAATGAATCCATAAATACATCTAGGCCGCCGCATGGTGAAAACCGTGCGGCGGCTTTCTGCTTGCAAAAGGCTGCCGGTGCCGAATGGAGGCTTCCGTTTAGGAAGGGCATTACTTGCGGTTCCGCGGGCGGCGCTTGTGTTTTTGGCGGGTTCCGATTACATAATTGATACTGTTCATTTCGGTGAGAAAATGTTATAATGAATAATCGACGAGAAAAGGAAAAGGCGTGGTGAAATGAAGCTGAAAGCTGTAGCAATAGCGCTTATGCTGGCCCTGACGCTGTCGGGCTGCTCGTTTGTTGGCCTGGACGCGCAGACGCTGATGCGTCCGCCGAAGCCGACCGGCGAAAAAGCGGATATTCACGCGTTGCTGGAAAGCAAAACCGACGGGAAAATGACGCTGAAATACCCGCGCACCGGGGATTACCGTTCGGCAATCATTACTCATGACGTCTGCGGAGATAAAAATGACGAGGCCATGGCCATTTTTCAAAAAGGGGACGAGGCGACCGGAACCGATCTTATGTTTATGAAGAAGGACGGCGGCAAATGGGTCGACATGGGCTTTTTCAACAACCCGGCGGCGCAGGTGGATAAGGTCTGCTTCGGGGATGTGACCGGAGACGGCAAGGACGATGTGATCGTCGGCTGGGGGAACAGCCTGAACAATACGAGCACCATCTGTGTCTATTATTATAAAAACGGGAAAATGAACGAACTGAAGGTTGACCAGACATATACTGAAATGGCGGTTATGGATTTTGACGGCGACGGCAGGGATGAAATCTTTACCGCGAGCGTCAGCGTGGGCGACCAGCCGGCACTTGCCCGCCTGATCCGGATCAAGGACGGGAACGTGGAAATCATGGGCTCCTGCCAAATGGACAGCGCGGTTACCAAATATGTGTCCGTCCAGACCGGGCTGATCAACGAAAAGCAGAACGGCATTGTGCTGGACGGGATGGAAAGCGCGAATACCCTTGTGACGGAAATGCTTTACTGGGATAAAACAACCAAGATTCTAAAATCGCCCTTCTTTGACCCCAGATCCAACATTGCAAATTATACCTTGAGGGATACCTCCGTGGTGTCAAAAGATATTAACAATGATAGAATCATCGAGGTGCCGATTGTTAGCCTGATGCCGGGTTACGACGGGCAGACAAAGGACGAGGCCGCCTATATTACGGATTGGAACCGTTATGATACCCAGACCGGCGAGATGGTGCGCGTCATGAGCATGGTGCTTGATTATTCCGACGGGTACTGGTTCTTAATCCCGGATATGTGGCGCGGCCGGATAACGACCAAGGCGGATACGGTAACGCGTACGGTCACCTTCTATGAGTGGAAGGCGGACAAAAAGCAGGCCGGGGGCCTGTTGGGCGATCCGCTTCTGAAAATACAGGTGTTCTCCGAAAAGGAATGGGACGGCGGTGAAGCGGCCCCGGGCTTTTATGAGCTTATGGAATCGAATAATATGATTTTTGCAGCATGTTCTCCTTCGCCGGACAATCCGCTGTCATTAAGCAGCGGCGATGTGAAGAACAGCTTTAAACTGATGAATCAGGAATAATTATTGGATAAACGGAGGAACAGGTATGAAAAACATCCTTGTTGCCGAAGACGAACAGGCAATTCGAGAATTTGTGGTTATTAATTTGAAACGCGCGGGTTACAACACGCTGGAAGCGGCCAACGGGGAAGAAGCGTTGGAACTGTACGAGCGCGAGGGCGGCAATATTGACGTTGCCGTACTGGATATTATGATGCCGGGCAAGTACGACGGCCTTGCCGTGTGCAAGGAATTCCGGCAGAAAAGCGGTTCGATCGGCATTATCCTTCTTACCGCGCGCACCCAGGAAATGGATAAGGTCAGCGGGCTGATGATGGGCGCCGACGACTACGTTACAAAGCCGTTCAGCCCAAGCGAGCTGGTAGCCCGTGTGGACGCGGTGTACCGCCGCGTCGCGCTGGAACAGATGCGCAATGAAAATAATTTTAAGGAGGAAATCCGTTCCGGCGAATTCGCCCTGAACCTTCGGAGCAGGACGCTCATGAAAAAGGGCGTGCCGATAGAATTGACTCAGGTCGAATTCCAGATCATGGAGTATTTCTTTTCCAACCCGGGCACCGCGCTGGATCGCACCGATATTTTAAAGCATGTCTGGGGCGAATCCTATTTCGGCGAGGAGAAAATCGTGGACGTTAACATCCGCCGGCTCCGCATGAAGGTGGAAGATGAGCCGTCGAACCCGAAGCATATTGTTACGGTTTGGGGACTTGGCTATAAGTGGGAAGCCTGAGCAGCAGAATTTTCAGACTAAAGGAAGGGGAAAGAGGAATGAAAGTAACCGGCATTACTCGGCGCTGGCTTTTAAACAGCTTCGGCGTAATCCTGCTTATTTTGGTTACGCTGATTTTAACTCTTTCCTATGTAATACGCGATTATGTTTACAATGGGATACAGACGGCGCTGAGCAGCCGTTCCGACGAGCTGACAAACGTATTTGCCGATTACGGGCGGAAATCGCCTAGTGAATTCAGCACAGCCGCCCGCAATTATGTGGAAAACTTTCCGAACAAGGAAAGCATGGAACTGATGGTGTTCAATTCCAACGGGAAAATCATCATCACCTCCATCGGCTTTGCGCCGGATGAAAACCAGCCCATGCCGGATTACCATCAGGCGCTTACCAGCATCAGCGGATACGGCACCTGGACGGGCCAGTTGACCAGCGGGGAAAAGGTGATCGCCGTTACGCGCGTTATGCGCAATAACCGCGGGAATTTCGTTGGCGCAATCCGTTACGTGTCTTCCCTTCAGGAAGCCGACAAGCAGGTTTTCCTCATCAGCGGCACGCTGATTTTGGCGGGGCTTCTGATCATCCTTTTTGTCATTATTTCGAATTTTTATTTTATGAATTCCATTATCACCCCGATCAAGGAAATCGGCGCTACCGCCAAGCGCATTGCGCAGGGGGATTTTAAGGCGCGCATCCAAAAGGTGAATGACGACGAAATTGGGCAGCTTTGCGACACCATCAACGATATGGCGGACGAACTGGGAGCCGCCGAAAAAATGAAAAACGACTTTATTTCTTCCGTTTCGCATGAGTTGCGCACGCCGCTTACCGCAATCAAGGGCTGGGCGGAAACCATGCAGGCTAGTGAAAACGACAAGGAAACCTTTGAACGCGGCATGGGGATTATTATCCGCGAATCCGAGCGACTTTCCGGCATTGTGGAAGAACTGCTCGACTTTTCCCGCATGCAGAGCGGCCGCATAACGCTGACAATGGACAAAATCGATATACTTGCCGAGCTGGGCGAGGCTGTGTATATGTTCAGCGAGCGCGCCAAGACGGAACATAAATTCCTGCTTTATGAGGAACCCGCCATGCTCTCGCCGGTTCTGGGCGACATCAACCGGCTGCGGCAGGTGTTTGTGAATATTATTGACAATGCCTTGAAATATACCGACGAGGGCGGAACCATCAGCATTACCGCCTCGGAGGCGGGCGGGTTTATCCGCGTGGTAATCAGCGACAACGGCTGCGGAATCCCGGCAGAGCACCTGCCGAAGGTTAAGCGGAAATTCTACAAGGCCAACCAAACGGTGCGCGGTTCGGGAATCGGGCTTGCGCTTGCCGATGAAATCATGAAGCTTCATTCCGGCAGCTTGGAAATCGAAAGCCGCGAAAACGTCGGGACGGCTGTGACAATTTTTATCCCTACTTTAAAACAGATGGAAGACGCCCCGGAAACGGAAGCAGAGAACGAAGAAAGGAACTCCGAACAGAATGGCTAGAGAAAAAACAAAATGCATCACGTCCATCGGTGGGCAGGCGCTGATCGAAGGGATTCTGATGCGCGGTCCCAAGAAAACCGAAATCGCCGTGCGGTTAAGCGACGGCAGTATCTCCCTTGAGGAAATGAACACCGGATTTATAAAGGATAAGTACCCTGTTTTCCGCCTGCCGCTGCTCCGCGGCGTTGCGGCAATGATCGATTCACTTACGATGGGCTACAAGGCGCTTTCCGTCTCCGTCGAAAAGGCGGGGCTGGAAGAGGATGAGGAGCCGTCTAAATTTGACAAATGGGTGCAGAAAACCTTTGGCGATAAAATGATGAACGCAATCATGGTTGCAAGTACGGTTCTGGGTCTCTTGCTGGCAGTTGTCTTGTTCTTTATGCTTCCGACATTCCTCTTTAACCTGATCCGCGACTACGTTGCCGGCCCCGGCTTTGCGCCCTGGCGGTCAGTTGTGGAAGGCATTATGCGCATTGCGATTTTTATTATTTACATTTATTTTTGCTCACGCATGCCGGAAATTAAACGGCTTTTCCAGTATCACGGGGCGGAACATAAGACGATTTTCTGCTATGAAAACAATGAGGAGCTTACGGTGGAAAACGTGCGCCGCCACAGCCGGTTCCATCCGCGCTGCGGGACAAGCTTTCTGGTCATTATGCTGCTGCTGGGCATCATCGTGGGCTTCTTTATCCCGTTCGGCAATCCCTTTGTCCGGACGATTGTAAAAATCCTGTGTATCCCGCTGATTATGGGGATCGGGTATGAATTTATCCGTCTCTGTGGCCGGTGTGAAAACACCGCGACCCGCATCATTTCCGCACCGGGGCTTTGGATGCAGCACATCACTACGCAGGAGCCCGACGACAGTATGATCGAGGTTGCCATCGCCGCCATGCAGCAGGTTATACCTGAAAACGGCGAGGATAAAATAAAAGTTGGTTGAAAGCGGTGTGGACGTTGACTTTGGGAGAAACCTACCGGAAAGGGAAAAGCAGGCTGGCTGCCGCGGGGAACGAAAGCCCCGCGTTTGACGCGGCGTGCCTGTTCCAGAAAGTATTCGGTTATAACCGGCAGCAGCTCGCCGTCCACGAAAGGGAACCGGCGCAGGACGCAAAGGCCGGGGAATATGCCGCGCTTGTGGGAGAACGGGCGCAGGGCAGGCCGCTCCAGTATATCCTTGGCAAATGGCCGTTTATGGAACTGGAATTGCTGGTCGGAGAGGGTGTTTTAATCCCGCGCGAGGAAACGGAGCTTCTGGTGCGCACCGCGGCAGAGCTTTTAAAAAGAAAGAACAATCCGTCTATATTGGATCTCTGCTCTGGCACGGGCGCAGTTGCGCTCGGACTGGCTTATTTTTATCCAAAAGCGCGGATATGCGCCGTGGAGCTTTACGACGGCGCATTTTCCTATCTGCAAAAAAATATCCGGAATACGGGACTTCACAATGTAACGCCGCTCCGTATGGACGTTCTGCATCCGGGAGCAGAGGAATTCCCAGAGTGGGATGGTATCGTTTCCAACCCACCCTACGTTACAACCGCTGAAATGGAAACCCTGCAGGAAGAAGTGAAGCACGAGCCGCATACGGCGTTGGAAGGCGGCGCGGACGGCCTTCTGTTTTACCGCGCAATTGCAAAGCTTTGGCTACCGAAATTAAAGCCCGGTGGCATTGCGGCGGTTGAAGTCGGCGACGGGCAGGCTGAGGAGGTGGCGGCTCTTTTTCAGGACGCTGGATTGGGCGAAATACGGGTCGAAAAGGACTTTAACGGCATCGCCCGCGTGGTGGGCGGCATATGGGGCAAAGATTAAACATACGTTCGTGATCCGTTCTTTTGTATATTGCTTTTCGTAGAAAGATACGGTATAATTTTAAAGGTAGAAACTGCAAATTTGGGACCGAAAGCCTTACGGTGGAAGGTCTGTCATAAATTGGAGGAAAGCATGGCGACAGATAAGACCAAAGCGTTGGAAACGGCGCTTGCACAGATTGAAAAGCAGTTCGGCAAAGGCGCGGTGATGCGCTTGGGCCAGAATGAGGCAATGCATGTGGAAGCGATTCCGACCGGTTCACTGTCGCTTGATTTGGCGCTGGGAATCGGGGGACTTCCCCGTGGAAGAATCGTGGAGATTTACGGGCCGGAAAGCTCCGGTAAGACCACGCTTGCCCTGCATTGCATCGCACAGGGGCAGAAAAACGGCGGGAACGCCGCATTTATCGACGTTGAGCATGCGCTCGACCCGGTTTACGCCCGCGCGCTGGGCGTGGATGTGGATTCGCTTCTGGTTTCCCAGCCGGATACCGGCGAGCAGGCGCTGGAAATTACGGAAGCGCTTGTGCGTTCCGGTGCGATCGACGTGATTGTCGTAGACTCCGTTGCCGCATTGGTGCCGCGCGCGGAAATCGACGGCGAAATGGGCGAAGCCCACGTCGGCCTTCAGGCCCGTTTGATGAGCCAGGCGCTGCGCAAGTTGGCGGGTGCGATTTCGAAATCGAACTGTGTCGCCATCTTTATCAACCAGCTCCGTGAAAAGGTTGGGATCACGTACGGCAGCCCGGAAGTTACTCCCGGCGGCCGCGCGCTGAAATTTTACGCTTCCGTGCGCATTGATATCCGAAAAATCGAAACGCTGAAAAACGGAACCGAGCTGATCGGCTCGCGTACCCGTGCGAAGGTGGTAAAAAATAAAATCGCCCCGCCGTTCCGCGAGGCGGAGTTTGACGTGATGTACGGCAAGGGGATCTCCCGCGTAGGGGAGCTGCTTGATCTTGCCGTTAAACTGGAGATTATTCAAAAAAGCGGTTCGTGGTTCTCATACAAGGAAACGCGCCTTGGGCAGGGACGCGACAACGCAAAGAACTTTTTAACGGAAAATGCCGATATCGCCGGCGAAATCGAAGCGCAGGTCAAGGAGAATGTCGGCAAGCTGTTCACCAAAGCCGCTTCTTCTTCCAGTTCTGCAGCGAAGCCGGTCGAAGTGGAAACGCCCGCGCCGACGAACAACGCTTCCCGCGGAAAGACTGCCAATATCGACATTTCCGCAGATGACGAATGATGCTGATTACGGCGGTCGAACCGCGCAGGAAAAGCCTTTCGGCGCTGTTCATCGACGGGGAATTCGCGGTGAATATCGACACCGAAACGCTTTTAAAATCCGGTTTTCGCGCGGGGCAGGAAATCAGCGACGAGCAGCTCCATGAGTTGATTCAGGCGAGCGACAGCCGGCGCGCAAGCGAAAAGGCGCTTTATCTTCTGGAGCGCCGGAGCTATTCGCAGAAAGAGCTTGCGGATAAAATCAGCCGCGTTGCTTCCCGCGAGGCGGCGGAAGCGGCGGCGCAGCATATGGCGGACATCGGCCTTGTAAACGACGAGGACTACGCAAAGCGGCTTGCGGCGGATCTGCTTTGCCGCAAAGGGTATTCCGCTTCCCGCACGCGCAGGGAACTGCAGCAGAAGGGAATCGACCGGGAGCTTGCGGAACAGATTATTGAGGAAGCCGTACCGGACCCGGTTGAAAAAATCAAAGAGATACTGCGGAAAAAATACGGCGGTATGCCCCAGGATGAAAAGGGGCGGCGCAGGAGCATTGCCGCGCTGCAAAGGCTCGGTTATTTTTGGGACGATATCCGCACAGCGATAAATGAAATGGAAAACGAGGACGAATGAATGGCATATAGTGTGGGCCTGGTAAGCCTTGGTTGTGCGAAAAATCAGGTGGATGCTGAAATCATGATGGCCGCGTTGCAAAAAGCGGGCTATGAAATAGAGGACGACGCCGCGCAGGCGGACGCCGTCATCGTTAATACCTGCGGCTTTATTGACGCCGCGAAAAAAGAATCCATTGACGAGATTTTGAAACTTGCCGGCTTAAAGGCGGCTGGCAGGATCAAAGCGATTATCGTTACCGGCTGCCTGGCGGAACGGTACAGGGAGGAAATCCTGAAAGAACTGCCGGAAGTGGATGCCGTGGCTGGAATCGGCGCGGACAGCGACATTGCCTCCGTAGTCGGAAAAGCGCTCGAAGGGGTAAAGCTGGAAAGCTTTCCGGAGAAAACGCTCCTCCCGCTCAACGGCGAACGCCGTCTTTCCACCCCCGGCTATTTTGCGTACCTGAAAATTGCGGAAGGTTGCGACAACCGCTGCGCCTACTGCGCGATTCCGTTTATCCGCGGGCGTTACCGCTCGCGCAAGATGGAGGATATTGTTGAAGAAGCGAAAACATTGGTGCAAAATGGCGCAAAAGAACTCATTTTAATTGCGCAAGACACAACAAAGTACGGCTGGGACCTTTACGGAAAGCTGATGCTTCCGCAGCTTCTAAAGAATTTGTGTGAAATTGGAGGCGTTGCCTGGATTCGCGTTTTATATTGTTATCCCGATTATATTACTGACGAATTGCTGGAAACGATCGCCGGTGAAGAAAAGATTGTAAAGTATATGGACTTGCCGCTTCAGCATTGCAGCGGCAGGCTCCTAAAATTGATGCGCCGCACAGGGAACCGCGAAGAATTGACCGCGCTAATTCGGAAGATGCGGGAAAAGATTCCGAATCTGATCCTTCGCACCACGCTCATTACCGGTTTCCCCGGTGAAACCGACGAGGATTTTACGGAGCTTGCGGAATTTGTGAACGAAATCCGCTTCGAACGCCTTGGGTGCTTTCCGTATTCGCAGGAAGAGGGAACTGCGGCGGCGGAAATGCCTGATCAGATTGACGAGGATGTTAAACAGAACCGCATGGAGCGGATTATGGAAGACCAGATGCGTATCATGCAGGAGTGGGGCGAACAGCAGACCGGAAAAACCTTCCGGGTTCTGGTGGAAGGTTACGATGAGGAGTCCGGCTGCTGGGCGGGTCGTTCCTGGGCGGATTCGCCCGATATTGACGGCCGCATCTATTTTACCGCAGAGAATGCAAATTTCGAGCCCGGAAGTTTTGTAGATGTGAAAATACTGGAATGTGTCGACTGTGAACTGTATGGAATCATTGCTGAGTAGGAGGCGCGTGTATGAATCTTCCGAATAAATTAACGGTGATGCGCATTATCCTGGTTCCTTTTTTTGTTGCTGTCCTTCTAATTCCAGGTATTCCGCACCATTATCTCTGGGCGGCCATTTTGTTCGGCGCAGCGGCGCTAACAGACCATTACGACGGCAAGCTTGCGCGTAAAAACAATCAGGTTACCAATTTCGGGAAATTCCTGGATCCCTTGGCCGACAAAATCCTTGTGATTTCGGCGCTGGTCTGCTTTGTGGATCTCCGGCTTGCGGCAACCTGGTGCGTGCTGGTGATCATCGCGCGCGAATTCATGGTGACGTCGATCCGCCTTGTTGCGGTGGACAGCGGCGTAGTGATCGCCGCCAATAAATGGGGCAAAACAAAAACCGTCAGCCAGATTATCGCCATTATTGCCATACTGCTTTTCCAGTACGTGCAGGAACTGATTTCTCTTGGAAAGCTGTCCTCCTTTACAATCGGCGGCATGCCTAGTGCGGATGTGTTTGCGGCGGCCGGCTATGTTCTGATTCTGATTGCGACATTTTTTGCCTTGCTTTCGGGTATTATTTATATTGTGCAGAACATCGATGTGATCAATACGACGAAATAAAAAGGTTTCCCGCGCGTGAAAACCGGCGGGGGTTTACTTCCTTTGCTTTTTGGTATATACTATTGTCACCTTTTACGGAAATCTTACTATATTATCAGTATGATATTAAAAATGCAATGAGCGGAAGAAGTAACCGTACTGTGTGTATCAGAGAGGGGACGCCGAGGCTGAAAACGTCCTTTGCAAGGCGTGCGGCGAAATGCATCCGTGAGCAGGCGGGGGGAAAACCAGTATCCCCGCACGGTTGGCCCTGTTACAGGCTTTTCGAGTGAGAAAACGGAGTGGAACCGCGGTAAGACGCCGCCTCCGTCCCCAAAGGGACGGAGGCGGCTTTTTATATGGAGGAATACAATGTTTAAGCGACTGAAAGAAGAGCTTGATTCCATTATGGAACGTGACCCGGCGGCCAGATCGAGGCTGGAAGTCTATTTTCTGTATTCCGGGTTCAAGGCGGTACGCGCTTACCGTAAAGCGCATTGGTTTTATAAACATAACATGAAGTTCATTGCCCGTTATTTATCACAGCGGGCAAGGCATAAAACAGGAATTGAAATCCATCCCGGGGCGACCATTGGGAAAGGATTGTTTATCGACCATGGTATGGGCGTCGTTATTGGGGAAACTACCATTATTGGCGACAATTGTACGCTTTACCAAGGGGTTACGCTGGGCGGCACCGGGAAGGACCACGGAAAGCGCCACCCGACCCTTGGCAACAACGTGATGGTCGGCGCGGGGGCGAAGGTGCTCGGGCCGTTCCGCGTTGGCGACAATGCCCGCGTTGCGGCGGGCGCGGTGGTTCTAGACGAGGTTCCGGACAACGCGACGGCGGTCGGCGTTCCGGCAAGAGTGGTCCGTTTGAACGGCGTGCGCCCGTACAATATGGATCAAATCCACGTGGCGGACCCCGTATCCCAGGAGCTTTGCCATATGGCATTAAAATTACAAGGCTTGCAAAAACAGCTTGATGAAATCATCAGACAAAGAGAGGGAAACCGTGATGAAAATTTATAACACGTTAACACGCCAGAAAGAAGAATTTGTTCCGCTGACGCCGGGAGAGGTTAAAATTTATGCGTGCGGCCCGACGGTGTACAATTACATCCATATTGGAAACGCGCGCCCAATTTGTGTGTTTGACGTGCTGCGCCGCTATTTCGAGTACCGCGGGATGAAGGTGACCTATGTCCAGAATTTTACCGATATCGACGACAAAATTATTCGCAGGGCAATGGAAGAGGGAACCGATTACCTGATGGTATCCGAGCGCTATATCGAGGAATACAAAACTGACGCAAAAGGGCTGAATGTCCGCCCGGCAACAATTCACCCGCTCGCGACCGAGAATATTGATGAAATCATCAAAATGGTTTCCGATCTGATCGAGAAGGGCTATGCCTATGCCACGGACAACGGGGACGTTTACTTCCGCACCAAAAAGGATGCAGGATACGGAAAGCTTTCGCACCAGCCTTTGGAGGATTTACAGGCCGGCGCGCGCATCGCGACAGGTGAAATTAAAGAGGACGCCATGGACTTCGCACTCTGGAAGGGTGCGAAGCCCGGCGAACCGAGCTGGATTTCTCCCTGGGGCGAAGGCCGCCCGGGATGGCACATCGAGTGCTCCGCTATGGCGCGCCGCTACCTTGGTAAAACGATTGATATCCACTGCGGCGGGCAGGATCTGATTTTCCCCCATCATGAAAACGAGATTGCGCAGAGCGAATGCTGCAACGGCGTTCCTTTCGCAAATTATTGGATGCATAATGGCTACATTAATGTGGACAACCGTAAAATGAGCAAGAGCCTCAATAATTTCTTTACTGTCCGCGATGTTGCCGAGCAGTATGGCTACGAGCCAATCCGTTACCTGATGGTCGCGTCGCATTACCGTACGCCCATCAATTACAGCACAGAGGTCATCGAACAATGCAAAGCCGCTTTGGAAAGGCTCTACAACTGCCGCGACAATCTGCAGTTTCTGATGGAAAAGTCCGTTTCGGGCGAAAAGCCGGACGAGCATGCCGTACGCCGCAAGCTGGAAGCGCATCAGGATCACTTTATCGAGGCGATGGAGGATGACCTGAATACGGCGGACGCGGTTTCCGCGCTGTTTGATCTGGCGCGCGACATCAACTCCAACCTCAACGCTTCCACCGCTCCATCGAAGGAACTTTGCCGCTTTGCGCTCGACCTGTTTAACGAGCTTGCGGATGTGCTGGGCCTGCTTTATACGAAGAAAGAAACCACGCTTGACGCGGAAATTGAAAAGCTGATTGCCGAACGTGCCAAGGCGCGGGCAAATAAAGACTGGGCGACCGCGGATAAAATCCGCGACGAGCTGAAGGCGCGTCATGTTGTGCTGGAAGATACGCCGCAGGGAGTCAAATGGAGGATTGAGCAGTAACCGCCGCGAATACGAAAGGTGAAATAGGAATGGCAAAGGATAATAAAACGAATGTAATGCGCATTTTGGATCGGGCGAAAATACCGTATAAATATTATTTTTACGATCATGAGGATGGAAAGATCGACGGCGTTTCCGTAGCCCACAAGTTGGGACAGAACGTCGAGCAGGTTTTCAAAACCCTTGTCACGCGGGGCGCCAGCCGGAACTTTTACGTGTTTGTGGTTCCGGTTGCAAAGGAGCTGAACCTGAAGGCTGCTGCGAAAAGCGTGGGGGAGAAATCGGTTGAGATGATTCATGTGGATGAAATCAACAAAGTGACCGGCTATATCCGCGGCGGTTGTTCCCCAATCGGTATGAAAAAGCAGTTTCAGACCGTTATTGACAGCAGCTGTGAACAGTTTCCGTCCATCATTGTAAGCGCCGGGAAAATCGGCGCGCAGATAGAGGTGGAACCCCACGCCCTGCTAAACTTTATCGGCGGAAAAACCGCGGAAATCGCTCAGTAAATGCTGATTTGGCAATTGTGAAAGCATCCGGTTTTCCGCCGGGTGCTTTTCCGTGTTTGACATATCCATAGAACTGTACAAAAACAGGACAAAAAGGGAAACTGTCTATTCCTTTTCAGAGGGATTCTTTTTATACTTGAATCATTAAGGATAACGGAGCGGAAAAAATGGAGTACAGACATAAGCTTATACGGACAGCCGTTGGCATTCTTATCGATAAGGCTATTCGGGATATACAGTCCGACCCCGGGAGAAGCATTCGCAATTTGGCGGATATGGGGGACAACTTTTCCAAAACACCGGCACAGAAACGGTTCTTCAAAATCGCGCATGAGATTCTGAAAGACCCCGATAATCCCTATTATGAACTGCTCCTCAATATGACCCGGAATGTATGGCCGGATACCGTCAAGACCGTGGGTTTGAATTTCGGCTATACGGGGCTGAACTACGGGGCGGAAATCCTGCGGGGAAAAGAAGCGGCCGCGGGTAAGAGCATTCCGTGGCTCCTGCGCTTTGATTGCAGTGAGGATGGGGAAAACGCTTTGAACTTCCGGGAAATAGATAAAATCCTTACGGATTCCGTTTCCCTGGGGATCTACACCTGTGTCTTTAAGCTCGGGGAATGCGGAGAAAAAATAGGGCGGATTTTGGAGCTTTGCAAAAATCACAGGGAGTGCTGTGTTTTCGTTGCGATGGACCCGACGACTTCCCTGAAAGGGTTCAGAGAACCGATCATGAAAACGCCGAATCTGATCTTTTCCGTGGATATGACGGAAAGCAGGGAAGTGCAGCCCCAAATTCTTTGTGATTTGCATGAATGGAAATGCTTTTACGGCTTCCATGCGTATTACAATACCGATAATGTGAACGATTTGACATCGGACCGCTTTACCCGCCGCATGATCAGAATGAACTGCATTTTTGGCTGCTATGTCAACTCGGATTTTGAAAATCAGGAGCTTGAGGAGCAGGTGTACCGCTATGTCTGTTCCCGCAGAGGAAAAAAAGGGGAACCGCTCTTCGTGTTTGATTTTAACCGGGATGAAAAATATATTTCGGATACGATCCTGTGCGGAACAGACTTTTGCGTTGGCCCCGACGGCAAGGCGCGGCTTGCTGGCGGGCACTTGGCGGATATGCATCGTGTTTTGCTGTCCGACATGGTAAAGGCGCCGGGCGTTCAGTTCGTTTCATAAAACTTTCACGGTTCATTCAAATATTTATGTGTTCCGTATGTTATGATAAAGAATACGGGGGTCGATGGGCTGTCCGTATTTTATACAGGAGGAGATCCTTTTTATGTATTGGTTTCGAAGAATGATGATGGGCAGGTATGGTACCGACCAGTTATCCATTGCTCTGCTAATTCTTTATATGATGCTTTCCCTGATTTTGCAATTTTTCCGTGTGCCGTTTTTGTCCCTGCTTGCCTTGATTCCGCTGGCGATTTGTTTCTACAGGATTTTTTCCAGGAACATCAACCGACGTTATGCGGAAAATGCCCGCTTTCTGAAATGGTGGTACCCCGTAAAGACACGGATGCAGAAGTCCTATAGCCGTTTCCAGGACCGGCAGACACACCGCTATTTTAAATGCCCGCATTGTTCCAGTACGCTTCGCGTACCAAGGGGGAGAGGAAAAATTTGTATTACCTGTCCGGTTTGCAGAACGGAATTTATTAAAAAAACGTAAAATTACCGCATGGATTGTAAGCGCTACAACCATGCGGTTTTTGTTGCCTTTAAGCCCGGAAAAGTTTGATTATTAGGAGAGGCAGACAGGTTTGATTTTATACAGATAAAGGAGAAATTATTATAATATTTTCCAAAAGCATTGCGAAGCAATTCGCAATTTAATATAATCTAAATAATAAAATTTTTTTGAAATTTTCATTCTAAGTATATAGGGGGCTCTCAAATGGAGGAAATACGCCAAATGAGTTCGGTAAAGAAGTACATGGATTTGATCGACAAATTGGCTGGAATTATCAAGTCTCACATTGTGATTAATGACGAAGAGATTACCGAAATCCACGTGCTTTCGGATACCAGCCGTTCCCCAAAGCAACTCGCGCGGGATATTCAGTCCGCATTGATGGTGCGCTTCGGTGTGAATGTTGACCACAAGCTGATCAGTATCGCGCAGATTCCGTCCGAGAATACCATGAAGCTCACAGACCGCCTTGTTTTCGAGGAAATCAGTATTTCCAAAAACAAAGAGCGTTTCACCGCCCGCGTTACCCTTTGCGACGGGAATTCCACCTTCAGCGGAGAGGCCACCGGCCTGAATGACCTAATGGAGGGCAATAAAATAATCTGTCAGGCGACTTTGAATGCGGTTTTGAATTTTGTAAATCCCTGTGTCGTGCTTTCACCGGTTGAAATTAAGGCGTTTGATTTGGCCGGTGAAAAGGTGGTTGCCGTTTGCATTGCGGTGAAGATTCAGAGCAAGGTGGAGCATTTTCTGGGCAGCTCCTTTATTGGCGACGACGCAGGTTCGGCAGTTGTGAAGGCCACGCTGGATGCTCTGAACCGAAAGCTGGCGAATACATAGCCGGTTTTATTTGCTAAAAATCAGGTTTGCAGTAATTTTTTTCTAGCGTAGAGGATATAGCCTGTTTACTAGCGGAGAACAGAGTCTGTTTTACGGAGGGCTATATTTTATGAAAAAAATTCTTTTTGCGTTGATGTCCATTCTTTCTGTGATTGCGGCTGCAGGCGCAGGCTTTACATGGCAATAAACTTAATTTAACATAGCTGCGAACCTGATTTTTTATATAAGAAGGAGGTAACATATGAGCCGTACTTCAAAAATATACGCCTGTTTCATTTCAGTAATCGGAATTACGCTAGGCTCATACTGTGTTTATCAATATTTTCATACGGTTTTTTCCTATTCGGATCCGAAGGCGGAACTTAGGCAGTTTGGCGTTCTCCTGCTTTTGTACTTGATTTGCCGGTGTCTGCCCATTTACATAAGAAAAGATTATGCGATTGACATGTCGTTTATTTGCAATCTTGCGTCTATTTTATGCAAAGGCCCCTTTGCATCGGCGGCGATGGTTATTATTGCTACGCCGTTTGTAATTGTTCCGACCAATTCGAAAGACAGGACCTACGACCATTTTTTTAATAAGCCGCCCATTAAGACGGCTTTCAATGCGGGAAATTTTACTATTGCTGTATTTCTGGCCGCCGTTGCATACCAAAAATGCGGCGGAGACATTAAAAACATCAGCCAGCCGCAGAATTTTATTCCGGCGATTGTTTCCATAGTCACATTTTTTCTTTTAAATTGTGCCATTCTAATGTTCCTGTTTCATTTGGACAAGCAGGTTCCGTTTTTTTCCGCGCTCTTTAAAAATCTGTACCAGTTTTTCCCGAATATCTTGGCTTCTGCCCCGATCGCATATTTTCTTGCGAAAAGCATGGAAATAAAAAACGGGGAGTTTCTGGTAATCCTGATCACGCTCCCTTTGCTGCTGGCACGGTACAGTTTTGTGTTATACCTCGATGTAAAGCAGAATTTTTACAACATGCTCAAGACGCTCACAGCGGCGCTTGAGGCAAAGGATAAATATACCGAGGGCCATTCACACCGTGTGGAAGACTACGCCGAGATGATTTCACGCAAATTGCACTGTTCCTTGTCGGAGCAGGATAATATCAAAGTGGCCGCCCTGTTGCATGATGTGGGGAAAATCGGCATTGACGACGAAATTCTGAACAAGCCCGGCCCGCTTACGCCTGAAGAGCGGAAGGTTATTATGACACACCCGCTGATCAGCGAAGCAATTCTGGAGAATGTGAAGCTGAATAAAAAAGTGCGTTCCGCCATCCGCCATCACCATGAACGCTATGATGGAGGCGGCTATCCGGACGGCACAAAAAGGGATGAAATCGGCATGGAAGCCTATATTATCGGCGTTGCGGACGCGTTCGATGCAATGACGAGTGACCGGGCTTACTGCGCCAGTATGCCGATTGAACGGGTAGCTCGGATTTTGCAGGAGGAAAGCGGGAAGCAGTTCCATCCGAAGGCGGTTTCTGCCTTTTTGGAAGTACTGCGCGAAAGGGGCTATCTTCAAACGGGAGGACAGGAATGATTTTACTGTTTTTTGCGCTTGCTGGTATCCTGATTGCCGCTTTGTTGAATTTTTTTCACGGCAGGAAAAACCAGTATCGAAATCTGGGGGAGATCCGCGGCCTGTGGCTGCCCGTCCTGGGGCTTGCCCTTGAATTGCCGTTTACCCTTTTCCTGGCCTATGCTGAAAAAGCGGGCTGGATGTTTACAATTGCAAGCTATTTGTGTATTTTCGCTTTTCTCTTTCTAAATCGGCAGAAAAGGGCTCCGGTTTGGCTGATTGGGCTGGGAACTTTCTGCAATTTTTTCGTGATTGCCTGCAACGGGTGGCGCATGCCGGTGTCGGTGCGTGCGCTAGCTGTTTATCCGGATATAACCGCGGAGGCGGTATATGCAAAAAAGGCGAATTATTTCGTTGCGCTGCACGGTGCGAATTTCTCTTTTTTAAGCGATGTGATTTATGTGCCGATTCCGCGAATCGGTGGATTTATCAGTATAGGGGATATTTTGCTCGGTCTTGGTACAGCTTTTTTTATTGTCCAAACATTGACTGATAATAAATACCCTGAATTATTTATCTGATTTCGCATAATAAAAATTTCCTTGAAACATATTGCTGATTTATAGTATAATATATATTATTGTTCAGGGTATGCCTTTAAAATTTGTTTAAAAAGTTGAATGTGAAAATGGAGGAGAGAGTATGGAGTATCCGTCGCAGACAAAACAGCAGTTGGCGAATTCACTAAAAGAACTGATGGGCCATACACCGTTCAATAAAATTACTGTTCATAATGTAACAAGTAACTGCGGTTTAAATCGCCAGACTTTTTATTATCATTTTAAGGATATGTATGAACTCTTGACATGGATTTACAGTACTGAAATCTTTAACCAGGTGGTTGAGGAACGGGATGAGCCGTGGGAAGCGGCGGTCGTGAAGGTTATTCGGTATTGTAAAGCAAACCGGGCCTTTTGCAGAAATACCATACGTTCTATGAAAAAAGAGTCGATGGAGGGCTATTTGCAGCCGGTTGTCCGCAATTGGGTGGAAAAGCTGGGAATCGACATTGCAAACAGCAAATACATAAGCAAAGAAGATGCAAAATTTCTCGTGGACTTTTTCACATCGGCCTTTGTAAATTATGGCATCCAGTGGATCAGCCGAGGAATGCAGGAGGATGAAGATTTTATTATTGGGAAAATAAAAGCGCTGCTTCGAATTATTTATCACGGCGCGGAAAAAGAAAAACGGATTGCTATTTAAACGAAGCCCTGTACATTTTGTACGGGGCTTTTTATTGCTATATCGAAAAAATTGTTAATGCTCACTAAGCAAAATGAATCAAACATAGAAAAATTACCTAAAAAAAAGACATGGTTTACAAATATAACTAAAAATATTGCATGGTTTATATAATATTTATCATATCTAAACAAAGCGAAAGAATTGTCTAAATACAAATTCGGGGCGGGGTGTTATGATATACGCATAGATGGTGATGCGGTGAAAACCGGAAAACCAAAGTTATGGGAAGGTGCCCTTTGGGGCAAACGAAAGATACAATTACTGTATCGGAAAAACATTTTAGGGGAGGTTTTTTTATGGCCAAGTATGTAATGGCGTTGGATGCCGGCACAACAAGTTCACGTTGTATTCTTTTCAATGAGAAGGGTGAAATGTGCAGCGTGGCGCAAAAGGAGTTCACACAGTATTTCCCAAAGCCAGGCTGGGTAGAGCATGATGCAATGGAGATTTGGTCCACCCAGATTGGTGTTGCTCAGGAAGCAATGCTGAAGATTGGAGCCGTAGCTTCCGATATCGCGGCGATCGGTATTACCAATCAGCGTGAAACCACGGTTGTGTGGGACAAGAAAACAGGCGAGCCTGTTTACCACGCCATTGTTTGGCAATGCAGACGTACATCAGAGTACTGTGACTCTTTAAAGGCAAAAGGCTTAACAGAAACTTACCGGAAAAAGACAGGCTTAATGATTGATGCCTACTTCTCGGGCACGAAATTAAAATGGATTCTTGATAATGTTCCGGGCGTAAGGCAAAGAGCAGAAGCCGGAGATTTACTGTTCGGTACCATTGAAACATGGCTAATCTGGAAACTGACAAAGGGCAAGGCCCATGTTACTGATTATTCCAATGCTTCCAGAACCATGCTGTTTAATATTACGGAGCTGAAATGGGATAAGGAAATCCTTGCCGAGCTGAATATTCCGGAATGCATGCTCCCGACTCCGAAACCGTCAAGTTGCGTTTACGGCGAAGCGGATTCGTCCTTCTTCGGCGGCCCGATTCCAATTGCAGGTGCCGCAGGCGACCAGCAGGCTGCGTTGTTTGGTCAAACTTGCTATACTCCCGGCGAGGCGAAAAATACATACGGTACAGGCTGCTTCATGCTGATGAATACAGGTGAGAAGCCGGTTTACTCCAAGAACGGCTTGGTTACCACAATTGCATGGGGCCTAGACGGCAAAGTTAATTATGCACTTGAAGGTTCTATTTTTGTAGCCGGCGCTGCGATTCAGTGGCTGCGTGATGAAATGCGTTTGGTAGATTCTTCACCAGATTCCGAGTACATGGCAACGAAAGTTAAGGATACAAACGGCTGTTATGTGGTTCCTGCGTTTACCGGTCTGGGTGCTCCGCACTGGGATCAGTACGCCAGAGGTACAGTCGTTGGTATTACCAGAGGCGTGAACAAGTATCATTTCATCAGAGCTACTTTGGAATCCCTCGCTTATCAGACCTATGATGTACTGAAAGCAATGCAGGATGACTCCGGCATTACGCTGAACGCTCTGAAGGTTGACGGCGGTGCTTGCGCGAACAACTTCTTAATGCAGTTCCAGGCCGATATCATCAATGCTCCTGTCCACAGACCGGTATGCATTGAAACAACGGCGATGGGTGCTGCTTATCTGGCAGGCCTTGCGGTTGGCTATTGGGCAAGCAAAGAAGACGTTATCAAGAACTGGCAGATTTCCAAGATCTTTGAGCCTTCCATGGACAGCGCTCATCGTGAGGAAATTATCAAAGGGTGGAACAAGGCTGTTAAATGCTCTTTCGGTTGGGCGAAAGAAGACTAATTCATTCGTTCGAGTATAGAAAAGCGACTAAAACAGTTACTAATCGGTCCCGCGGGAGGGCGACCTATCTACGGGACCGATATAAAAAAGATTGAGGTGTATGGATATGTTACCTTATTTAGCTGAATTTTTAGGTACGGCTCTATTGGTTCTCCTGGGCGATGGCTGCTGCTGCAACGTAAGTTTGACAAAATCTGGACAAAAAGGTGCCGGTACCGTTCAGACTGGCATTGGATGGGGTCTCGCAGTTATGGTTCCTGCTTGCATTTTTGGTGCGGCTTCCGGTGCCAGCTTTAACCCTGCGCTGACCATCAGCTTGGCAGCAATCGGCAAGTTCGATTGGGCTATGGTTCCCGGCTATGTTGTTGCTCAAATGTTAGGTGGCTTTGTAGGTGCTATTCTCGTTTATATCACCTTTAAAGATCACTTTGACGCTACAGAAGATGGCCCGACAAAGCGCGGCGTTTTCTGCACTGGTCCGTCCATCCGCAACATCGGACGCAATATCTTCCAAGAAGCAGTTGCAACATTTGTACTTGTTTTTGCACTCCTCGGCTTCGGCAATGTAAAGGGTGCTGCTGATGCAGGTGTTAACTACTTCTTCGTATGGGGCATTATCGCTGCTTGCGGCATGTGCTTAGGCGGTCTCACAGGTTATGCAATGAATCCTGCTCGTGACCTTGGTCCCCGCATTGCTCATGCGATCCTCCCGATTAAAGATAAGGCAGATTCTGATTTCAGCTATGGCCTCGTAGTTCCTGTCTTTGGGCCGATCATTGGCGGCCTTGTCGCTGCGTTCTTGTTCGCGGCCATTCCGTGGTAGGATAACGCTATTTATTAGGTTATATTATTTGGCATACCTTGTAAATACATAGCGATAAATTCACAGAATATTTGCAGGGGCAACAATCGTGTCTGCCCCTGCATTATTTTAAAAATCCTAAATAATTAAAAGAGTGGTGTACACAAAATGATGGATGTAATTATCATTGGCGGAGGCGTTGTTGGTTGCGGTGTAGCACGCGAATTGTCCCGTTACAAGCTGAACATAGCGCTGCTTGAAAAGACCGATGATATCAGCAATGGCCAAAGTAAAGCCAATACCGCCATTATCCACGGCGGATATGATGCCAAACCGGGCACGCTGAAAGCAAAGTTCAATGTCTTAGGCAATAAAATGTACGACAAAGTTTGCGAGGAACTGGACGTTCCCCATAAGCGCAATACATCTTTAGTTGTTTCTTTTGGCCCTGATGGCCACGCTGAACTTGAAAAATTACTGCAACAGGGAATTGAAAACGGAGTTCCGGGTCTAAGCATTATTGGACAGGATGAACTTAGAAGAAGAGAACCGAACATTGGCTCTACAGCGTATGAAGCATTGCTGGTTGAGACCGGCGGGATTGTCTGCCCGTACGAAATGACACAGGCATACGCAGAGAACGCGGCAATGAACGGTGTTACTTTCTACCGCCAAGCAGAGGTTACAGGGATTGAAAAAGTAGAAGGCGGTTGGAAAGTTATAAGCAAAGCCGGTACTTTTACGGCAAAGGCAGTTGTGAATTGCGCCGGGCTTTACTCAGATGTCATTAACAACATGGTATCCGAGGACAAGATTTCAATTGTCCCCCGCAGAGGCGAATATTATATTGTAGACAAAAAATATGCGGACGCATTCCATGCTTCCATCTTCCAGCTTCCAACGAAGATGGGCAAAGGTATCTTGGTTACGCCGACCGTTGACGGGACTGTGCTCCTTGGGCCGACTGCGGAAGATATTGACGATAAGGCTGATACAAGAACCACAGCAGAAGGCCTTGCAAAGGTTTTGAAATTTGCGAGCCTTACATGGGAACACATTCCGATGAGAAACTTCATTACGACTTACTCCGGTCTGCGTGCCCACTGTGACAGAAACGATTTCGTGCTTGGCGAAGCTCCGGATGCCCCGATGTTCTTCAACGCGGCAGGCGTCGAGTCCCCGGGTTTGACTTCCGCACCGGCAATCGCCCAGTACCTTGCTGAAATGATTGCTGACAAGCTTAGCGCGAACAAGAACGAAAACTTCAATCCGATTCGCAAGGGGATTCCGAAGTTCAGAGAAATGAACGACGAGCAGAGAGCAAGAGCAATTTCCATTAACCCGGATTACGCCAAGGTTGTCTGCAGATGTGAAACAGTAACCGAAGCGGAAATCAGAGAAGCAATCCGTAGACCGGTCGGTGCAAGATCGGTAGATGGAGTTAAGAGAAGAACCAGAGCCGGAATGGGCAGATGTCAGGCCGGGTTCTGCACACCAAGAACCGTGGAAATATTATGTGAAGAGCTTCATATATCCCCGCTTGAGGTGACAAAGTTCGGAGGAAACTCCAAGTATATTGAAAGCTACCTTTTTGAGAAAGGGGATAATGAAAATGCGTAATGTTGACATTTTGATTATTGGCGGCGGTCCCGCTGGTTTAGCGGCTGCAATTTCAGCCTACGAAGCGGGTTGCAGAGATATTCTGATTCTTGAAAGAGAAGAAAATCTTGGCGGCATACTCAAGCAGTGCATACATAACGGCTTTGGGTTGCATACTTTTAAAGAAGAACTTACTGGTCCGGAATATGCACAGAGATATATTGATAAGGTGCTCGAATACGGCATTCCCGCCCAGTGCGACACCATGGTTATTAACATCACTCCGGACAAGGTTGTTACAGCGGTCAGCCGTGGCGCCGGTCTGGAACACTTTAAGGCTAAATCCATTATTCTTGCCATGGGCTGCCGCGAGCGTCCGAGAGGGTCGCTTGGTACCCCGGGCTGGAGATGCTCCGGTATTTATACCGCCGGTACGGCACAGAAATTTACAAACTTAAAAGGATTAATGCCGGGCAAACGCGTTGTTATTCTTGGTTCCGGTGACATCGGCCTTATCATGGCCCGCAGAATGACATTTTTGGGCGCCAAAGTTTTGGCTTGCGTCGAATTGATGCCTTACTCTGCCGGACTGAAGAGAAATATTGTTCAATGCCTCGATGACTATGGCATTCCGCTTCTTCTCAGCCATACGGTTGTTGATATTGCGGGAAGAGAGCGTCTGGAAGGAGTTACGGTTGCAGAGGTTGATCCGAAGACCCTGAAGCCGATTCCGGGTACGGAGCAGTATTTCGAATGCGATACCCTGCTGCTTTCGGTTGGCTTGATTCCTGAAAATGAGTTGAGCACGATGGCTGGCGTTAAAATTTCTCCGGCGACGAATGGTGCCGAAGTGAACGAGAATCTGGAAACGTCGGTAGAAGGCATCTTCTCTTGCGGCAACGTTCTGCATGTTCACGATCTGGTTGACTACGTTTCCGAAGAATCTGCAAAAGCAGGTGCCAACGCATATAAATATGTACAAGGTCAGCTTAGCAGAGAAGAAGATACCCTTGAAGTGGAGAACGGATTCGGTGTTTCCGGTGCTGTACCGCAGCATATTTCAAAGGATCTCAATGAGCCGATCACCATTATGTTCCGTCCGAGAGGCGTTTTCAAGGATGCGCAGGTTTGCATTGATGTAGGGGATGTTCAGGTGGCTACAAAGAAGAGCCGTATCCTTACCCCCGGCGAAATGGTTACATTAAAGTTCAGCCCGGAATATCTCCGGAAAAATACAAATGCTGACAAAATCACTGTTAGAGTGGAGGCGCAGCAGTCATGATAAAAGAAATTACTTGCATCGGCTGCCCGATGGGCTGCAGGATCACAGCCGAACTGGATGGAGATAAAATTCTTTCCATCGAAGGATTTACTTGCAATATCGGTAAAAAATATGCTCAGGAGGAACTGACCGTTCCTACAAGAATGGTAACCGCTTTGATGCATATTTGTGGAACCGATCAACCCCTTTCCGTAAAAACGTCGAAACCGATTGAGAAAAGTAAGATATTTGATTGTCTGAAAGAGATTTCAAATCACTACGTAATGCGTCCGGTTCACATTGGCGAGGTCGTCATTAAAAATGTGTGCGGTACGTCGGTTGATATTGTTGCGACGAGGGACGTTGAATAAGAATACGGTATAAAGCCGTATTTAGGAATTAAAATATTTGACAGGAGGTATTTTTGTGAAGAAGCTAATTAACTGCGTCGAAAATGTTGAGCGCGAAATGATTGAAGGCTTGGTAAAAGCCTATCCGAATCATGTGCGAAAGCTGGATTGCGGAAATGTTGTGGTTAGGGCGCATAAGAAAGAAGGCAAAGTTGCGCTAATCAGCGGCGGCGGCAGTGGCCATGAACCGGCCCACGGCGGTTATGTAGGCGAAGGTATGCTTGACTGCGCTGTGGCTGGGGCAGTATTTACTTCACCCACTCCTGATCAGATTTACGAAGGAATTAAAGCGATCGCCACGGATAAGGGCGTCCTGATGGTAGTGAAAAACTACACGGGCGATGTTATGAACTTTGAAATGGCGGCTGAAATGGCACAGGCTGACGGTATTGACGTGCAATATGTCGTAACAAACGACGATGTTGCCGTGGAAAACAGCCTTTACACGACCGGGCGCCGCGGCGTTGCCGGTACGGTGTTTGTTCACAAAATTGCCGGTGCGAAGGCGGAAACGGGCGCAGATCTGAATGAAGTCCACCGCGTAGCGCAAAAGGTTGTTGACAATGTGCGGAGCATGGGAATGGCGCTTACTCCCTGTACTGTTCCCGCGGCTGGAAAACCTGGTTTCGAACTCAACGAGGATGAAATGGAAATTGGCATTGGTATCCACGGGGAACCAGGTACGCACAAAGAAAAAATCAAAAGCGCCGATGAAATCGCCGTAACGCTTCTTGATAAGATATTGGCGGACATTGATTATAACGATAAAGAAGTGGCTGTTATGATTAATGGATCCGGCGCAACCCCCCTAATGGAACTCTTTATTGTCAATAATAAGGTTCATGATTATCTTACCGAAAAAGGAATTAAGATTTATAAGACCTTTGTAGGCAACTACATGACCTCCCTCGAAATGGCGGGCTTCTCCATTTCGTTGCTGCGCTTAGACGATGAGTTAAAAGAACTGCTCGACGCGAAAGCCGACACGCCGGCCTTTAAAGAATAAAAAATTTGGAAAGCGGCGGAGCTTTCCGTTCCGCCGCATATTCTTTATCTGTCTGCATATATATAGTTTGTTAAGAATAGGGAATCATGTTGCTTTTGAAAGGAAATGTAATTATGACGGACAGTAAAAAATTAATTGACATCATTCAAAAGATCAGTACACAAATTCAAATGGATAAAGACTACTTGACAGAATTGGATAATGTGATTGGAGACGGTGACCACGGGATTAACATGGCGCGTGGATTTAAAGAGGTAGAGAAAAAACTGTCTGATTTCTCTAATAAAGACATCGGTTCTATTTTGAAAGCGGTTGGAATGGCATTGGTTTCAACGGTTGGCGGAGCTTCCGGGCCGCTTTACGGTACAGCGTTTATGAGAGCGGGCGCGGCAATCGGAGCGAAAAACGAAATGGACGGCAATGATTTCCTGAATGCAATGGAAGCAGCAATTGAAGGAATCAAAATGCGTGGAAAGTCGCATGAGGGTGAAAAAACGATGCTCGACGCGTTAATTCCCGCTTATAATGCAATGAAAAAAAGTTACGAGGAAAACAACGATTTTAAAGCTGCTATTTCAAAAGGTGTAGAAGCAGCTGAAAAAGGCGTAGAATATACAAAAACCATCATTGCAACCAAAGGAAGAGCCAGCTATCTTGGTGAAAGAAGTATCGGTCATCAGGATCCGGGCGCAACCTCTGCCTGCTTGATGCTAAAGGTTATTCAAAGTTCGCTTTGAGAAGCAGGAAGGAAAATATATGGTAGGAATTGTAATTGTATCGCATAGTGAAAAGCTTGCGCAGGGCGTCGCGGAGTTGGCTGGTATGATGGCCAGCGAGGCGCCGGTAGCGGCCGCCGGCGGTTTGGATGATGGTTCGCTGGGAACCAGCTTTGAAAAGATTGTTAAGGCTGTCGATTCGGTTTATTCCGATGACGGCGTTGTAATTCTTATGGATATGGGCAGCGCCGTAATGACGGCGGAAATGGTTATTGAAAGTATGCCCGATCGAAAAATTAAAATGATTGACTGCCCTCTGGTTGAGGGCGCTGTTGTGGCCGCGATCGCTTCCAGTTCCAATGAGAGTATGGAGGATATTATTCAGGCTGCACAGGAATCCACTTCAGAGAAAAAGCTCTGATTTAAATTTGATTACTCCTTTACTTATTCCATGTTTCGACACACACCATAGCAGTAGGCGCGCCAGTTCTTTGAACGGTGCGCCTGCTGCTATTTAAGCGCAATTTTTTCTTTTCATTTCATTTAAAGCTTACTGCTTGCGGCAAGATCTTGCTACAGGAAAATGGGACGGATAAACGGCATGAAGCAGGGAATATTACAGAATTGGGATTTACATTGAATCCTATTAAACTATAATGTAAAGGAGCATTATTATGAGTAAAAAATATACTTTTCCAACAAATGTGAATGGAATATCCGATGACGATACAAAAAAATGCAATTTTATTACAGACGCGAACTGCATTGGACAAGCGGAAAAAAATCCCGATTACAAGAAAGATGCGAATACGGATACAAGCTCGTACCAACCGAATCGTGTCGAGAATAAACGGAATGAAAACGATAGTTGGAAAACAAGCCCTCTGGAAGCCGATACCCCGATTGATCCAAAAACCGGTTCTGATAAAAATCGCTAAAGAAAAGCCCTCCTTTTCGAGGGCTTTTCTCTTTTTGTATAACGAAAACTTCCGGCATATCCGGGAGTTCAAAAAGCTTTAGCGGTGACCAAAATGCGGGCTAAATCTTTTCAACAATCCTCCCGTTTCGTTTTCAAAGCAAAAATAAGCATCTTCCGCGAAACAGACGGGCTTTATAGCACCTCCTGGCGCTTGACTTTTTGAAAAACGGGTGTAAAATCGTATATAAAAACAGGCCGGGAGGATAAAAATGGAAGATTTTACGATTGCTCCGGAAGAGGAAGAGAAAATTTTAAAGAATGTTTTCAGTTCGCTTGAACCGTTAAAATTGAAAGTCCTGTCGTCAAAGGCAAAGAAAAGAGCGGTTATCTATAAAAAAATAGCCGGCCAGTTTGAAAAAGGAAAAAAATATACCGAATTGGAAGTCAACGGTATTTTAAAGCAGATTTATCCGGAAGATCATTCCACCTTGCGCCGCGGTCTGATCGACCTGGGGTACTTGGCTCGGATGAGTGACGGAAGCGTTTATTGGCTTAAAGAAAACGATTGATTTTTAAATTGGTTTCAAGAAAACTATTGACAATTCAGCTTGAATACCATATTCTATAATAAATATAATATAGCTCATGAAATGCGCAGATGGGGACGGAATGCATCTTAACCCGCTCACAGAGAGCCGCTGGTTGGTGGAAAGCGGTGCAGGTATTTGCAGGATATCACCCCGGAGCAGGCAGCTGAACAGAAATTAGTAAGCACGCCCGGTTTCTCACCGTTAAGCGAGAGTGCATTGTTGGATGCATATGAGATGCCGCTTTGGCGGCGAATTAGAGTGGTACCGCGGAGAAAGCCTTCGCCTCTAGGATTAGAGGCGAAGGCTTTTTTAATTCAGAACGGAAGAATGTTTTAAGGAGGAATCAGAAATGCAGTTAACGGGAGCACAAATCCTGATGGAATGTCTGCTTGAGCAGGGCGTGGATACCGTATTCGGGTATCCGGGGGGAGCCGTACTCAACATTTACGATGCACTTTACGAGTATAGGGATAAAATCTGCCATATTCGTACCGCTCATGAACAGGGTGCGGCGCACGCGGCGGACGGATACGCCCGTTCAACGGGGAAAACCGGCGTTTGCATCGCGACCTCCGGTCCGGGTGCAACGAATCTGGTAACCGGCATCGCTACTGCCTATATGGACTCCATACCGATGGTGGCAATTACCGGAAATGTAAGCTGCGCGCTTTTGGGGCTGGACAGCTTTCAGGAGGTGGATATCACGGGCATTACCATGCCGGTGACGAAACATAATTTCCTTGTTAAACATATTGAGGACTTGGCGGATACCATCCGAAAGGCGTTTTTAATCGCGGGAACAGGCCGCAAGGGACCGGTGCTGGTGGATATTCCAAAGGATGTTACCGCGCAGAAGTATGAATATATTCCGCATGCGCCGCTACCGGCCCCGAAAGGCGACTTCCCCTATGATGAGCGCTTCGAGCAGGCGCTTACAATGCTTAAAAAAAGCGAAAGGCCGTTTATCTATTCGGGCGGTGGGGTGATCGCTTCGGAGGCTTCGGGAGAGTTGAAAAAGTTTGCCGATCTTCTGGACGCTCCGGTTGCCTCATCGCTGATGTGTCAGGGTGGTTTTGACCAGACGGATCCGCGCTATATCGGGATGCTGGGAATGCATGGGACGAACACCTCGGCACTTGCCATCAAAAATTGTGACTTATTGATCGCTATTGGCACCCGTTTTTCTGACCGCGTGCTTTGCAACGCGGACCTGTTTGCACAGCATTGCCCGATTATTCAGATTGATATTGATACGGCGGAATTTAATAAAAATATTGAAGTCGATTTAAAAATGAAGGGCGATGCCAAGGAAATTCTTGCAAGGCTGAATCAGCTTCTTCCCCAGTGCCAGCACAAGGGATGGCTGGAACAGATCGCGGAATGGAAGGATCTGTATCCGCTTGAACAGATGGCCGAATCCGAAGGGGAGGTACTGCCGCAGGAAGTCATCGAAACGCTCGACCGGCTAACGGATTCCAAGGCGATTATCGTGACCGAGGTCGGGCAGCATCAGATGTGGGCGGCGCAGTTTTACCGCTTCCGCACGCCCCGGCATTTTATCAGCTCGGGCGGGCTGGGAACCATGGGGTACGGGCTTGGCGCGGCAATCGGCGCGCAGGTGGCGAACCCGGATCAGCGCGTAATCAATCTTGCGGGGGACGGCAGCTTCCACATGAACTGCAATGAGCTGGCAACGTTGGCGCAGTATAACATCCCGGTCATTGAACTGGTGTTCAATAATCGCGTGCTCGGTATGGTCCGCCAGTGGCAGAAGCTGTTTTACCAAAACCGTTTTTCCCAGACCACGCTGGACAGCGCCACGAATTTTGAAATGCTGGCCCAAGCGTTCGGCATAAAGGCGTTTGCCATCAGCCGCAGAGAGGAAATCGAGCCGGTACTGAAGGAAGCGCTGGCTTATCAGGGGCCGTCGCTGATCAACTGCCATATCAGCCCGGATATCAATGTGTTGCCCATGGTTCCGGCGGGCAGTTCCGTAGAAGAGCCGATTCTGGAAATGTAAGGAGTGTGCAAGATGAGCTACAGCAATGAGAAAGAGTATGTTTTATCCGTGCTTGCAAAAAATACGCCGGGCGTACTGCTTCGGATTTCCGGATTGTTCAGCCGCCGCTGCTACAATATTTTAAGTATCGTTGCGGCGCAAACCGAAAACACGGAATACTCCCGCATTCTGATTGTCGTATCGGGGGACGACAGGATTGTGCGCCAGGTCGATAAACAACTGTGCAAACTGGTCGATATAGAAGAGGTAACGGTTCTGGACAGGGAGCAAGCCGTTGTGCGCGAGCATCTGTTGATCAAGGTGGCGCGCAATCAGCAAAACAGCGAAAAGCTGGTTAGCATTGCCAATGTGTTCCATGCCAATATTTTAAATGTCCAGGAGGATTCTATGATTATGGAACTGACAGGGGACGCGACAACATTAAATTCCTTTATTGAACTGTACAATCCGTATCATGTGCTGCAAATTCTTCGCACAGGCGCAATGGCTATGATGAAGTAATAAGACAAAATAAAAAGATTGGGGATGTCAGCTTGCTTACGTTAGATCAAGTTTATCATGCGGCCTATGTTTTAAAAGATGTGATTCGAGAAACGGCGCTGATTCATGCACCGCTTATCAACCCCGAAAGCCAGATTTACTTAAAAACCGAAAATCTTCAAATTACCGGCTCCTTCAAGGTGCGCGGTGCTTATTATAAAATCTCCCAACTGTCGGAGGAGGAAAAAACCAAGGGCGTAATCGCCTGTTCCGCCGGAAACCATGCGCAGGGTGTGGCTCTTGCCGCGGCGAAAAGCGGCATCCGGTCGCTCATCTGCATCCCCGACAGCGCCCCGATTTCCAAGGTGGAGGCAACGAAAAGCTACGGCGCGCAGGTCTGCCTTGTAAAGGGCGTGTACGATGACGCCTATCAGAAGGCGTGCGACCTGCAAAAGGAAAGCGGCGCCACCTTCATCCACCCGTTCAACGACCAGCAGGTTATTGCCGGACAGGGGACGATCGGGCTGGAAATCCTGAACCAGCTTGCAGACGTGGACGCGGTGATCGTACCCGTGGGCGGTGGCGGGCTGATTTCGGGCGTAGCCTTTGCTATAAAATCCCTGAATCCCAAATGCAAGGTTTATGGCGTGCAGGCCTGCGGCGCTCCAAGCATGGTGCAGGCTTTGGTCGACAAGAAGGTAGAAGCCCTTTCTAGTGTGTCTACCTTTGCGGACGGTATTGCGGTAAAATGCCCGGGTGATTTGACCTATGCCCTTTGCAGCAAATATGTCGATGAGGTTGTTACCGTTACGGAGGACGAAATTGCCACGGCGATTCTAACGCTAATTGAGCAGCATAAGCTGATTGCCGAAGGAGCCGGCGCGGTTTCCGTTGCGGCGGCCATGTTCAACAAGGTTGACGTAAAAGGGAAAAAGGCGGTATGCTTGCTCTCAGGCGGGAATATTGATGTGACCATCCTTTCCAGGGTTATCAGCCGCGGGCTTCTCAAGGCCGGGCGCTCCGGCGACCTTATTCTCTCGATGGTTGACAAACCAGGCCAGCTCAAGGAGGTTTCCTCCATTATTGCCGACCTCGGCGCGAATGTGGTAAGCGTTCACCATGACCGCAGCGGTGAAAATACGGGAATTAACGACTGCTATTTGCATATTCGCATGGAAACGAGGAACCATGAACATCTGGCGCAAATCCGAAAAGCGATTGTCAAAGCCGGATACCATATCGTACAGTCCAACTGAGTATTCGCTTATATAAATATATTAAAATAAAGAAAGAGGGAAAAACAAAATGAAAGTCATTTCCACAAAGGATGCTCCAGCCGCAATCGGACCCTACTCCCAGGCGATTGTCGCCGGGAAAATGCTCTTTCTGAGCGGACAGATTCCGATTATTCCTGACACGGGCGAGATTGCACAGGGTGATATCACCGTGCAGACCGAGCAGGTCATGAAGAATATCGGTGCGGTCTTGAAAGAAGCCGGTGCGGATTTCACAAATGCCGTAAAGACAACCTGCTTTCTTGCGGATATGTCTGACTTCGCTGCATTTAACGGGGTTTATGAGAAATACTTCACCGGAAAACCTGCGCGTTCCTGCGTTGCTGTAAAACAGCTTCCCAAAAGCGCTCTGGTAGAGGTTGAAGTGACTGCCGTTTTGGATTAAGTCTTCCTTTAAAGGCATGCGCCCTCCGGATATCCGGAGGGCGCATGCCTTTGTCTATTTTCGCTTTATAATTCGGGTTTTATTTTGAATCGCCTCTTTTACACGCTGAAGGGATTCGTTGTTCCGAAGCGATTTCATAGTTGGGAAAGCCTGAATGAAGCGGCGCTGGAAAAATTTGATTTCCGTTTCCAATTTATCCATTTTCTCGTAAAGCTCGTTCAGGGTTTTCAAATAGAAGGCTTTCCGGTCCTCGTCAATCAGCGAACCGATTGCCGTCTGAATGTTCTCGAATTTCTCCGTTTTAAGGTCGGAGGCTTTTTCCCGGAATTCGTCAATGGCCTGCTGGATTTCATCGAGCTTTCCGTTGAACCGCAGAATTGTGAACACAGTCAGCGTAGTATCACAGAAGAAATACAGGATAAACAAGCAAGCAATGCAGGGAAGGATGTCCGAAGGGATTTTCTGCAGCATCCGCATAAGCAGGGGGTGCACGTAAAGCATTCCAACCACGCACATTACGCCGAACAGAAGCGAATTTTGCAGGCAGACCCTTCCCTGGATATTATACCGGTGCTCGGAATAATCCCAGTATTTCGTGTGGAAAATCCCCTCCAGCGCGAACCCGGTCAGGTATTCCAGCGTGGATGTAAGGAATACCCCTGCTATGTAAAGCAATAGGATATTATCTTTTACCGGAGTCAGAATATAGATTACTGCAATACCGCCCACACCGTATATTGGGCAGAATGGGCCGTTGAGGAAGCCCCGGTTGATAAATTTTCCGACAGGGATGGAACAAAAGATGCTTTCAGTCAGCCAGCCCAAAAAGCTGTATACGGTAAACGATAAAAACAAGATCCAGAAATTCTCCATTTCCTATCTCCGTCCTGAATAGACTATGTTGAATCGTTAATAGTGTATCTTTTCTGTGGAGGTTTGTCAAATGGAAATAAAGGATACTTTTTGGATAAGAAGGAGAATATAGTACAAAAGAGCCGCGCCGACCGCAGGGGTAACAATCCATTCCCAAATATCTACTTCCAATGTGGTCACATTCAGCAGGCGGTTGATGCTGAGCGAGGCATTGTAGATTTCGCTCAGGAAAAGCACCGTGATATAGGCGCGCAGCCCGAACATAGGCACAAATACGGCAATCAGGATAACGCGCATGATGGAATCGCTGAAATTGTATTTCAAAGAATACATCTGCTGGTCAAGACCCTTTAGCAAGCCGTCCACAACGCTGTCGAGGTACATCAGCGGTACAATCGGGGCCATAATCCGCAGGATATTCCCGACCTCGCGGCTCTTGTAAAACAGCATGCCAAGATCGTCCGCAAAAAAGATGAACAGCGAGCAAATGAAAAACGAAAACATGAGCGTACAGCGGAACGCCTTTTCCACGACCCTTTGGATGGCCTTCTGCTTTCCTTCGGCGTTGGCTTCCGCCATTTCCGGAATGAGCAGCATGGATAGGGACGTTAAAAAGGAGTAGGGAAAGTAAAGAATAGGCATAACCATCCCCTGTATCACGCCGTACTGCGCTAGCGCGCCGCTGTCGCCGGCACCGTATTTTTTCAGCCCCTTCGGGATCAGCATGTTTTCGGTGCTGCTTAATAGATTTCGGAAAAAGGAACCGAATAGGATCGGCCCGGCGATATGGAGGATGCTCTGGAACACACCGCTGCTTTTTGCTTTGGAAAGCTTGTTCCGGTTAGCAAACAGATGATAAAGCACGATCATAAAGGTGCAGTCGAACACTTCGCCAATAGTGGAACCGAGCATCAGCGCGTCCAGCGCGTTGCTCATGGAAAAAAGCAGCAGCAGGGAGGCGCCGATTGTCACAAACTGTTCCAGAAAATCACTACATACGGGAACCAGCGTATTCCGTATCGCAAGGAAATAGCCTTTCAGGCAGGAGCAGATGGCGATAAAGGGCAGGCCAGGCGCCAAAAGCTTCAGCGGCATGGCCGCCGATGCGTTCCCGATGAACCAGTGCGCGATGAAATCCGCGCCGAAGAACAGCGCCGACGCTCCCAGTAAACTCAGTGCCAGCGCACAGAGTGTGCATTGCCGCACGGAACTCTTTGTTCCGCGCCCTTCGGAAACCAAGCGGGTAACAGCCAGCCCGATTCCCGAGGTACACAGGGTGATGCCGAGAAAGAAAACGGACAGGACAAGCTGGTACAGCCCCATGCCCGCCGCACCGATTTTCGAGCAGATAAACATCCGGAACCAGATATTGCTCAGGCGGAGCAGTACGGAGCTGGAGGTCAGAATAGCGGCGTTTATGTAAAATACACGCTTTCTCATTTGATTAACACCTTTATTTTCTTTGTTAATCAAATGTATTCGCGCGAAGGGCAAAATAAGTCTATAACTTTTATTTGATACAGTGTATAATTAAATACAGCAATTTTAAAATCGGAAAGTAAGTTGTTCCCACTGCCCGCAGAGGGTTAGGACGAAATTGCATTAAGAGTGATTTTTGGAGGAAACATATGGATTGGACGGAAATTCGGATTACCGTGGATGCGGAAAATATCGATACAGCGGGGGACATTGCCCAGATGGTCGTTCCCTATGGCATTTATATTGAGGATTACTCCCACCTGGACGAAGAAGTGCGGGAGATCGCCCACATTGACCTGATTGACGAGGAGCTTTTGAAAAAGGACCGCTCCAAGGCGCTGGTGCATGTGTACATCAGCCCGGAGGAAAATCCGGCGGAAGCCATTGCGTTCTTAAGCGAACGCTACAACGCCGAAGGCATTCGGCATACAATCGATACATCCGCCTGTGCGGAGGAGGATTGGATTAACAACTGGAAGAAATATTTCAAGCCCATTAAGGTTGGCGAAAAGCTTTTGATCCGCCCGACTTGGGAGGAGGAATACGAGGCAGGGGATCGCACGGTGCTGCACCTGGAACCGGGGCTCGCGTTTGGCACCGGGACCCACGAAACGACCCGCCTGTGTATGGAACTGCTGGAGGAAACGGTAAAACCGGGCTGTGACGTGCTGGATGTCGGCTGCGGCAGCGGAATCCTTTCGGTCGCCGCGCTGCTTCTTGGGGCAAAAAGCGCCGTCGGGGTGGATATTGACCCGATTGCCGTAAAGACCGCTGTGCAGAATGCGGAAATTAACCATGTTCATGAACGTTTTACCGGCGTGTGCGGCGATTTGACCGAACAGGTCAGCGGGCAGTACCATATCGTCGTCGCCAATATTGTTGCGGATGTCATCCTCCTTTTAACAAAGGATATCGAGCAGTTCCTGTATCCGGATTCGGTGTACTTGATGAGCGGGATTATCGATACCCGCGAGAAAGATGTTCTTGCCGCCCTTTCGTCGAAATTTGAGGTTATCCGCCGCAAAACGGAGAAGGGCTGGATCGCCCTCGCGGCAAAACTAAAGAACTGATATGACCCTATATACGCCGTTTTGGGATACGATTCATAAAAAGGAATTACGACCTATTCCCTCTTCTGATAGTTCGAATCCGGAGGGAGAAAGCGGAGAAAATCATTATGGTTTTGGAAAATGGAAGGGGAACCTGTAATTGCGTAAAAATATACTGCGAACGCCATGGAAAATGTCCCGAGTGTATGGCCCACCACGAAAAGCACAAGCGGTATCCGCCTTACTGCAAGCGGGAATCGCGCGTAAAACAGAAAAAGGTCCGGCTGGCGGTGTCTGGCGGGCAAACAGAAAAGGACCCGGCTTGAAAATAGCCCGGTCCTTTTATTTATTCGTTTTCCGTATAGTTCCCTAAGAAAGAGAAGCGCGGAAGCTCGTCATTCAGCGCGCAGAGAAGGTTCAACGTGCGCTCTTCATGTACATTTCCGGTGAAATCAAGGTAAAAATCGTACTCGAAATTCCTTTCCGCAATCGGGCGGCTTTCGATTTTTGTCAGATTCAGCCCCGCCGCCGCAAAACGTGCCAATACGCTGTAAAGCGAACCGGTCTTGTGCGGAAGGGAAAAGCAAAGGCTGATTTTCTGCGCGCCGTCGGGAATGTACAGGCGGCGGCTGATCACGATGAACCGCGTGCGGTTGTTGGAAGTATTCTGAATATCGTTTTGAACGATATGGAGCTTATACTGCTTCGCCGCATGCTCGGAACAAATCGCGGCAATTCCGGCCTCCTGCCGCTGGGCGATCATCTGTGCCGCCGCGGCTGTGCTGGAACACGGCAAGGCATGCAGATCGTTCTTTTCAATATATACGGAGCACTGGGAAAGTGCCTGCGGGTGGGAATATACCGTACGGATGCTGCGGGGGTCCACTTTCTTAGCGGATGCCATGCAATGCCGCACAAGCAGGGTCGTTGCGGCGATAATGCTGTACCGGTACTGCAAAATCAGGTCGTAGACCTCGCCGACGGAGCCGGCAGAGGAATTTTCGACCGGCAGCAGCCCCAAATCCGCTTCGCCGCTTTCCACAGCGGCGAAAATGCCGCCGAAATCCTGGTAAAACAGAGGGAACGTATGCGGGTAAAGCTGCAGAAGTGCTTCGTGGGAATAGGAGCCGATTTCACCAAGGCAGGCGATTTTCTCAGCTTTTTCCGGCTTTACGCCCGCGTCCCGGATGGCGGCGCGCAGCTCCTGCCCGCTGCCGAGCAGGCTGTGTTGCAGCGAGCGGCTCATGTCCATCATATTCGCATACAGCATACGGGCTTCGCCGCCAAACTCGCCCGCCCTGCTCCCAATGCGGTTCAGAATAGCCTGTTCCCGTTCTGCGTTCAGTACCGGCTGGCCGGTTTCCTTTTTGATGACCGCCACCGCTTTGGCGCATTCCATCCGTTTCAAAAAAAGAGGCAGAAGGGCTTCGTCTATTTGATCGATTTCTTTGCGAATTTCTTCTAGTGTCATCCTTATTACCTCGATTTATAAAGTCATCAGGTTTATGAGCGCAATCGCCGCCGCGGCCTCCACAACGGGCGCGGCCCGCGAAACGATGCAGGGATCATGCCTTCCGTGAACACGGAGTTTTGCGTTTTCTTTCGTTTTCAGATCGACGCTGTCCTGCTCCCGTGCAATGGACGGCGTAGGCTTGAACGCCGCGCGGAACACAATCGGCATACCGGTTGTAATTCCGCCAAGGATTCCGCCCGCGTTGTTGGTCCGGGCTTTTACCGTGCCGCCGTCGAAGTAGTATGCGTCGTTGTTTTGGCTACCGTACAGCTCCGCCGCGCCGAAGCCCGCGCCGAACTCCACGCCCTTAACAGCGGGAATGCCGAACAGGATGGATGAAAAGACCGGTTCAATTCCACCGAACAGCGGGCCGCCGATCCCCGCGGGAACGCCGGTCAGCGCGCATTCGACCACGCCGCCCACGCTGTCCTGTGCCATCCGGGCTTTTTCAATTGTGTTCCGCATTTTTTGTTCCGCCTCCCGGTCAATGACGGGGAACGGGACGGAAGCAAGCCGTTGGAGCAAATCCTCAGGGATGTCCGTCGGGGAAAAGGGGGTATCCCTGCAATCCGCCACAAAAAGGACGTGTGAGCCGATTGCGATGCCCCGGCGCTGTAAAATCTGGCGGCATACGGCGCCCGCGAAAACAAGCGGAGCTGTCAGACGGCCGGAGAAATGCCCGCCGCCGCGCATGTCGTTAAAACCGCCGTAACGCAGGAACGCAGGGTAATCCGCGTGCCCCGGGCGCGGGACGCGCTGTAAATACTCATAATCGCCGGATTTTGTATTCGTGTTTTCAATTAGTGCACACAGCGGCGCGCCGGTGGTTCTGCCGTTTAAAACGCCGCTTACAATTTTAGGCAGGTCGCTTTCCCTGCGCGGCGTTGCTGCCGGATCCTTTCCCGGCGCGCGGCGGCTCATTTGCAGGGCGACGGCTTCAAAATCAAGCTCTTCGCCCGCCGGCAGCCCGTCGAGCACCGCACCGATAGCGGCGCCGTGGCTTTCGCCGAAAATGGATACCTTTATTTTTTCACCCCATGCGGACGACATACGCTTTCCCTCCCAGCCGGTTATAGTCCTCGAAAAAGTCCGGGTAGCTTTTGCGGACGCTTTGCGCGTCGTGGATCGTCACGCACCCGTCCGCTTTCAAAGCGGCGATTGCAAAAGCCATGACAATGCGGTGGTCGTTGCAGCCGTTGACCTCGCCGCCGTGAAGCGTCTTCACGCCGTCAATCAGAAGGCCGTCCTCTGTTTCCTTCACCTTCCCGCCAAGGCGGGTCAGCCCGTCGGCCATGGCCGCCAGACGGTCGCTTTCCTTGATGCGCAGGCGCTGCGCGTTATAGATTCTTGTTTGCCCCCGGCACAGCGCGGCGGTCGCCGCCAGAACCGGGACAAGGTCGGGAATCTGGGCTGCGTCGATTTCTATGCCGTTTCGTTTCTTGGGCGTAACGGTTAGTTGCTTTCCCTCCCATGCAATATCCGCGCCGAAAGAGCGGAAAAGCATTTCTGCCGCGCGGTCGCCCTGCCGGGAATCCGGATTCAGCCCTTCCAGCCGGATTTTTCCGCCGAGCGTTCCCGCCGCCAGGAAAAAGGCTGCCTGAGACCAGTCCCGTTCTACTTTATAAGGTTTATAAGGGGGTACGCTGTAGGACTGGTTCCCCGGAACTATCCACCCGTTTTCCTCGGCTTCGATTTTTATTCCGAAATCCTTTAAAATATCAATCGTCATATCAACGTAGCCGGCGCTTTCCAACGGCGTGGAAAGTCTGATTTCGCTGCCGCCGTCCAAAACCGGGAGCGCGAGCAGCAAGCCCGTAATAAACTGGGAACTCACGTTGCCCGGCAGGATGAATTTCCCCGGGGTGAGCTTTCCGTGAATTGCCAGCGGCAGCCCCCCTGCCGTTTCACATTTTACGCCATGCTGGGGCAGGCAGTCAAGATAGACGCCGATCGGACGCTGCGGAAGACGGCCTTCGCCCGTAAACATAGCCGGAATTCCGAGCGCCGCCGCGACCGGAATCAGAAAGCGCAGGGTGGAACCGGATTCCCCGCAGTAAACTTGCACGGGGGTTCCGTCAGTTCCGCTGAGAAGGGTTTTCATTGCGCGGATGGTGGCCCGGATATCGTTGCTCAGATATTCTACCCCGTCCTCAAAGAGATTGCCGCCGCCTGCCAGCGCCGAACAGATAACCGCCCGGTGCGCCGCGCTTTTAGAGGGCGGCACGAGGATGCTCCCGCTTAAAACCGAAGGCTCAATTCTCACGTCGCTCATTGCAGCACCTCTGTCAGTTCCGCCAGGCGGTCGCGGTAAATCCGGTCCACAAACCCCTCGCCGATTTGTTTCAATAGAATCAGCCCGATCATGCCGCCGCTGTTTTTCTTGTCAAACGCCGTTGCGGAAAGAATCTGGTCAATCGGCATGGGATCGCTTGTGGGAAGCTGGAATTTCCGTAACGCCGCGATGATTTCATTCGTCGTTCCGGGCTTTGTGATGCCCATGCTTTCGCCGCATTTTGCCATCATGACCATGCCGATTCCGACCGCTTCCCCGTGGGACAGCTTGGAAAATCCATACAGCTTTTCCAGCGCGTGGCCGAAGGTGTGGCCGAAGTTCAAAAGCATACGTTCGCCGGTGTCGAATTCGTCCCGCTGCACGATTTCGCGTTTGATATCCACACAGCGGTAAATCAGTTCTTCCATGTTTTGACGGATATCCTCTTTATAGATCATATCGAACAGTTCGCGGCTTTTTATGCAGCCGTACTTAATCGCTTCCGCCATTCCGTCGGAAAGGAAACGCTGCGGAAGGGTTTCAAGCGTGTCTGGGTCAATTAAAACCAGACAGGGCTGATGAAACGCTCCGACCAGATTTTTTCCCTGCGGGAGGTCGACCGCCGTTTTGCCGCCGACCGATGAGTCAATCTGCGCCAGAAGGGAGGTTGGTATCTGGATAAAGGGGATGCCGCGCAGATAGGTCGCGGCGGCAAAGCCCGTCATGTCGCCGGTTACGCCGCCGCCCAGCGCGACGAGGAAATCACTGCGGGTCAGCCTGTGTTTGGCGCACTCCGAGTAGATTTGCGCGATGCAGGAAAGCTGTTTGCTTTCTTCCCCTGCCGGAAAAGCAAACGTGTGCACGGAGAAGCCGGCGGCTTCCAGCGACTGCTTCACGCGTTCGCCATAAAGCGGAAGTACATTGCTGTCGCTTACCAGAACAGCTTTTGCGCCCGGCTTGAAAAGCCGTTCCGCAAGCTTTCCGGTTTTGCCGAGGCAACCGCGTTCGATTTGGATTTTGTAGCTTTTGGAAGTATTAACGGTCAGTTCCTTCATTCTCCAAGCATCTCCTTTATCTGTCTGCTTTTGCACAGAAGGGCGCGAAGCGCTTCGGCATCCTTTTTCGAAACAGCATCTTTCAGCATGGTTATATTGGCAATCAAAATATCCAATTCTTCCATAAGTGCTTCCCGGTTGTCGATGAACAGCTCCGCCCATAACGCTTCGTTAATATTCGCCACACGCGAAACGTCGCGATAGCTCCCCGCGGAAAAGCCGTTGTGCTCCGGGCAGCTGGGGCTCATCACATAAGCGCAGGCGAGCACATGGGGAAGCTGGCTGGTAAACGCGATCATCCGGTCGTGCTTTTCGGGGGTGGCTTCTACGGTTCCGCCGAAGCGGAGCGCCTTGGCGATTTCTTTCAGCAGGCCGACCGCCTGCTGCGGCGCGTCGCAGGGAACGAGAATGTAGCTGGCGTCCAGAAACAGATCCGCGTCGCTTGACGTGAATCCGCTTTGTTCCTTGCCTGCCATCGGGTGTCCGCCTACGAAGGCAAAGCCATGTTCCCGCGCGATGCGGGGCAGATGCGCACAGATTTCCGCTTTGATTCCGCAGGTGTCGGTTACGACGCAGTGCGGTGGAATCAGATGGGCGTGCGCGGCGGCGAAATCGATGTCCGCCTGGGGATACAGGCAAAGGTAGAGGACATCCGCTTCCTGGATATCCGCTTCGCTGGCAATTTTGTCAATTGCGCCGCATTCCAGTGCAGCTTTTAAGACGTCCGGATTGCGGTCAATTCCGGCAATTTGGCATTGTGTGTACTTTTGAAAAGCCTTTGCAAGGGAACCCCCGATCAGGCCCAGCCCGACAATTACAATTTTTCGGTTCATGATGGGATACCTTTCGTCGCAGATATTTTCTATATTATAGCAAATATTTACAGGCTATTCTACATTTCTTCCAAAGGCTTTTGCCGCGGCGCGGAGATGTTCCGCTGCCTTGTCGAACTGGTCCGGGGTCAGCGACTGCGCGCCGTCGGAAAGTGCCTTTGCCGGATTGTTGTGCACCTCGATAATCAGACCGTCCGCTCCGGCTGCAACCGCCGCAAGCGCGAGTGGCTCCACCAGCCATGCAATTCCGCCCGCGTGGCTTGGGTCGACCACAACAGGAAGATGGGAAAGCTTTTTCAGGATCGGGATGGCGGAAATATCCAGCGTGTTCCTTGTGTAGGTTTCATAGGTACGGATGCCGCGTTCGCAGAGGATGACCTGTTCGTTGCCCCCGGCCAAAATGTATTCCGCACTCATTAAAAGCTCTTCAATCGTGCTGGACAGCCCCCGCTTTAAGAGAATGGGCGTTTTGACTTTCCCCAGTTCCTTCAGCAGATCAAAATTCTGCATATTCCGCGCGCCGACCTGAATAATATCCACGCCGTTTTCCAAAAACATGTCGATATGGTTGGCGCTCATGATTTCCGTAACGATCGGAAGGCCGGTTTCCTTTTTGGCTTCTTTTAAAAGTTCCAGCCCTTCGGCCTTCAGCCCCTGGAAGGCATAGGGGGAGGTTCTTGGCTTGAACGCGCCGCCGCGCAGGAACTGCGCGCCCGCAGCCTTGACCCGCCGGGCAATGTCACAGATCTGCTCCTTGCTTTCAACGGAACAGGGGCCGGCAATCAGCGCCAGCCCGCCCCCGCCGATCTTTTGCCCGTCGGGCAGGGTGATGACGGTGTCGTCCGGGTGGAATTTGCGGTTGGATTTTTTGTAGGGCTCCTGTACCCGCTTAACGCTTTCTACAAAATCCTGTGCCGAAATATAGTCGATATCGATTGCCGATGTATCGCCGATCAGCCCAAGAACCGTACTTTGCGTACCTACCCAGGTATTGACCTTTATGCTATACTCATTGGTAAGCGTATTTGTAAAATCTTTTACCTGCTCCGGCGTGCATCCTGGCTTTAATACAATAATCATATTTTATTCCTCCTTGCAATTATATAGTGGAAAATGATAAAAAAAGAGCGGAGCTGCTGTCAGCTCCGCTAAAATATAAGCCTGTCGGGGTAAGGCTATATACCTTCGCACAAAAGCTCACAGTCCGTTTTTAGGCATGCACAAAAATCCCACGCCATAAAATAGCGGGGATAACCGTAAGCTATAAATCGTTTTGTGCTTGTCGCAGAACGCATTGTGAAGCTCCTTTGTAATTCTTGCTATGTATCATAATACAGATTGCATGGGCTGTCAAGGGAAAATAGAAAATATCGATTTTTCTCGAAAAGTGAATATTGTTCAAAGTTGTACGAAAAATAGATTTACATGATTGATTTTATGGTGCATTTTTGATACAATATTAGACACTAAGGCGGATGTGTCATAACTATTTGTAGACGAAAGAGGGGGTGCCAATGCCGAAAAAATTAGCAGGAGAATTCGACCTAAGAAAAATTATTAATTCTCTGGGCGCGGGAATTCTATGTTGTAAGAATGACGATGCACTTACAATCGTTTATGCAAGCAGCCCCTTTTATGAAATGCTTGGATATCGAGAAGGTGAAATAACGGCGTTAAACGGACAGGAACCGAACCGCGTGTTAAGCGCGGATCAGCACTACGACCGTCAAGATTTTGTGCGGAACCTTTCAAGGGATGGCAATGCGCTAGTCGAGCTGAAACTTATTAAAAAGAATGGGCATCACATCTGGGTAAACTGCAGTTTGCGCCTTTTAGTTGAAGAAGATGGTTCGGAATTGTTGTGCGGCGTTATACAAGATATAACGGTCAAAAGAAGGCTGCTCAATAAAGAGCGCGAGCAATTCGAAATTATCCGTAAAGCGAAACGGGAGCTTGCCGCGAGCGAGGAACGCTACCGCATTATTATGGAGCAGGCGGCGGATCCGATTATGGACTACAATTTTAAGACGCAGGAGATTTATTATTCCCACCCTTTTCGGGACAGGTTCGGTACCGGATTTAGCACGGATGGCTTGCTGGACAGCCTGTGCCATTCCAATATCGTTTTCGAGGAGGACAGGCAAAGGCTGGTAGACGATATGTACCGCTTTATGCATGGGGAGAAGCAGAAAAACCCCGATTACCGGTTTATGGATGTGCACGGGAATTACCGGTGGTACCGGGTTCGAAGTACAATCATTCGCGACGAAAAGGGCGAGCTTTCCAGAATGATTGTGTTCTTTATCGATATTGACAGCCAGAAAAGGGAAAATCTACGCCTGAAGGAAAGGGCGGAGCGTGATTTGCTCAGCGGGCTGTACAACCATGTGACCACGTCCCGGCTGATTGACGAAGCAATTTGTGGAAGCGGTGGGGAAGACCAGCATGCGCTGTTCCTGATTGATATTGATAATTTTAAGGATATAAACGACCATCTGGGGCATCTGCTTGGCGACGAAGTGATTGAAGAGGTGTCTGCCAAACTGAAAAGCCAGTTCCGCGGGGACGATATTATCGGCCGGATTGGCGGCGATGAATTCGTTGTATTCCTTAAAAACATATCGACCATGGATATCAAACGGAAAGCAGAGCTTTTGCAGAGGGTATTCCGCAGTATCCGTTCGGAACGGAATGCGAAATTCCAGATTTCCGGGAGCATCGGCGTTTCGATTTATCCGAAGGATGGAAGGGATTACCACGAACTGTTTCAAAAGGCCGACGCCGCTATGTATGCGGTAAAGCACAACGGGAAAAATTCCTGTTGCACCTATTCGGATATTGAGCAGTAAGCCAAAATGGATTCCCGCTTATTCGGAAGGAGTAAGCGGGTTTTTTAATAACCGGAGGATTTGTTCCGCAACTTCATCGGCGGGCGCGTCCGCCGGAATTTTTATGTCTGCGGCCGCACGGTACCGCTCGAAACGTTCCCGGTAAAGCCGGCACATTTTTTCTTCAGGCTCCGGTCCGGAAAGCAGCGGGCGCGTTAGGTCGCCCGCAAGCCGCTCCCGAATGCGTTCCAGGGAAGCGTCCAGAAAAAGGACGACGCCGTTCCGCTTTAATTCTTCTGTGTTTTCCGGGTCCAACAGCGCGCCGCCGCCGGTTGCGATGACCAGCCCGCTTTTCTGCCCAAGCCCCTTTGCGGCTTCCCGTTCAAGCTTTCGAAACTCCGCTTCGCCTTTCGAAGCGAATAACTCCGAAATGCAAACGCCCTGTTCCTGTTCGATATATTGATCCATATCGACAAAGGTTCGCCCGGATTTCCGCGCAAGGAGATTTCCAACTGTGGTCTTGCCGCTGCCCATAAAGCCACAGAGGACAAGGTTGCCGAATGTCTTTTTCATTTCAAAGACAGCGTCCGCACACAGCGTTTCGATATCTTCATTCCGAAACTTTGCGCCATACCAGATTTCCTGCGCGGCGGCGGCTTGCCAGACCAGCATGCTGATTCCGCCGATGGCGCGCACGCCGTTTTTGCGCGCGGTTCTTAAAAGCAGGGTTTCATTTGGGTTGTAAACCGCGTCAAAAACGCAGGCTGCATTTCGAATGATTTCTTCCGAAACCGGGCGCGCTTCCGTGTTGGGATACATACCGACTGGTGTGGCGTTCGCAAGCAAATCCATTTCTCCGCGAATTTCGTCCAACAGGCAGAAATCGGCCTTTGCGTTTTTTACCTTGCTTTGGATATCGGCACAAAGCTGCCGTGCGGATTCGATTCCGTGCGGGCGCACGGCGATCGTTACGGTTCCGCCGCACATTGCTGCTTCAAACGCCATTACGCGCCCGGCACCGCCTGCGCCGAGAATTACGGTACGCCCGTCCAGCTTTGCGCCTCCGGCTTCAAGCGCTTTGCAAAATCCCGTTCCGTCGGTTGTAAAGCCGGTAAGGTGGCCGTTCCGGTTTTGCACGGTATTTACCGAATGGTAAAATACGGATTTCGAATCCAGTCCGTCCAGCAGCGGAATAATTGCTTGCTTGTGGGGAATGGTTATGTTGAAGCCGCGAAGGCTGCGCAACGTATCCATCCGTTTAGCAAGGTTCTCCGGCGGAATATCCAGAATGCCGTATTCGGCCTGTATTGAGTTTAGAGAAAAAAGGCGGGCGTGAATAAATGGCGACATTGTGTGGGCAATTGGATGGCCGATGACAGCATAGGTGTTTTCAAGCATTTTCTAGTTCCCCTCATTTTCAAAATAAAAAATCTGGAAATATATTGACAAAGTCATAGTTTGCTAATAATATGTGGTTAGAGAATTCGTGACCGGAGCGATTTCATGGCTTTTTCTGTGGAAATTGTAGCACATATGAAAGAGTGTTGTCCACAATGCCACAATAAATGATACGTTATCCGCGAGCCGATAATTCAAAATGCCAGAAAAGGAGGGTGAAACATGGTATTCGAGAAGGTAAAGGCGATTCTCAGCGAACAATTCGACGTGGAGGAGGATACAATTACTCCCGATACGAGCATTGCTGACGATTTAGGCGCCGATTCCTTGGATGTCGTTGACCTTTTAATGTCAATTGAAGACGAGTTCGAAATTGAAGTTCCTGATGAAGAGATCGATAACATTAAAACTGTCGGCGAACTCGTAAAGTACATTGAAGACAATGTTTGATTTGCATTTTTTTCAAATCCGCTGTGCCTAAGCATGGCGGATTTTTTATTGTTCTGCGTTCGGTAAAACGGAGCTTGCCCGCATGGGAAGTACCCGCGGAATAGCCAGGGGGAATCTTGCGACTGCTTTTCTGCGTTTTCTGGCATTTTTACTTGAAAAAGGACTTTCTTTCCTTTATAATATATGAATAGTTTGTTAAGAAAAAAGATGATTATAAAAGGGGCGTAAAATCGTTGAGTGAATTCAGCTTTTTAACCGACGGCGTGATGTACATGCTGGCAAACCCCAAAATGCTGGCAATGTGGCTGATCGGCGGCCTTTTGATCTGGCTTGCCATTAAAAAGGACTTTGAGCCGGCTCTGCTCCTGCCGATGGGATTCGGCGCGATACTGGTCAATCTGCCGCTTCCCGGCGTGGTCGGGGAAAACGGAATTGTACAGTGGCTTTTCCAGAAGGGGATTGCCTCCTCCGAAGCGTTTCCGCTGATCCTTTTTGTCGGCATCGGCGCGATGATCGATTTCGGCCCGCTGCTTTCCAACCCCCGGATGCTCCTGTTCGGCGGCGCGGCGCAGTTCGGTATTTTTTTGACGGTTGTGCTTGCCGTCCTGCTGGGATTCCCGCTGAAGGACGCAATGAGCGCCGGCGTGATCGGTGCGGCGGACGGCCCGACGTCCATCCTTGTTTCCCAGGTGCTGAAAAGCGGATACATGGGCGCGATAGCGGTTGCCGCCTATTCCTATATGGCCTTGGTTCCGATTATCCAGCCGGCTGCAATCCGGCTTGTCACAACCAAGCGTGAACGCATGATCCGCATGCCGTACAATCCAAAAGCGGTTTCCAAAACAACGAAAATCCTGTTCCCCATCATTGTTACGCTGGTTGCGGGGATGATCGCACCGGATTCGGTTTCCTTGGTCGGCTTTTTAATGTTCGGAAATCTTATCCGCGAGTGTGGCAAGCTGGAAAGCCTGTCCCAGACGGCGCAGGGCCCGCTTGCAAACCTGATCACCATCTTTTTGGGAATCACCATTGCGTTTCAGATGCAGGCGGACAAGTTCCTCACGGTTGGAACCCTGATGGTAATGGCGCTGGGTCTTTTTGCATTCGTGTTCGATACCATCGGCGGCGTTGTCTTTGCGAAAATCCTGAACCTGTTCCTCCCTGCGGATAAGAAAATCAACCCGATGATCGGCGGCGCCGGAATTTCTGCTTTCCCCATGTCCGCAAGGGTGATCCAGAAAATGGCTCTGAAAGAGGATAACCAGAATCACCTTCTGATGCATGCGGTCGGCGCGAATGTTGCGGGACAGATCGGCTCCGTTGTTGCGGGAGGAATTATCCTTTCTCTTGCAAGAAAGTGGGGGATGATGTAAATGCTGAATTTCAATTTGCTTACGGTTGCGTTTACCAGCTTGCTGGGAAATGTTACAAATGAGGATATAGGGAAATCCTTTCGCCTGATGGGTTTGGGAATGCTTGGCATTTTTATCGTTATGCTTCTCATCTATCTGGTAACCATTATTTTGAATAATACGACAAAAGAAAAGAACGACGAATGATAACGGCGTGTGAGATATAGAGAGGTAGTTTTGTTATGGCCGAACAGAAAAAAATGGTAGAAGCGATTACTCCCATGGAGGAGGACTTCGCCAAATGGTATACGGATATTGTAAAAAAAGCCGAGCTGATGGATTACACCAGCGTGCGCGGCTGCATGGTCATCGAGCCGTACGGCTGGGCAATTTGGGAAAATATCCAGCATATTCTGGATCAACGTTTCAAGGAACTGGGTCATGAGAATGTCTCCATGCCGATGTTTATTCCGGAAAGCCTTCTGAACAAGGAAAAGGAGCATGTGGAAGGTTTTGCGCCGGAGGTTGCGTGGATTACAATGGGTGGCAATGAAAAGCTGCAGGAAAGACTGTGCGTGCGCCCCACCTCCGAAACCCTGTTCTGTGACCATTACGCGAAGGTCATCCACTCCTGGCGCGATTTGCCGAAGCTCTACAATCAGTGGTGCTCGGTTGTACGCTGGGAAAAAACAACGCGCCCGTTCCTGCGTTCGGTGGAGTTCCACTGGCAGGAAGGCCACACGATGCACGAAACCGCCCAAGAGGCGGAGGAGGAAACCCAGCGGATGCTCGGGGTATATGCCGATTTTTGCGAAAACGAGCTGGGCATACCGGTAATCAAGGGCCGCAAGACCGATAAGGAGAAATTTTCCGGCGCCGTTGCGACATATACAATCGAAGCGATGATGCACGACGGCAAGGCCTTACAGTCCGGAACCAGCCATTATTTCGGCGACGGCTTTGCAAAGGCATTCAACGTTACCTTCCAGGGCAGGGACAATTCCATCTGCCATCCGTTCCAGACCTCCTGGGGCATGAGCACCCGCATTATCGGCGGGATCATTATGACGCACGGGGACAACGATGGGCTGGTGCTTCCGCCTGCTGTCGCGCCGATACAGGTCATCATCGTGCCGGTCGCCCAGCATAAGCCGGGTGTGCTTGACAAGGCACAGGAACTGCGCAAGCGGTTGAAAAAGGCGTTCCGCGTGCGCGTGGACGATTCCGATCAGTCGCCGGGCTGGAAATTTGCCCAGTATGAAATGAAGGGCGTTCCGCTTCGCTTAGAAATCGGACCGAAGGATATTGAAAAGAACCAGTGCGTTCTGGTTCGCCGCCATGACCGGCAGAAGATTTTTGTGCCGCTTGACCAGCTGGAGCAGGCTGTGGCCGAACAGCTTGAGCAAGTGCGCAAGGGAATGTATGAAAAGGCGCTCGCCCGCCGCGAGAGCATGACCTATTCCGCGAAAACGCTTGAAGAGTTCAAGAAAATTGCGGACAGCAAACCGGGCTTTGTCAAAGCGATGTGGTGCGGCGATTTAGCCTGTGAAGAAAAGCTGAAGGAAGTTGCGGGCGTTTCTTCTCGCTGCATGCCGTTTGAACAGGAGCATATCGGCGATACCTGCGTTTGCTGCGGAAAACCCGCAAAGACCATGGTTTACTGGGGCAAAGCATATTAAATTTCAGATAGATCAAAAGGCCGGACGTCATCCGGCCTTTTTTCTAAGTTTATAAATGGTATGTAACCTTTTTTCCCTCTCTTATCTTCAGTATCCGATCAGTCAGCTTAGCTGTCCGAAAGAGAATGAATTCACTCTGCAGGGCGAAAACATCAATGGGCATATAGCTCAGGTGGTGGTGCCGGATTTTAAGAAATGCCGTTCTGAAATTTTACAATTTATTTATAATATGCGCGAACCATTCGTTATTTCAACGGATTAAGCATAGCTTGTTGAATATCTTTGTGCAATTTGGAAAATAATGTAAAAGAATTTAGCGGAATAGTAACATTTTTCTTTCTTCCTTGTCATAACCATAACGGTTTTGTAAATTGCATTTTCAAATCGGATGTGTTACCATAAAAAAACGTTGGCAGAAGTATTATCAAAAAACTGGAAATTCTTCATTAAGGAGTGAGAGAAATGAAAAAATTATATGCGCTTATTTTAGCACTTACAATGGTTGTTTCCATGTCCGCATGTAAAGGAGGACAGGTATCGCCTACGCAGAATGAAACGGCTTCCGGTGCTGTGGTATCCGGTAAGGAGGCTTCCAATCCTGCGTCGTCTTTGGCGTCCGTACCCGCAGCGTCATCCAATTCGGATCAGAAAAAGGTGGCGTCCGAGGAAATTGCAAAGATTGACCAGCCGAAAACAGCGAATTCCAAAGCGGTAGCAAATCTGAATAAAGGAACCTATACCGTAAAAGAGGAAAGCTATAGCTATAAGAATGACAATAATGCTTTTACCGCTACCTACCCGGTACTGTCCGGCAAAATTCCAAACGTGGATAAAATCAATGCAACAATAAAAAGTACTGCGATGAAGACGATCAATTCCATGGGAACCAGCAAGAAGAAAAACAAGACAACGGTCAGGGTTAGCGGCGAGGTTGCTTACGAAGGCAAGAATTTTATCAGCATCGGTTTCAATGAATATGTTAAGGTTTCGACCCCGAAAGCAAAGCCGACCCGCACCCTCCGCGTAGTCAATATTAACCTGAACACGGGAACCGTTCTAAGCACCAACGATTTAATTGTGAAAAACGACGCGCTCTGCAAGACGCTGGAGAGCGTAAGAGGCCAGCTCAGCGGGGATGTTGCGCCATACATTACCGCCGATGTGATTAAGTCTGCATTGGATTCCGGTGCTGTCTATTTCTCAAAGTACGGTGTTGGATTCGGCCTGCAGGTTAACAAACCGGACCAGCGGTTAATCAAACTGGTTCTGACGTATGAGCAGATGAAACCGTATATGACGAACAATGAAATTTGGAAAAATTTTAAATAAAGAATAACTTCTCTGTCTTGCCGCTCCCCATGCCATACTTTTAAGTAGAAAATAGCTGGATGCGGAGCAATGCAATGGACAAAGGAGAGGCTTTTGTTCTTGCAATCTGTATAGGAACCATTCAAATGGGGCTTGGCAAAAAGCCCCGTGGGTTTACGATCCTTTGTTTCCTGCGGCGCGATTGGAGTTGCCGGCAGTCCTGCCTCACTCTATATTATGTATAAGAGGGAAGCTTTTAGTGGAGTGGGTGCTGTCGCGGCTCTCCTTCCCGCTGCAGTTCTTTTTTTAGTTAAGATAATCGACAGGGAATATTCCAGTAAATACTGGAAACAATGGAAAGCGGAGGGAAATTATGAGAAAGCTTCTCACAGGAATCCTACTTCTTTCCGGAATACTGGCAACCGCAGGCAGGGTAATGCGGAAAAGGGGATGCCTGTCTTCCGTAAAGCCCAGCGAAACCGGCATTGTCGGTGCGGTGGAAAAAGATGACCGTCCATTCGCTTGTTTTGCCGTAAAGTGGCATTTCCCATTGGTCGCGCGGGATTGCAAAATCCGTTTTTTCAGCACGATTGCAAAGCTTAGCAGCGTTTTGCTCCTGCGTTCGCGGCAAAGGGGAAAGCCCCGTGGCAGACCATAAAATTTATTTGAAATTTCTTTTCAGAAAGCAGAAAAAAGTCTTGCATATAAGGCTCTGATATGGTATTATAATTAAGCACGACTGCGACAGATATGCGATGAAGCGGGAGGTTGCGGCTGAAACATGCCGGTTTTTCCGTGGAGTATGTCCGATTTTAAACCGGGCGACAGATAACTTTGAGCGTGCGATGGGACGAGGTGTTTTATGCCTGTTTCCTGTTGTGCTCAGACGTTTTTTATGCCAGCACCCGGATTAACTTGAAAAAGTCAATCCGGTTTTTCAATGTGCTAAGAGGGAACACCCGGCACGGTGTTAGGTTTTAAAAAACGCCGCCCGCCAACTACAATAAGGAGGCGATTCATAGTGGCAGTCAAAGAGAAAATCAGGATAAGAATCAAGGGTTACGATCATCAGTTGGTTGATCAGTCGGCTGACAAGATTGTACAGACAGCGAAGCGCACGGGTGCACGGGTTTCCGGTCCGGTCCCGCTCCCGACGGAAAAGCAGATCATCACGATCCTGCGTGCTGTTCACAAGTACAAGGACAGCCGTGAGCAATTCGAGATGAGAACACACAAAAGGCTTATCGACATTCTCAGACCTTCCAACAAAACCGTAGAGGCTTTGATGGGTCTGGAACTCCCCGCTGGCGTTGAAATAGAGATTAAGCTCTAATTTAACCAACCTGCGGCCGGGGTCATGTTGGCAGATGCCAACCAATAACCTGCATAGGAGGTAAAATAATGCAAAAAGGTATTATCGGCAAGAAAATCGGCATGACGCAGATTTTCGACGAACAGGGAAATGTCATCCCCGTAACAGTTGTGGAAGCCGGTCCCTGTGTTGTTGCACAGAAGAAAACGGTTGAAAATGACGGTTACGCGGCCATTCAGATGGGCTACGGCGATTTAAAGCCGCACAAAGTCAAAAAGCCCATGAAAGGGCATTTTGAAAAAGCGGATGTCGCTCCCAAGAAAACACTAAGAGAATTCAGAGTGGAAAACACGGACGCTTTCAACGTGGGCGACCTCATTAAAGCGGACACCTTTGCGGTAGGCGACAAGGTTGACGTTACCGCTACCAGCAAGGGTAAGGGATACGCCGGCGTTATTAAGCGCTGGAATTTCCAAAGACTGAAAGAGAGCCACGGTTCTGGTCCTGTTGCCCGCCACGGCGGTTCCAACGGTTGCTGCTCGGATCCCTCAAGAGTATTTCCGGGGCAGAAGATGGCCGGTCATCTGGGCGCGGAAAGAGTTACGGTTCAGAATCTGACCGTTGTAAAAGTAGATGCGGAAAACAACCTGATTGCTATCAAGGGCGCAGTTCCCGGCCCCAAGGGCGGAATCGTAGTAATCCATGACAGCGTTAAGGCGTAAGGGAAGGAGGAATTGGAATGCCTAAAGTAGCAGTACTTGATATGGCCGGTAAGGAAGTCGAAAAGATCGATCTTTCCGAGGCTGTATTCGGAATTGAACCTAACACAAAGGTTTTGCACGATATGGTTGTAAACTATCTTGCAAACCAGCGTCAGGGCACGCAGTCGGCGCTGACCCGCGCCGAGGTATCGGGCGGCGGCAGAAAGCCGTGGAGGCAAAAAGGCACCGGTCACGCAAGACAGGGTTCCACTCGTGCACCGCAGTGGACGCACGGCGGTATCGTTTTTGCTCCGAAGCCGCGTGACTACAGCTATTCTTTAAATAAAAAGGTAAAGCGTCTTGCAATGAAGTCGGCTCTTTCAAGCAAGGTAATCGACAACGATCTGATCGTGCTCGACAAGATCACGCTTGACGAATATAAGACAAAGACAATCGCAACAATGCTCAAGGCGATCGGCTCCGAGAAAAAAGCGCTCATCGTTCTCCCTGAGGTGAACGAAAAGGTTATCGCTTCGGCAGCCAATATTCCCGGAGTAAAGACGGCTATGGCCAACACCTTGAATGTCTACGACATCTTAAATGCAGACAAGTTCATTGTGCTCAAAGATGCCGTAGCCCAAATTGAGGAGGTGTATGCATAATGACAGCACAGGACATCGTAATTCGCCCGATTATTACGGAAAAAAGCATGGCCGGTATTGGCATGAAGAAGTACACCTTTGAAGTAGCAAAGGATGCCACAAAAATCGATATCGCAAGAGCGGTTGAATCGCTTTTCGGCGTAAAGGTAAGAAAAGTAAACACCCTGCATGTGCGCGGTCATCTGCGCCGCCAAGGCAGAAACGAAGGCTATACTCCTTCATGGAAAAAAGCAGTCGTTACCCTTACCGAAGACAGCAAGACAATCGAGTTTTTTGAAGGCATGATGTAAACTCTGCCGAAGGAACGCAGAGGCAAGGATGGGGAACTGGCATTTCCCCGCAAAGCCATCATGAGGAGTGTGAAATCGAATGCCTATTATTAACTTTAAACCTACCACGGCTTCAAGGCGCAATATGTCCGTTACGGATTATTCCCAGCTTTCAAAGGTTAAGCCGGAAAAGAGCCTGCTGGCTCCGCTGAATAACAAATCCGGGCGCAACAGCTACGGTAGGATCACGGTTCGTCACCGCGGTGGCGGAAACCGCAGAAAATATCGTATTATTGACTTTAAGCGTCAGAAGTTTGACGCGCCGGGTACTGTTCAAACCATTGAGTACGACCCGAACCGTTCCGCCTTCATTGCACTTGTGCAGTATGAGGACGGCGAGAAAAGATACATCATCGCTCCGAACGGCCTGAAGGTCGGCGATGTGGTCGTATCCGGTGCCGGAGCGGATATCAAGCCGGGCAACGCGCTTCCGCTTGAAAATATCCCGGTCGGTACCTTTATCCACAATGTAGAGCTTTACCCGGGTAAGGGCGCACAGCTTGCCCGCGCGGCCGGCAACATGGCCCAGCTGATGGCGAAAGAAAACGGAATGGCGCTGTTAAGGCTTCCTTCCGGCGAGCTTCGCAACGTGCAGGCCAGCTGCATGGCGACAATCGGCCAGGTCAGCAATGTTGACCACGAGAACGTAAAGATCGGTAAAGCAGGACGTAAACGCCACATGGGATGGAGACCGACGGTCCGCGGTTCTGTTATGAACCCGAACGACCACCCGCACGGCGGCGGCGAGGGCAAAGCACCGATCGGTCGGCCGGGACCTGTTACTCCCTGGGGCAAACCGGCACTCGGCTATAAGACGCGCGCTCACCACCATCGCTCCGATAAATTTATCGTCAAGCGTAGAAACGGCAAATAAGGCGTACAGAAAGGAGCTTATGAACTATGGGCAGAAGCATAAAAAAGGGTCCTTATGTTCAGCCTGTGCTGCTTAAAAGGATTCAAGAAATGAACGCGGCCGGCGAAAAGAAGATCATTAAGACATGGAGCAGAGCTTCCATGATTTTCCCGGATTTCGTTGGCCATACAATTGCGGTTCACGACGGCCGCAAGCATGTTCCGGTTTACATCACAGAGGATATGGTTGGACACAAACTCGGTGAGTTTGCCCCGACCAGAACCTTTAAGGGACATTCCGGTTCAAAAACGACATCGCCGAGCAAATAACGGCCGAAAGGAGTGTATAGCATGGAAGCAAGGGCTTATTTAAAGTACGCCCGTATTTCACCCCGCAAAGTCCAGATTGTGCTTGATTTAATCCGTAACAAGCCGGCGGACGTTGCTATGGCTATCCTCAGGAATACACCGAAGGCCGCCAGCGAATACCTGATAAAGTTATTGAAGTCGGCCATCGCAAATGCTGAGAATAACCACAATATGGATGTTTCCAGACTTTACGTTGCGGAATGCTTCGTAAGTCCGGGCCCGATCCTCAAGCGCATTCGTCCAAGAGCGCAGGGTCGCGCGTATAGAATTGAGAAAAAATCTTCGCACGTAACCCTCGTGCTCAAGGAAAAAGAATAAGGCAGAAGAGGAGGTAAACTATGGGCCAGAAAATAAATCCCCACGGGTTTCGTGTGGGCGTAATTAAGGATTGGGATTCCCGTTGGTTCGCGAAGGAAAACGTGTTCGGCGATACCCTCGTTGAAGACTACAATCTTCGCAAAATGCTGAAGAAGCAGCTGTATGCCGCGGGCGTTCCGAAAATTGAAATTGAACGTGACGCTTCCAAGGTTCGCGTTCATATCCATTGCGCAAAACCAGGTATGGTTATTGGCAGGGGCGGTTCAGAGATCGAGAAGCTTCGTGTTCAGTGCGAGAGCTTCCTCAAGAAGCCGGTTACGATCAATATCGTAGAGGTTAAGTCCCCTGATTTGAACGCTCAGCTCGTTGCTGAGAATATTGCACAGCAGCTGGAAAAAAGAATTTCTTTCCGCCGCGCTATGAAGCAGTGCATCGGCCGCGCCATGAAGCTTGGCGCAAAGGGTATAAAAACCCAGGTGTCCGGCCGTTTGGGCGGTGCGGAAATCGCAAGACGCGAACAGTACCATGACGGTACGATTCCGCTTCAGACCATCCGTGCAGACATTGACTATGGCTTTGCAGAGGCTGCGACAACCTACGGCCGTATTGGTGTTAAGGTTTGGATTTACAAAGGAGAGGTTCTTCAAGACAACCGTAAGCCTCGCAAGGAAGGAGGCAGTAAATAATGCTGTTGCCTAAGCGTGTAAAATACCGCAGAGTGCATCGTGGCCGTATGACCGGCAAATGCTACCGCGGGAACAAGGTAACCTACGGCGATTATGGCCTTCAGGCTTTGGAGCCGGCATGGATTACCTCGAATCAGATAGAAGCAGCTCGTGTTGCTATGACACGTTACTGCAAGAGATTTGGTCAGGTTTGGATCAAGATATTCCCAGACAAGCCGATTACCCAGAAGCCGGCAGAAACTCGAATGGGTTCCGGTAAAGGATCCCCGGAATACTGGGTAGCAGTTGTTAAGCCGGGCAGAGTCATGTTTGAAGTTGGCGGTGTTTCGGAAGAAACTGCAAGAGAAGCTTTACGTCTGGCGTCCAACAAACTGCCGATTAAGTGCAAGTTTGTTAAGAAGGAAGAAACGGGTGGTGAGCAGTAATGAAGGCCTCAGAAGTCAGAGAATTAACAATCGCAGAGCTTGAAAGCAAGCTGAAGGACCTCAAGGCCGAGCTTTTCAACCTGCGTTTCCAACTTGCCATTAATCAGCTCGATAACCCGATGCGTATCTCCGCTGTGAAAAAGGATATCGCCCGCGTCAAAACCGTTTTGCGTGAGATCGAGATCAAGGACAGCGCGAATGCGTAACGGAAGGGAGGATTAATCTGTGAGCGATAGGAATATTAGAAAAACAGCGGTTGGCAAGGTCTCCAGCAACAAGATGGATAAAACGATCGTTGTTGCGATCGAAGACAGCGTTAAGCATCCGCTTTATAAAAAGATTATCAAGCGTACCGTGAAGCTGAAAGCACATGATGAAAATAATGAATGCAATATCGGTGACCGCGTGCGTGTGATGGAGACCCGTCCGTTAAGCAAGGAAAAAAGATGGCGTCTCGTCGAGATTATAGAGAAAGCCAAATAATTTTGGCTTTATGCAAAGGAGGAACGCACTGTGATACAACAGCAGACTTACCTTAACGTTGCCGACAACACCGGCGCGAAGCAGCTTATGTGCATCCGCGTTCTTGGCGGCACCGGCAGAAGGTATGCCAATATAGGTGACGTAGTTGTCGCTTCTGTTAAAAAAGCGACTCCGGGCGGCACAGTTAAAAAAGGCGAAGTTGTTAAGGCAGTCATTGTCCGCACTGCTTTCGGCGTACGCCGTGATGATGGAACATATATCCGCTTTGACGAAAATGCGGCTGTCCTCATCAAAGACGATAAGAATCCGAGGGGAACACGTATTTTCGGGCCTGTAGCCAGAGAACTGCGTGACAAAGACTATCTTAAAATTTTGAGTCTTGCCCCGGAAGTTCTGTGATGGGAGGTGCTCACTAATGAATAATAAAGTTCATGTAAAAACGGGAGACACCGTCGTCATATTAAACGGCAAGGACCGCGGCAAGCAAGGTAAGATTATCGCCGTCAGCCCGAAAGAGGGTAAGGTCATCATTGAGGGCCGCAACATGGTTTCAAAACATGTAAAGCCCCGCAAGATGGGTGAACAGGGCGGCATTGTTAAGGCGGAAGGCGCTATGTACGCCTGCAAGGTTCAGATCGTTTGCCCTCGCTGCGGCAAACCCACGCGTGTCGCCCATAAGATTTATGAAGACGGCACCAAGGAACGCATTTGCAAAAAATGCGGCGAAGCGCTGTAAGGGAGGATAAAACGTCATGGCAAGACTTAAGGAATATTACCAAAAAGAAGTCGCACCTGCTTTGATGAAGAAGTTTTCATACAAGAGCGTTATGCAGATTCCGAAGCTCGAGAAAGTCGTCATTAACGTAGGCGCCGGCGAAGCGAAAGATAACGCAAAGGTAATTGACGCCATTTCCAATGACCTCGCCGCCATTACCGGCCAAAAGCCGATGGTTTGCAAAGCAAAGAAATCGGTTGCGAACTTCAAGCTCCGCGAGGGCATGAATATCGGCGTTAAGGTAACGCTCAGGGGCGACAGAATGTACGAGTTTATCGACCGTCTCTTTAACGTAGCGCTTCCGCGCGTAAGAGACTTCAGAGGAATCAACGCGAACTCCTTCGATGGCCGTGGAAATTACAACATGGGCATTAAAGAACAGCTGATTTTCCCTGAGATTGATTATGATAAAATCGACAAGGTCCGCGGAATGGATATTTGTTTCGTAACAACCGCGAAAACCGACGAGGAATCCAGAGAGCTCTTAACGCTCATGGGCGCCCCGTTTGCGAAATAAGGAGGGAAAATTGTGGCCAAAACTTCTATGAAGGTCAAACAGCGCAGGACGGCGAAATACCCTTCCCGCGAATATAACAGATGCAAGATCTGCGGCAGGCCGCATGCCTACCTTCGCAAGTTCGGAATATGCCGTATATGCTTCAGGGAGCTTGCCTACAAGGGTGAGATTCCTGGCGTGAAAAAGGCCAGCTGGTAAAGCTTAGCAAAGGAGGTAACGGTATGCAGATTACAGATACGATTGCTGATTTGCTCACCCGTATTCGCAATGCAAATTCTGCAAAGCACGATTCGGTTGACATTCCCGCTTCCAACATGAAAAAAGCCATTGTGCAGATTCTTGTTGACGAGGGTTATGTGAAGAGTTATACGGTTACAGAGGACGGCAAGCAGGGCATTATTAAAGTAAATCTCAAGTATGGCGAGAATAAAGCTCCCGCCATTAACGGCCTGCGCAGAGTCAGTAAGCCAGGCCTTCGCATTTATTCCAATGCAGAGGATCTGCCAAAGGTTATGAAGGGGCTTGGCATCGCCATCATTTCTACTTCAAAGGGCATTATGACAGACCGTCAGGCCCGTAAAGAGCACATCGGGGGCGAAGTCCTCGCTTTTATCTGGTAACAAGGGGGTGCAGTAATGTCGCGAATTGGAAGAAAACCCATAAATATTCCCGCTGGCGTCACCGTTAAGGTTGACGACAACGTCATAACGGTAAAAGGGCCGAAGGGTACACTGACCCAGAAGGTCCATCCGAATATGCATGTTTCCGTCGAGGGCAACGAGATACTCGTGACCCGCCCGAACGACGAAAAAGAAAACAGATCCCTGCACGGCCTTACCCGCACGCTGATCCACAATATGGTCATCGGCGTAACAGAAGGCTTCAAGAAGGAGCTCGACGTTTTGGGCGTTGGCTACCGTGTGCAGAAGCAGGGCAAGAACCTTGTGATGAATATTGGTTATTCACATCAGGTGATTGTTCCGGAAATCGATGGGATTACCATTGAGTGCCCGTCTGCTAATAAAATCGTAATCAGCGGTCCTGACAAACAGCAGGTCGGTCAGTTTGCTGCCGAGATACGTGAAAAACGTCCGCCGGAGCCGTATAAGGGCAAGGGCATTCGCTACACCGGCGAATATGTACGTCATAAGGAAGGCAAGGCCGGTAAGGGCGCTAAGAAGTAAGTAAGGAGTGAATAACAAATGGTGAATAAGGCTGACACAAACAAGGCCAGGCTTAACCGCCACCGCAGGGTGCGCGGAAAGATTTCGGGCACAGCAGAACGCCCGCGCCTGAATGTATTTCGCTCTACCACCAATATCTACGCCCAGATTATCGACGATGTTAAGGGAGTTACTTTAGCAGCAGCTTCCACACTGGACAAGGATTTCAATGGTAATGGCGGAAACAAAGAAGCCGCACGCAAAGTTGGAAAGCTTATTGCGAAGCGTGCCGCTGAAAAGGGCATCACCGAGGTCGTTTTTGACCGCGGCGGCTATATTTTCCACGGCCGCGTCAAAGAGCTGGCCGAAGGCGCCCGCGAGGGCGGCCTCAAGTTCTAAGAAGGAGGAATACTTTTGGCTAGAATTGACGCAGCAACTATGGAACTGAAAGAACATGTAGTTGCTATTAATCGTGTATCCAAGACCGTAAAAGGCGGCCGTATCTTTAAGTTTGCCGCGCTCGTAGTTGTTGGCGATGGAAACGGTACAGTCGGCTTTGGAATCGGTAAAGCGGGCGAAGTTCCCGACGCAATCCGCAAGGGTATTGAAGACGCGAAAAAGAATCTGATTAAGGTTGCGATGCGTGGCTCCACAATCCCGCACGAAATCATCGGCGCCTACGGCGCAGGCAGAGTTTTAATGAAGCCTGCCGCTCCCGGTACCGGCGTTATTGCCGGCGGCCCGGTTCGTGCCGTTGTTGAAGCGGCCGGAATCAGGGATATTAGAACAAAAGCCCTTCGTTCCAATAATCCATGCAATGTAGTCAGAGCAACTTTGGACGGTATGTCCAAGCTGCGCACAGCCGAGGAAGTCGCTGCAACACGCGGCAAGTCGGTAAAAGAAATTTTATAATTAGGGGGGAGCAATATGGCACAGCTTAAAGTAAAGCTGGTAAGAAGTCTTATTGGCAGCAAAAAGGACCAGATTGCAACCGCCCAGGCTCTTGGTCTTTTTAAGATAGGCGACACTTCGGTACAGCCCGACAATGAGCAGACCAAAGGCAAGGTGGCAAAGATAATCCACCTCATCGAGGTAAGCAAAGCGTAAGGAGGTGCGAATAAATGAAGTTGCACGAACTATCTGCAGTACCCGGTTCTAAGAAGGAGCCGAAGCGTATTGGCAGGGGACACGGTTCAGGTCAGGGAAAGACTGCCGGCAAGGGCCACAAAGGTCAAAAGGCCAGAGCGGGCAGAGGTATGCGTCCTGGATTTGAAGGCGGACAGATGCCTTTACAGAGACGTATTCCGAAGAGAGGTTTCAATAATATTTTCGCGAAAAATATTGTAGCCGTAAATGTTGGCACGCTCGAACGATTCGAGGACGGCGCTGTGGTCGACACACAGGCGCTGATCGATTCTGGCATTGTGAAAACATGCTGCGATGGGATTAAAATTCTTGGAAACGGGAATTTAACGAAAAAACTTACAGTGAAGGTGACTGCTTACTCCGAGGCCGCAAAACAAAAGATAGAGACCGCGGGTGGAAAGGCAGAGGTGATCTAAGTTGTTTAAAACACTTAAGAATGCCTGGGGGATTCCCGATCTTCGCAAGAAGATTCTGTTCACGCTTTTTATTATTATGGTTTTCCGTTTCGGTGCCGTTATTCCGGTTCCGTTCCTCAATGTAACCGCATTGAAGGGATTGATGAACACGGTGGATAAGACCGGTTCGGCACTGAGCTATCTCGATATGCTTTCCGGCGGCGCTTTTGCAAACGGTACGCTGTTTGCAATGAGCGTTACGCCCTATATCAACAGCTCCATTATTATGCAGCTCCTTACAGTCGCGATTCCAGCGTTGGAAAGACTTTCGAAGGAAGGCGAAGAGGGCCGAAAAAAAATCGCTACCTATACCCGCTATGTAACGGTTCTGCTTGGTTTGATTCAAGGTACCGCGTATTTCTTCTATCTGCGCAACAGCTCTTACCAGGGTACGCCGATTACGAAGTACACAAAGGGCTGGGAGGAAGTTTTTGCAGCATTTGTCATTATCATGGTGTTTACCGCCGGTACCGCATTGATGATGTGGCTGGGCGAGCAAATCAACCAGCATGGTATTGGCAACGGTATTTCCATACTCCTGTTCTCCGGTATCGTGGCAAGAATGCCGCATACGATTAATCTGTTGGGTCAGTATCTGCAGGCTGCCAATCAGGATGCCACTTCATACGGCAAGTACTACTTCTTTGTACCGCTGTTTGTTGTTCTTTTCCTGGTCGTTATTTGGGTCATCGTTTTTATGAACGATGCGGAGCGTCGTATCCCGGTTCAGTATGCGAAGCGCATGGTGGGCAGAAAAATGTACGGCGGCCAGAGCAGTCATATTCCGATCAAGGTCGGGATGTCCGGCGTTATGCCGATTATTTTCGCAAGCTCAATTCTCTCAATTCCTAGCACGATTCAGTTGTTCCTTGGAAAAAGGGTATTGACCGGCTTCTGGAAGAGCTTTTTCGACGCTTTTTCCACTACCGGTTTGCTGTATTCGTTAGTTTATTTCCTGTTGATTATAATGTTTGCATATTTCTATGTAGCAATTCAGTATAATCCGATTGAGATGGCCAATAATCTTCGTCAGAATAACGGTACGATCCCGGGTATCCGTCCCGGTAAGCCGACATCTGATTACATTTCGAGGATTCTTTCCAAAATCACGCTGATCGGTGCGCTGTTCCTCGCGGTGATCGCACTTCTGCCAATTGGCTTCGGTGCCTTTACCGGCATGCACAACATGTCGATCGGGGGTACGTCCATCCTGATTCTGGTTGGCGTCGCGCTGGAAACCGTGAAGCAGATGGAGTCTCAGATGATGATGCGCCATTACAAAGGCTTCCTTGATTGATAAGGAGTGAGAGAATATGAAGCTGATACTTCTCGGCGCCCCCGGCGCCGGTAAGGGTACGCAAGCAGAAGTAATCTGCGAGCGTTTCAATATTCCAACAATTTCTACGGGCAACATTATCCGTGAAGCGCTGAAAAGCGGCACTGAAATGGGAATTCGCGCAAAATCCTTTGTGGATGCGGGCAAACTTGTTCCGGACGAGGTCGTTATCGGTATCATTCAGGAGCGTTTAGCCAAGGATGACTGCAGCAACGGTTTTGTTCTGGACGGTTTTCCGCGCACGATTCCCCAGGCCGAGGCTCTGGACAAAATGGGCATTGCGATCGACAAGGTAATCGATATCGAGGTTCCTGATGAGGTCATCGTAGAGCGCATGTCCGGACGCCGTGTCTGCGAGAGCTGCGGCGCCAGCTACCACCTGGTTTACAATAAGCCGGATGTCGAAGGCGTTTGCAGCAAATGCGGCGGCACCCTTGTTCAGCGCAAGGATGATCACCCGGATACAGTCAAAGAGCGCTTGAAGGTATATCATGACCAAACCGAGCCTCTGAAAGGCTACTATTCCAAGCAGGGCAAGCTTTATGTTGTAGAAGGGCACGAAGATGTTGCAAGTACAACAAAACGAGTTCTTGCCGCAATCGAGGCGTAATCATGATAGTGCTTAAAACCAGCAGGGAGCTTTCGGCAATGAGATCTGCCGGAAGGATAGCTGCAAGAGCGTTGAAATTGGCCGGCGAAGCGGTTGAACCCGGGGTATCTACCTGGGAGATCGACCGCATTGTCCGCCGCTATATCGAGGAACAAGGTGCAAAGCCCACGTTCCTTGGTTACGGCGGGTTTCCGGCAAGCGCCTGTATCTCGGTCAATAATGTGGTTATCCATGGTATACCAAGCAAAGACACCATTATCAAACAGGGCGACATTGTGAGCATTGACATTGGCGCCACCTTTGACGGATATGTCGGTGACAATGCGTACACGTTTCCCTGTGGAGATGTAAGCGCACAGGCGCAGGCCCTGATGGATGCAACGCGCGAAAGCCTTTATGAAGGCATTAAAGCCGCAAAAGTCGGTGCGCGCATCGGCGATATCGGCAGCGCGATCCAAAGGTATACCGAAGCTCGCGGTTACTCGGTGGTACGGGATTTCGTCGGCCACGGAGTAGGTGCGAAGATGCATGAAGACCCTACCGTTCCTAATTACGGCACACCCGGCAGGGGCGTGCGCCTGTTATCAGGCATGACTATCGCAATTGAACCAATGATCAACCAGGGTGTTAAGGAAGTAAAAACGCTTGCGGACGGTTGGACGACCGTAACCGCCGACGGAAAGCTTTCCGCACACTTTGAGCATTCCGTCGCCATTACTCCGGACGGTCCAGTAATTTTAACATTGCCGGATTAAGGGAGGGGTAACGATGGACTTTGTCAGAGGGCTGGTTGTTCGGTCGGCCGCGGGGCGCGACAAGGGCGGTTTTTTCGCCGTGCTGGAAGCGGATGATGTTTACGCCGTTATTTGTGACGGGAAACGCCGAAGCCTGAGCAATCCGAAAAAGAAAAAGCTGAAGCATTTGGCCGCGACCAAAACCGTACTGGCTGAAGGTTCAATGCAGACCAACCGTGAAATACGAAATGCTCTTCGGAATTTTCAAGCCGGGAGCCGTTTTCCACATGAGGAGGGTTAATATATATGTCGAAGCAGGACGTAATAGAAACTGAAGGCGTCGTAACTGAAGCACTACCTAATGCAATGTTTATGGTAGAGCTTCCGAATCACCATACGGTACTCGCGCATATTTCCGGCAAGCTTCGGATGAATTTCATCCGTATTCTGCCGGGCGACAAGGTCACAATCGAGTTGTCGCCTTACGATCTGACGCGCGGGCGCATCACATGGCGTTCAAAGTAAAACAAAGACTCGCTAAGGGAGGGCGCACAAATGAAAGTAAGACCTTCTGTCAAAAAAATTTGTGAAAAATGCAAAATCATTAAGCGCAAGGGTAAAGTCATGGTAATCTGTGAAAACCCGAAGCATAAGCAGCGCCAGGGATAATTTGGCGCGGACCTATTAACAATGGAGGTGCAAAACCAATATGGCGCGTATATCAGGTGTTGACTTGCCAAGAGATAAGCGCATCGAAATTGCTCTTACCTATATTTTCGGAATCGGACGCAAAACCGCCACAGAAATCTGCGCGGCGACAGGTGTTAATCCGGATACCCGCGTAAGGGATTTAACAGAAGATGATGCTGCGAAGCTCAGAGAATATATCGACCATAACTGCCGCGTTGAAGGCGATCTTCGCCGCGACGTAGCTTTTGACATTAAGAGATTGATTGAAATCGGCTGCTCCCGCGGAATTCGTCACCGCAAGGGTTTGCCGGTAAGAGGCCAGCGTTCCAAGACCAACGCGCGTACACGCAAGGGTCCGAGAAAGACAATGGCTAACAAGAAAAAATAATAGGGAGGGATTCTAGAAATGGCAGCACAGAAGGGCCCAGCAAAAAAGGGCACCGCAGTTCGCAGACGCCGCGAGCGTAAAAATATAGATCGTGGAGCCGCTCATATCCAGTCCACCTTTAACAACACGATTGTTACCATTACCGATACGCAGGGCAATGCCGTATCGTGGGCAAGTTCCGGTGAATTGGGATTCAGAGGTTCCAGAAAGTCCACTCCTTTTGCCGCTCAGACCGCAGCCGAAACCGCCGCGAAAGCAGCGATGGAGCATGGTATGAAAACGGTTGAGGTTTATGTAAAGGGACCGGGAGCCGGCCGTGAAGCGGCAATCCGCGCACTTCAGGGCGCAGGCCTTGAAGTCAGTATGATTAAGGACGTTACCCCGATTCCGCATAACGGATGCCGTCCTCCGAAGAGAAGACGCGTATAGTATAAACCGATAATAGGAGGTGCAACCATAATATGGCAAGATATACAGACGCTGTGTGCAAACTTTGCCGCCGTGAAGGACAGAAGCTGTTTTTGAAGGGCACAAGATGCTACACAGATAAATGCGGTGTTACCCGCAGATCATACGCCCCGGGCCAGCATGGCCAGGGCCGCAAGAAAACATCCGAATACGGCCTGCAGCTTCGTGCTAAGCAGATGACAAAACGCTACTATGGCGTATTGGAGTCCCAGTTCAGAAGCTACTATGACCTTGCAACACATAGAGAAGGAAAGACCGGCGACGAGCTGCTCTCAATTTTGGAGTCCCGCCTCGACAACGTCGTTTACCGCCTTGGCTGGGCAAGCTCCAGAGCAGAAGCCCGTCAGCTTGTTGTTCACGGTCACTTTAACGTGAACGGCAAAAGAGTAGACATTCCTTCCTACCTTACAAAGCCGGGTGAAGTAATTTCCATCCGCGATAAGAGCCGCCAGAGTGAAAAGATTAAAGCGGTTATTGAGGAAAACGCGTCCCGTCCGGTTGTTAAATGGCTTGACGTGAATCGTGATACCCTGGAAGGGAAGATTATCGCATCGCCGACCCGTGAGGATATTGACCTGGCAGTCGATGAGACTCTCATCGTTGAGTTGTACTCCAAGTAATGCCGTCTTTTGACAGCATAGAGTAAACATCATGGCTGATACGAATCCGCTATATGTCAAGGAGGGTCGCTAATGATCGAGATTGAGAAGCCAAAAATTGAAACAGAAGAGTTAAGCAATGACGGAACCTACGGCAAATTTGTCGTAGAACCGCTTGAGCGAGGCTTTGGAACAACCTTGGGCAATAGTCTGAGGCGTGTCCTTTTATCGTCGCTGCCGGGGGTTGCAGTCACATCAATCAAAATAGACGGCGTTCTTCATGAATTTTCTACCATTCCCGGAGTAAAAGAGGACGTCACCGAGATTGTGCTCAATATTAAGGGTTTGACCGCCAAGCTCCATTGTGACGGCCCAAAAACAGTTGAAATCTGTGCGGAGGGCCCGTGCGATGTAACGGCCGACTCTATCAAGTGCGACAGCGAGGTTGAAATCCTTAATCCCGAGATGCATATTGCAACTTTGGGAGAGGGAGCAAAGCTGTATATGGAATTGACCTTGGATAAGGGCCGCGGATATGTCCCCGCCGAAAGAAACAAACAGAACCTGAACGGAAACGTAATCGGCGAGATTCCGGTGGATTCCATCTACACTCCTGTTTATAAGGTGAATTATAATGTTGAGCCAACCCGTGTAGGCCAGAGTATAGACTTTGACAAGCTTACGCTGGAGGTTTGGACCAACGGCGTTATCGGAGCGCAGGAAGCGGTTTCTTTAGCCGCGAAAGTCCTTACCGAACACTTGAACCTCTTTGTTGATTTGTCCGACAAGGGCAGCAGCACCGAGATTATGGTCGAAAAGGACGATAAGGGCAAGGAGAAAGTGCTTGAAATGACAATTGAAGAGCTTGATCTTTCGGTCCGTTCCTTCAACTGCCTCAAGCGCGCCGGTATTAATACGGTTGAAGACCTGATCAATAAATCAGAAGAGGATATGATGAAGGTTCGCAACCTCGGACGTAAATCCCTTGAGGAGGTTGTCTGGAAGATGGCCTCCCTCGGTTTCCAACTACGCAAGGATGATGAATAATCCCTTGTGCAAACCTAAGGTAAAGGAGTGATATTTCGATGCCCGGAACCAGAAAGCTCGGAAGAGACACTGACCACAGAACAGCCATGCTGAGGGCGATGGTTACCTTTCTTTTAGAGAACGGCAAAATCGAAACCACAGTTACTCGCGCCAAGGAGGTCCGCTCCATGACCGAGAAAATGATAACGATTGCGAAGGAAAACAACCTTCACAACAAGCGCCTTGTGATGGCATTCATTACTAAAGAAGATGTAGCGAATAAGCTGTTTAACGAGATTGCTCCGAAGTATGCCGACCGCAACGGCGGTTATACACGAATTAGCAAGCTTGGCCCTCGCCGCGGTGACGCCGCAGAGATGGGAATTATCGAACTGGTTTAAATAAGGTATTGAAAGGCTACCGGTTACGGCAGCCTTTTTTGCTGCCTTTTCTATTAATGAATAGGAAGAGGAGATCTATGTATTTAGTCAGCTCCTGCTTGGCAGGAATTCCTTGTAGATATGATGGAAAAAGCTGCACGAACCCGAAGATAGCCGAATTGGTAAAGCAGGGGAAAGCAATCCCAGTCTGCCCGGAGCTATTGGCGGGCCTGCCTGTTCCAAGGCCTTGCTGCGAGATTGTCGTGGATAAGAGCGGGAAGAAAAAAGTGATGAGCGCAAATGGGGAAGACCTGACAAAGGAATTTGACAACGGTGCGCGAGAGGCCCTCAGGATCGCGAGCGAAAACGGGATCACGAAGGCAGTCTTGAAGTCAAAAAGCCCTTCCTGCGGGTGCGGCTGTATTTATGATGGAACCTTTTCGGGCAGAGTGATTCCCGGAAACGGAAAAGCAGCGCAGCTTTTACTTGAAAATGGAATAGAAGTGCTGACGGAAAACGAAGCGGATATGCAAAAGGTCTTCGGATAAGCGGTGATTCCGGTTTGCCGAAGTAAATTTTCGGCTTTATCAAATTTTTCCATTCGTTTGCCAGGCTTGGGGCAACGCCCAAGCCTGGCTTTTTTATTTTTGAATTTTTATCCAAATTTGTAAAATATAGAAAAAATTGGAGGTATCCATTAGGATAAAATGTAGACGTAAATCGGCAAAAAGATTGCCAATAATTACAATAAAGAATTATTCTCGAATTCGATTATTTCCAGCTTATTTTCCTATAAAATGAAGTCTGTTCCAGCAATGGGAAAATTAATCAGCAAAGAAAGGAAATGAGCAATGAAAAAACGAATTCGGGCATTAAGCATGGTTCTGGCGCTGTCACTCGTTATTGCGGTATTCGGGAATACGGCGGCTTTTGCTGCCGACGCGACGCAAATCACATTCCCCGAAGAAACGGATGCGCTTCAGTCCCTGCAGCTAAATTCTATTTACTATGGCCTCGAGGTGAATGTCAGCAATCCGGATGTAACGTTGAGCGCTGTTTCAAGCGACCCCTCTATTGTAAAGATTGAAGAGGAAACAGACACCAGCGGTTCGGGCGTATATTATTATGACCTGGAGGCCCGTTTAAACGGAGTAGTCACGTTAACCTTTACCACATCGGACGGTGTGTCCGCAACCAAAACGCTGACGGTGGAAGGAACCGGGGAGCCGACTTATACGCTTTCCTCCGATGTCACCGGCAATTTTTCTCTCAATAAAGGGAGCAGCCGGATTGTAAAAGTCCATTTTGAGAACAATGACGTTGATACATATTCCTACCCCACGTTAAGTGCACAGAATGGAAAAGTACTCAAAACGACATTGGTCAATACGGATGAGGACAACGGCGACTATTATTTCCGCGTGGATGCGGTCGGCACTATCGGGCAGAGCGACGACCTGTACTTAGGGGCTTACGGATTCATCCCGAATAAGCTGTGTACGGTCTCCATCATTCAAAATAAAGACCTTCGGTTGGATACCACAACCGAATATATCTGCAATACCGGCGATAAATATCATTTTATTGCCTATACCAATTCGGGAATCAATCCCCAAATCATGGTTGACAACGAGAACATTTCCGTTACCTTTGTAACAACGGTATACGGCGGCTATGAATATGAAATGGAAGCTTTAGAACCAGGAACCGCCCTGATTACGGCGACTTTGAATGGGGAAACAGCTTCTTTCCCGGTTACCGTGAATGAGGAAGACGATTTTCCGAGTGTCGTGTCGGATGCACCGGCTGAAATCACCCTTTCGCAGGGGGAGTCGCACACCTATAAAATCACCGCTATGGGCGGCGGGGTTCCCATCATTGTGCCGGGTACGGACGGCGTAGTGTCCGTACAGTTTGAGAAAAAGGAAGGAATCGATTATTACTTCCAGGTTACTGCGATTGGCGAAGTCGACAGCCAAACCAATTTGAGTGTTATGTTCCCAGACAGCACCTATGATGATTATAGTGTGGATCTTGGCAGCATAACCATAAAAGAAGGCGCACCGGCACCGCAATCGGATACCAATTCCGACTTTACGCTTAAGAAAGGCGAAAGCTATACGTTTAAAATCAGCAATGCCTCGAGCTTTTATGCCGGTTCCAGCAACGTCTTCCAGGTGGTGAAAGTTAGCACCTCCGGTAGTGATGCGTACTATAAAATTACGGCGATCGGAAATCCGGGGCAATCCGCGGGCTTTTATATGAGCGCGCCGGGCTATGCGCCGCAGAAGGTCTGCGTCGTCACCGTTGGGCAGGCTGCGCCTCAATCGGATACCAATTCCGACTTTACGCTTAAGAAAGGCGAAAGCTATACGTTTAAAATCAGCAATGCCTCGAGCTTTTACGCCGGTTCCAGCAACGTCTTCCAGGTGGTGAAAGTCAGCACCTCCGGCAGCGACGCGTACTATAAAATTACGGCGATCGGAAATCCGGGGCAGTCCGCGGGCTTCTATATGAGCGCCCCGGGTTATGCGGCACAGAAGGTCTGCGTTGTCACCGTTGGACGGGCTGCTGCACCGAAATCGGATACCAACTCCGACTTTACGCTCAAGAAGGGCGCAAGCTATACGTTTAAGATCAGCAATGCCACGAGCTTCTACCCCGGTTCCAGCAATATCTTCCAGGTAGCAAAGGTTAGTACCTCCGGCAGCGATGCGTACTATAAAATTACGGCGATCGGAAATCCGGGGCAATCCGCGGGCTTTTATATGAGCGCGCCGGGCTATGCGTCGCAGAAAGTCTGCGTAATCACTGTGGGAGCTCCGGATTCCGTTTCCATTCAATCCGATACCAACTCAGATTTTAGCTTGGCAAAGGGCGCTTCCTACCAGTTTAAAATTACCGCGCCCGGGGCTTCTTCGATTACATTCAATCCCGGTACTGCCGGTGTATTCCAGGTAACCTTCCTTCGTCGCACAGGCAATGATTTCTTCTATAAAATTACGGCGATCGGCAAATCGGGCCAGCAAGCCGGAATTTATGCTTCCGCTTCGGGGCAGGTAGCAAAAAAGCTTTGCGTAGTTACCATTAAATAAGATTTTTCCAATCCACAAAGGCCGCTGAAACTGGTTCAACGAAAACAGCGCAATAGCTAATCGTAAAATAACGCCGTCCGGCTCCGTTTTTCAAGGGGAGTTGGGCGGCGTTTTCATAAAAAGCCGTAAGGGTTGATTTTTCGGCGATGACTGCATTCGGGTTTGTAATTGCGGAAAAATGCGGAAGGAAAAAACCGATTTCTCAATTACAGCTTGAATAAAATAATTTTTCGGTTTATAATGAAAAAAAGGATAAAATATTCATTCGAATAAAAGGTGGATAGGGGTGTAATCGTTGATACTGAAAAATGCGAAAATCGTAGACGACAGTTTCCGTTTTGCCGATGCGGACGTTGCCGTGGAAGAGGATAAAATATCGGAAATCGCCCCGGGGCTGGCGGGCGGGGAAGAAATCGATTTATCCGGGTGCGTTCTTGTTCCGGGGTTTGTGGATATCCACATCCATGCTTGTGTAGGGGCGGATACCTGTGACGCAGACGCGGACGGCCTTGCGAAGATGTGCGCGCACCTCGTTACCAAAGGGGTTACCTCGTTTTGCCCCACGACGATGACGGTATCCCATAAGGGGATTCTTCGTGCGCTGGAAACGGTAAAATCCTGTATGGACCATCCTCCGAAGGGTGCGGCCATCGCTGGGGTCAATATGGAGGGACCGTACATATCTATTCATAAGAAAGGCGCGCAGAAGGGCGAATTTGTAAAAAACTCGGATTTCAAGGAGTTTCAGGAATTTTACGACGCCTGCGGCGGGATTATAAAATTGGTGGATATTGCGCCCGAATGTCCCGGCGCGGAGGAATTTATCCCGCAGGCTTCCCGTCTCTGCACCGTTTCGATCGCACACACCGAAGCGGATTACGCATGCGCGAAACATGCGTTTGAGCTGGGCATTACGCATGCAACCCATTTATATAACGCGATGCCGGGCATGAAGCACCGTGAGCCCGGCGTAATCGGCGCGGTGCTTGATGACCCGCGCGTCCGTGCGGAACTGATTTGCGACGGGTTTCACATTCACCCCGCTGTGCTTCGCATTACCTTTGAGGCATTGGGAAAGGACCGCGTGGTGATCGTCAGCGACTCCATGCGTGCGGCAGGGGCGCCGGATGGCGTTTCAGAGCTTGGCGGGCAGACGGTGTACGTGAAAGACGGGCAGGCAAGGCTGAAAGACGGCACGATTGCCGGCTCCACCACAAACCTTCATCAGGAGATAAAAAATCTGGTTGGCTGGGGCGTTCCCTTCCTGACCGCCATACAGGCCGCAACTCTGAATCCGGCAAGGGCAATTCATGAGGACGAACGGATCGGCAGCATTAAGGTCGGGAAGTATGCCGACATGGTTGCGCTTGATTCCGACTTGAACATCCGCATGGTGGTCGCGCGCGGAAAAATTGCAGTCAATAACAATGCTTAAAAGTTCCACAGCAAGCAGAAACAGCAGGAGCCGTAGGGATAGAATCCCGGCGGCTCCTGCTGTATTTTTCTCTTTTACCGGATAATGCGTACCCGGATGATTTCCGGAAGCTTTGCGATATGCTCCGCTGTTGTATCCTTGACATCGCCCGTAACGTCAAGAATTGTGTAAGCATAGTCCTTTTTGGATTTGCTCTGCATGTTTTCAATGTTGATACCGCTTTCCGCCAGCGCGCCGGAAAGCAGGCTGATGGTGTTGGGGATATTCCGGTGCAGAATGCAGATACGAATGGAACTGTCGCGCGGCATGCAAATCGAGGGCATATTGACCGAGTTTCGGATATTGCCGTTCTGCAGGTAATCAATGAGTTCATTCGCTGCCATGCGCGCGCAGTTATCCTCGGATTCCGGCGTCGAAGCGCCAAGGTGGGGAATCGCAATAACGCCGTCCAGCCCGATCAGGTCGTCGCTTGGGAAGTCCGTCGCATAGGAGGATACTTTGCCGGACTGTAATGCGGCAATAATGTCCTTGGAGTTGACCAGATCGCCGCGCGCAAAGTTCAGGATGCGCACGCCGTCCTTCATTTTTGTAATGGTCTGTTCGTTAATCATACCCTTTGTGTCGGGCGTGAGCGGGACATGAACCGTAATATAGTCACAGGCGGTGTAAATTTCATCGAGCGTACGCGCGTGTTTTGTGGAGCGGGAAAGTCCCCAAGCCGCGTCGACGGAAAGGTAGGGATCGTAGCCGTAAACATCCATGCCAAGGCTCTTTGCCGCGTTGGCAACCAGGATGCCGATTGCGCCAAGGCCGATGACACCAAGCTTTTTGCCGCTGATTTCGGGGCCAACGAACGCGCCCTTGCCCTTTTCGACAAGCTTTCCGACTTCATTGCCTTTGCCCTTTAAGGTTTTTGTCCACTCAATGGCGGGGACGATTTTGCGGGAAGAAAGCAGCAATGCGGCAATGACCAGCTCTTTGACGGCGTTTGCGTTTGCGCCGGGGGTGTTGAAAACAACGATACCCTGCTCGCTGCATTTTTCAAGCGGGATATTGTTGACGCCCGCGCCCGCCCTTGCAATCGCAAGAAGATTTTTAGGAAATTCCATTTCATGCATGGAAGCCGAGCGAACCATGATTGCATCCGGATTTTCCACCGCTTCGCCGCATTCGTAGTTCGTGTCGAAACGGCTGGTTCCAACCGGCGAAATTTTATTCAGATATTTTATACGGAACAAATCAATTCACCTTCATACTTGAAATCTATGGATATGCCTAACCGTTCTTCTTTTCGAACGCAGCCATGAAGTCCACGAGCTTTTCAACACCCTCGACGGGCATTGCATTGTAAATGGAAGCACGCATGCCGCCGACGGAACGGTGTCCTTTGATATTTACAAAGCCGTGTTCTTCCGCTTCTTTGACAAATTTCGCGTCAAGCTCTTCGCTGCCGGTGACAAACGGAATGTTCATCAGCGAACGGTCCTTCGGCACGACCGTCCCTTTGAAAAGCTTGGAATTGTCAAGGAAATTGTAAAGGATGCCGGCCTTTTTCTCGTTGATTTTCTTCATTTCCTCAAGCCCGCCGATGGTGTTTTTCAGCCAATCCAGCACCAGCATGCACATATAAATGGAATAACAGGGAGGGGTGTTGAACATGGAGTTATTGTCCGCATGTGTCTGGTAATTGAACATGGTGGGAGTGACTTCCATTGCATGGCCGATCAGATCCTCTCGGATGATGACCACAGTCAGGCCAGCTGGTGCCATATTTTTCTGCGCACCGGCGTAGAGCAGTCCAAATTTGCTGACGTCAATCGGCTCGCTCAGAATGCAGGAAGAAACATCCGCAACCAACGGAACGTCACCCGTTTCCGGCAGGGTATGGAATTTTGTGCCGTAAATGGTATTGTTCAAGCAGATATGAAAATAATCCGCGTACTTCGAAAAGGTTTGAGGGTCAAGGTCGGGAATATAGCTGAACGTTTTGTCCTTGGAAGAGGCAACCACGTTTGCTGTCCCGTACCGGGCGGCTTCCTTATAAGCCTTCGTTGCCCACTGACCGGTCAAAACGAAATCGGCTTTTTTGTTTTTTGTCATCAGATTCAGCGGCACCATTGCGAATTGAGAGGAAGCGCCGCCCTGTAAAAATAATACTTTATAATTATCCGGAATATTCATCACTTCGCGAAGTAAACTCTCCGCTGAACTGATGATTCCCTCGAAGATTTTAGATCGGTGGGACATCTCCATTACAGACTGGCCGCTGCCCTGGTAATCAAGCATTTCAGCCGCTGCACGTTTCAGCACCGGTTCAGGCATCATTGAGGGTCCTGCGGAAAAGTTGTAAACACGTTTCATTAAGCGCTACCTCCAAAATTATTTTATGGCCTTCCCATAATTTACTGAATATAATTAATTATTATATTGCTTTAGTTAATTAAAGTCAATGCGGCATTTTTCATAAAATAATCCGCATCGCGGCGGCATTTTCCGGACTAAATATTCCCTTATTGCCAAGGATCGGTTTTATGCTATAATATTGATAGAATTTCGCGTAAAATATAAATAAAATTGTATATTTTTAAGGGGGCGATATGAATGACGGTCAATGAGGTGGCTTCCGTCTTGGACGCGGAAATTGTCACGGCTGGGGATCTGAACGCCGAGGTAAAAACCGCCTGTGGCAGCGATATGATGAGCGACGTGCTTGCCTTTGTAAAGGACCAGTCCGTGCTTCTTACCGGGCTGAACAATCCGCAGGTTGTGCGCACGGCGGAAATGATGGATATGCGCTGTATCATTTTTGTGCGCGGCAAAGAGCCGACCGAAGAGGTGGTTGCGCTTGCAAAGCAAAAGGAGATTACAATTCTGAAAACGCAGCACCGGCTGTTCACGGCCTGCGGGCTTCTGTACAGCCATGGCTTGAGCGGGGGCGACAGGAGTTGAGCAATACCTTATCTTTCGACTACATAGTGCCGGGCGACGACTTTACCCGTGCGGGGGAAGCCTCCAGCGACGTAAAGCATAAGCTTAAGAAAATCGGTTACGACTCGGATGCGATCCGCCGTGTTGCGATTGCCATGTATGAGGGGGAAATCAACATGGTCATTCACGCGGGCGGTGGGAAAGTGCACGTGGAAATCAGCCCGGAAAAAATAGAAATGGTTCTTTCCGACAACGGCCCGGGAATCGAGGACGTTGCACTTGCCATGCGGGAAGGATACTCTACCGCGCCCGATAAAGTGCGCGCGCTGGGTTTTGGCGCGGGCATGGGCCTGCCGAATATGAAAAAATCCACCGACGTTATGGAAATTTCCACCAAAGTGGGGGTGGGGACCACCCTTCATATGACGGTGTACGCAAAGAGGTGACGACGTGAACCAGTTTTTTCACTCTGTAACTTTGGACAAAGAGAAATGTATGGGTTGCACGAACTGCATTAAGCGCTGTCCGACGGAGGCGATCCGCGTTCGCGCGGGCAAGGCGAAAATCATATCGGAACGGTGCATCGATTGCGGCGAATGCATCCGCGTCTGTCCGCATCACGCGAAAAAAGCAAAATCCGACAGTCTGGACATGATTCGGGACTTTGCTTATAAAATCGCCCTGCCTGCGCCGACCCTTTACGGGCAGTTCAATAATTTGGATGATATCGACATCGTGCTGACTGGGCTCAAGAATATCGGCTTCGACGAGGTGTTCGAGGTTTCTAGCAGCGCAGAGCTGGTTTCCGAAACAACACGGAAGCTGATGCAGCAGGGTAAGCTGAAAAAGCCGGTCATCAGCTCGGCCTGCCCCGCCGTAGTCCGGCTTATCCGGGTGCGTTTTCCCGACCTTTGTTCCCATGTCCTTCAATTGAATTCCCCGATGGAAACAGCGGCGCGCCTTGCAAAGCGCGAAGCCGCGAGAAAAACTGGTTTGCCACGCGGGCAGATCGGCGCTTTTTTTATAACGCCCTGCCCCGCCAAGGTAACGGCAATCAAGATGCCGATAAGCTGCAAAAAATCCGAGGTGGACGGCGCGATTGCCATTAGTGAAATTTACCCAAAGCTTACTGCGGCCATGGAAAGCGGGAAGCCCGTTGAACCCCTTTTGCATTCGGGGATCATCGGCGTCGGCTGGGCTTCGAGCGGCGGGGAGGCCAGCGCGCTTCTGAACGATAAATACCTTGCGGCGGACGGGATTGAAAATGTAATCCGCGTTCTAGAGGAGCTGGAGGATGAAAAGATCCGTGAGATGGACTTTATTGAATTGAACGCCTGTTCCGGCGGCTGCGTGGGCGGCGTGCTCTGCGTGGAAAATGCGTATGTCGCAAAGGCTAGGCTCCAGCGGCTGCGCCGTTACCTGCCGGTTTCCCAGAACCATATCGACGGAAAGCTCCCTGTTGGTATGCAGTGGCAGAAAAACCTTCTATTCGCGCCGGTCTTGAAGCTTTCCGACGATATGAACGAGGCGCTGCGCATGATGGCGGAGATTGACCGGATTCAGGAGGAGCTTCCCGGACTTGACTGCGGTTCCTGCGGCGCGCCGACCTGCCGGGCGCTTGCGGAAGATATTGTGCGCGGTTTTGCCAAGAAAAATCAATGTATCTTTATCCTGCGTGAGGAAATCAAACATGTAGCCGACGCCCTTTCCTCAATGGGGACGTTTCCGGCACAGGCTGACGAGGAGGAGAAAAAACGATGACAGTAAAAGAGCTGGCCGAACATTTTGGCCTGAAAATCCTTGCCGGGGAAAACAGCCTTGACCGCCCGGTTTCGGGTGGATATACCTGCGACCTGCTCAGCTGGGCGGTAGCACGGCTTCCCGCCGACGCGGCGTGGCTGACCGTAATGGGAAATATAAATGCAATCGCGGTTGCATCCCTGAAGGATGCAGCCTGTATCATTCTGACCGATTCCGCCCCGCTTGATATTCCCGCGCTTGAGAAAGCGCGGGAATTGTCCTTTCCGGTTCTTCTGTCGGAGCAGGACAGCTTTACCCTTGGTGCCCGAATCGAAGGGCTTTTGTACTGATGCGCGCCTACTACGATCTGCACTTGCATTCCTGCCTTTCCCCCTGCGCTGATGACGATATGACGCCCAACAATATTGTCAATATGGCGCTTCTGCTGGGGTACGACATCATTGCGGTGACGGATCACAATTCCTGCCAAAATGTACCTGCGGTTGTACGGGCAGGCGAGGCGAACGGGCTGACCGTTGTACCCGGAATGGAACTGTGCACGGCGGAGGATGTGCATGTAATCTGCCTGTTTCCAACGGTGGAAGCGGCAATTAGCTTCGACCGCTTCGTTTCAGAACGGATGCCCCGGATAAAAAACAGGCCGGAAATTTTTGGCCGACAGACAGTTATGGATGAAAACGACGCCGTTACCGGAGAGGAAGACATACTTTTGCTTAACGCATCAGCTATAGGATTGAACAGCGTGCGTGAAACGGCCCGCCGTTTCGGCGGCACCGCTTTCCCAGCCCATATTGACCGGAACGCTTACAGCGTGCTTGCCAATCTGGGCGGAATTCCCCCGGAAGCGGGCTTTACCGCAGCGGAAATCAGTTTGAAGGGAAATGTGCGGGCGCTATTGAAGCAATACGGGGATCTTGAGAAAATGCACCTGCTTTCAAACTCTGATTCGCACACCTTGGAAGACATGCCGGATCGGAGTGCTTCGGTTATTCTTCCGGAGAAAACATCCGAATGCCTGATTTCTATTTTGGAGGGGAAAAATGGGGTCTTTCTAATTGATTAAATTATAATTAGCCAAAAACAATAAAATTTTACCCAAAATTTTGTACCGTTTTCAAAAATTGTTATGGATTTATGAGCCTTAGCTATGTTATAATTATCGCAATGAACCCAGCGGAAAGAGGATCGTTTACCGTCGGGCGATTTTTTCTGCATGGATTTACCGAAGGAGGAACGAGGATGCAAAAACGAATCAGCAATCTGCCCTTTAAGGGAACCCCCGAGCAAAAACAAAAACTGGATGAAGTCATCGAAAGACATAAACAGGAACGGGGTGCGATTTTACCCGTCCTGCAGGAAGCACAGGAAATTTACGGCTATCTTCCGCTCGAAGTCCAGAGCATAATCGCCGAGGGGCTTGGCGTGTCACTAGAAGAGGTCTATGGTGTTTCTACATTTTATTCCCAATTTTCGCTTACGCCGAAAGGAAAATACAATGTATCGATCTGTTTGGGAACGGCCTGCTATGTAAAAGGGGCTGCGGCTGTACTTGACAAATTGACTTCTATATTGGGCATTCAACCGGAGGAATGCACTCCGGATGGAAAATTTTCGCTGACCGCGTGCCGTTGTGTGGGCGCGTGCGGTCTGGCTCCGGTACTGACCGTGAACGGGGATGTTTACGGACGTATGACCCCGGAAGAAGTAGAACAAGTATTGGCGAAATACGAATAAGATGCGCGAACTTTCATTAAATGTGATGGATATTGCACAAAATTCAATTTCTGCGGGTGCAAAGCTTATTGTGATCGATATATGTGAAAATACACATGCCGACAGCCTGACGATTACCGTCGCGGACAATGGTGCCGGCATGACAGCCGAGCAGGCGGCCTGCGCGGCGGACCCTTTTTTCACAACGCGGGAAACGCGCCGGGTGGGACTGGGCGTACCGCTTTTCAAGATGGAGGCCGAAATGACGGGCGGCAGTCTTGAGATAACGTCTGAAAAAGGCGTGGGAACAACGGTAACAGCAAAATTTGTCCCTTCGCACGTGGATATGATTCCGCTCGGGGATATCAATTCTACTGTGCTGCTTTTGATCACCTGCAACGAAGACAGGGATTTTGTTTACCATCGCCGTGTGGATTTGCGCGAATTCACCCTGGACACACGCGAGTTGCGCGCTGTGCTGGGAAATGAGGTGAAGCTGAGTTCCCCGGAAGTAACTGAGTGGATCAAAGGCTACCTTACGGAACAAACCCAAAGATTAAAGGAGGAATCATCAGATGAAGTCTTTAGAGGAACTTCGGGCGATAAGGGATAAAGCACGCAGCCAGGTTATCCTTCGTGAAAATAATGACAACGCGATCCGCGTCCTGGTCGGCATGGCTACCTGTGGGATTGCAGCCGGAGCGCGTCCCGTTTTAAACGCAATAGTCGAGGAGGTTGCAAAGCGCGGCCTTCAAAATGTAATCGTAACGCAAACAGGGTGCATCGGCATCTGCCAGTTTGAACCCGTGGTGGAGGTTGTGGCCCCCGGGCAGGATAAGGTTACTTATGTAAAAATGACGCCTGAAAAGGCGGTACGCGTGGTGAACGACCACCTGGTAAACGGCAACGTGGTAACGGAGTTTACCATAGGCGCCAATTCATAATAAGGAGGCAGAATTCATGTATCGTTCCAATGTACTGGTTTGCGGCGGTACCGGTTGTACCTCCTCAAACAGCGAGCTGATTATCTCAAAGCTCAAAGAAGAAATTACAATAAAGGGACTCGATAAAGAGGTTAATGTCATCCGCACCGGATGCTTCGGCCTTTGCGCGCTCGGTCCCATTATGATTGTTTATCCGGAGGGTTCTTTTTACAGCAGGGTGACTCCGGAGGATATCCCAGAAATTGTGGAGGAGCATCTCTTAAAGGGAAGAATTGTCAAGCGCCTGCTGTATAAGGAAACCGTTGTAGACGACAATACGATTAAATCCTTGAACCAGACGCCGTTTTACGCAAAGCAGCACCGCGTTGCGCTTCGCAACTGCGGCGTTATTAACCCGGAAAGTATTGAGGAATACATTGCGGTGGACGGATATTCAGCTCTCGGCAAGGTACTTACCGAAATGACCCCAGAGCAGGTTATTGAGACAATAAAAGCTTCCGGACTTCGCGGCCGCGGCGGCGCGGGCTTCCCGACCGGACTGAAATGGAGCTTTGCCGCAAAGAATCAGGCTGATCAGAAGTACGTCTGCTGCAATGCCGACGAAGGCGACCCGGGTGCGTTTATGGATCGCTCCGTGCTGGAGGGCGATCCGCACTGTGTGCTGGAAGCTATGGCGATCGCCGGTTATGCAATCGGCTCTACACATGGCTATATTTATGTCCGTGCGGAATATCCGATCGCGGTTAAGCGTTTGCAGATTGCCATTCAGCAGGCGAGAGAATACGGCCTTTTGGGCAAAAACATCTTCAATACGGGATTTGACTTTGACATCGACCTGCGCCTTGGCGCCGGCGCGTTTGTCTGCGGCGAGGAAACCGCATTGATGACCTCCATCGAGGGCAAGCGCGGCGAGCCGCGTCCGCGTCCGCCGTTCCCGGCTTTGAAGGGCCTGTTTCAGAAGCCTACCATTTTAAACAATGTTGAAACCTACGCGAATATCCCCCGCATTATTTTGAACGGCGCGGATTGGTTTGCCTCCATGGGCACCGAAAAGTCCAAGGGTACCAAGGTGTTCGCTCTGGGCGGAAAAATTGAGCACACCGGCCTTGTGGAAGTGCCGATGGGCACCACTCTGCGCGAAATCGTAGAGGAAATCGGCGGCGGCGTTCCGAACGGCCATAAATTTAAGGCGGCGCAGACCGGCGGTCCTTCCGGCGGCTGTATCCCGGCTTCCGAGTTGGACGTCCCGATTGATTACGACAACCTGATTGCCATCGGCGCCATGATGGGCTCCGGCGGCCTGATCGTTATGGACGATACGACCTGCATGGTCGATATTGCGAAATTCTTCCTGGAATTTACTGTTGACGAATCCTGTGGAAAATGCACGCCGTGCCGCATCGGCACAAGGCGCCTGCTGGAGATGCTTGACAAGATTACAAGCGGCAACGGTACGCTGGAGGACATTGACCGTCTCGAGGAGCTTTGCTACTACCTGAAAGAAAACTCCCTGTGCGCCCTTGGCCAGACGGCGCCGAACCCGGTGCTTTCCACCTTGAAATATTTCCGCGACGAGTATATTGCGCACGTTACCGAGCATCGCTGCCCGGCCGGCGTTTGCAAGGCTCTCACGAACTATCATATCCTGGAGGACAAGTGCCGCGGCTGTACGCTCTGCGCGCGCAACTGTCCGGTCGGTGCGATCACCGGTAGCGTAAAGGTACCGCATGTGATTGACACAAAGAAATGCATTAAGTGCGGCGCCTGCATGGAAAAGTGCAAGTTCAACGCAATTATTAAGAGATAAAAAGGAGTGTGCCATTAATGGAAAATATGGTGAATATAAAGATAAACGGCATGCCCCTCTCAGTGCCGAGCAGCTACACAATCTTAGAGGCGGCAAGGGAAGCCGGGATAGACATCCCCACCCTGTGCTATCTGAAAGGAATCAATGAAATCGGCGCTTGCCGCATGTGCGTGGTCGAGGTAAAGGGAGCGCGTTCCTTCGTTGCCTCCTGCGTTTATCCGGTGAATGAGGGCATGGAGGTTCTGACCAATACCCCTGCGATTCAGAAGTCCAGGAAGATGACGCTGGAAATGCTCCTGTCGGTGCACAACCGCGACTGCCTTGCCTGCAAACGCAACGGAAGCTGCGAACTGCAGACCCTGTGCAACGAGCTGGGCGTGGAGCAGTCGGATCGCTTTGATGGCGCAAAGCCAGACGTGTCGAAGGATGAATCCTCGCTGCATCTGATCCGCGACAACTCCAAGTGCATCCTTTGCCGCCGCTGCGTCGCGGCGTGTTCGGACCAGCACGTCGGCGTTCTCGGTCCCAACTGCCGCGGTTTTGACACGCACATCGCCTGCGCGTTTGAAAAGCCGCTTAACGAGGTTCCCTGCGTATCCTGCGGACAGTGCATCGTAAGCTGCCCGACCGGCGCTTTGACGGAACGCGACCAGTGCGACGAGGTCATGGCTGCCATCAACGACCCCGAAAAGTTTGTAGTGGTTCAGACCGCCCCGGCAATCCGCGCAACGCTTGGCGAATGCTTTGGCCTGCCGGTCGGAACGAATGTGAAGGGCAAGATGGTTGCCGCGCTGCGCCGCCTTGGCTTCGATAAGGTATTCGACACCGATTTCGGTGCGGACCTCACCATTATGGAAGAAGCCAACGAGCTGCTCGAGCGTGTAAAGAACGGCGGCCCGCTGCCGCTGATTACCTCCTGCTCGCCGGGATGGATTAAATTCTGCGAATACTATTATCCGGAGCTGCTGCAAAACGTGTCTTCCTGCAAATCGCCGCAGCAGATGACCGGCGCGATTATTAAAACATACTATGCGGAAAAGAACAACATCGACCCGAAGAAGATTGTGGTTGTCAGCGTGATGCCCTGCACAGCGAAGAAATTCGAAGCAAGGCGCGATAATCAGGACGCGGCCGGTGCCGGAATCCCGGACACCGATATCGCGATTACCACCCGCGAGCTTGCCCGCCTGATCAAGATGGCAAACATCAATTTCGAACGCCTGCCGGATGAGGAATTTGACCCCGCTTTGGGTATTACCACCGGTGCTGCCGCTATCTTTGGCGCGACGGGCGGCGTAATGGAAGCCGCGCTCAGAACAGCGGCCGATACGCTGGAGGGCAAGAGCTTGGATTCCATTGAGTATAAGGAAGTCCGCGGTACCGAAGGAATCAAGGAAGCCGTCTATCATATCGGCGGCATGGATGTGAAGGTTGCCGCGGTCAGCGGACTCAGTAACGCTAACGAAATCCTCAGCAAGGTGAAAAACGGCGAGGGCGGCTATCACTTTATTGAAATCATGTGCTGCCCGGGCGGCTGTGTCAACGGCGGCGGCCAACCGCTTCAGCCCGCAGCCGTTCGCAGCTTTACCGACTTGAAAGCCGAACGGGCGAAGGCGCTTTATGAAGAGGATAAAAACCTGCCTCTCCGCAAGAGCCATGAAAGTCCGATTGTCAAGACTCTTTACGAGGAGTATCTTGAAAACCCGGGCAGCCATAAGGCGCACAAGATTTTACACACTACCTACGTGGCTAGAAAGAAATTTTAAAACAAATGCTCCCGGACTTTTCCTCCGGGAGCATTTTTCTGCAAAAGATGGTATAATCAGAAATGGAATTATTAAAACAGCAGGAAAGCAGGTGATAATCCTGAAGCGGATCGTAAGAATTTTCTTCCTTATTTTATCGGCATGCGGCTTGATTTGTTTTTTGATTCCTTTTTACTGTGGGGTGCTTAACATCGGAAATGGAACGGGGATTCTCCTTTGTACGGTTGTATTTCTGACTTCGTTTTTTTTCGGAAAAATCGGTGCGGCTTGCAGGAAAAGCAGGCCTTTCCGCGTTTCCTGCCGTATCGTCCTTGTTGTATTCCTCATTGGTGTCTGTTGGGCTGTTTTTCTTACGGGGCTGATGGTGTACGGCTCGGTAGGAATGAAGCCGCGCGCCGGTGCGACGGTGGTGGTTTTGGGCAGTAAGGTAAACGGGAAACAGCCCAGCGCAGATTTGCGGGTTCGCATTGAAACGGCCGCGTCGTATCTGAAAGCAAATCCAAAGGCAAAGTGTGTTGTCAGCGGGGGAAAAGGCGCGGGGGAACTCGCAACGGAGGCTTCCGTTATGCGGGCGGAGCTGATCGTGCGCGGTATTGAGCCTTCGCGGATTTTTGCGGAGGATGCATCGAGGACGACAAGAGAGAATCTTCAAAATTCCCTTGCGGTTATTGACAAAAACGGCTTGAGCCGCGATCTGGCCATTGTAACCGACGATTACCACCAGTACCGCGCGGGCCGGATTGCGGAAAGCCTGGGCGTTTCCCACGGCGCAGTCAATGCCGCAACGCCTTGGTATATTTTATCCGCCTGCTATATGCGCGAGCTTCTCGCGCTGACGAAATTCCTTCTGCTCCCGTAGCCCGTTAGGAAATCGCGGCGCCCTCCGCTGCCGTGCAAAGGTGCGGGATGCGGAAATGGTACAATTTTATTTTGAAAACCCGAGATTTTTCAAAGATTCGGCCTAATTTACGAACAGGGAAAAGTATAGTATAATAACAGATAATATTGAAAAGTTGGTGGAAAATGAACCGGATTTTAATCAAAAATGCAGTTATTCTCGACCCGGAAAGCGGAAGGAACGAACCCGGCGATATCCTGATTGCCGACGGTGTGTTTTCGGCGGTGGGCGGACAAATCTGCTGTGAAGATGCGCAGGTCATCGACGCTGCCGGGCTGACCGCCGCACCGGGGCTTGTCGATATGCATGTCCATCTGCGCGATCCCGGCTTTACGGAGAAGGAAGATATTCTCACCGGCTGCCGCGCGGCGGCGGCGGGCGGTGTGACCAGCCTTTTGTGTATGCCGAATACCAATCCGCCGGTGGATACGCCGGAAACGGTGCGGTATATCCGGGAAAAAGCGGAGAAAGCCGACGCGCGCGTTTATGTTGCCGCGGCGATCACAAAGGGGCTGAAAAGCGAGGAAATCAATGACCTCAGGGCGCTGCGGGAAGCGGGCGCTATCGCGCTGAGCGACGACGGCCGCCCGGTTGTGGATTCCCGCCTGATGGGACAGGCCATGCGCCTTGCGCCCTCCCTTCATCTGAAGGTCGCATCCCACTGTGAAGACTTATTCCTTTCCGCTGGAGGGAAGATGAACGAGGGCGCGGTGTCCGAAAAGCTCGGGGTTCCTGGAGTTCCAGCCGCGGCGGAGGACTGTGGCACCGCGCGGGAGATTGCGCTGGCGGCGGCTTACGGCGTTCCGGTTCATATCTGCCATGTCAGCACCGCAGCATCCGTTGCGCTGATCCGCGACGCAAAGCGGCGCGGCGTTCCGGTAACGGCGGAAACCGCTCCGCATTATTTTGCACTTACGGAAGAAGAACTGCTGCGGCGGGACGCGGATTACCGCATGAGCCCCCCGCTGCGTACGGAGAAGGACCGTCTCGCTGTGATCGAGGGGCTTCGGGACGGGACAATCGATACAATCGCCACCGACCACGCGCCGCATACGCCGCAGGAAAAGGAGGATTTCCTTGCCGCGCCGAACGGGAGTATCGGCATGGAAACCAGCCTTGCCGCAGGCATCACCTATCTGGTTCATATCGGTATAATCACAATGGCGGAGCTTATAAGCCTGATGAGTACCGCTCCGGCAAAACTGCTAGGCTTAAATGCCGGGACATTACAAGAAATGGCGCCCGCTGATCTAGTTCTGTTTGATCCGGAAGAACGCTGGACGGTTGATGTAAGCCGCCTGCACGGCAAGAGCCGGAACGCTGTTTTTAAGGGAAGGGAACTGATCGGGAGGGTCAAGATGACCGTCTGCCGGGGAAAGATTGTTTACAGGGAATAAAGAATGGAGGCCATGTTTACATAAACATTCGTTGTTTTAAACAAGACGTGAAAAAATGGAGGAAACGCAATGGCATTAGACAGATTAATCGAAGGTATTCTGGAGTGCAAAAACCCAACGGTAGCAGGGCTTGACCCCAAGCTGGACTATATCCCGGCTTTCCTTAAAGAGAAGGCGTTTGCGCAGTACGGCGAAACGCTGGAGGGTGCGGCCGCCGCAATTCTTGAATTTAACAAGGGCCTGATCGACGCGCTGTGTGGGATTGTTCCGGCTATTAAACCGCAATGCGCGTATTACGAATTATACGGATGGCAGGGGGTAAAAACCCTGCATGAAACGATCGTTTATGCGAAGGAAAAGGGTATGTTCGTCATTACCGACGGAAAGCGCAATGATATCGGCACAACGATGCAGGCGTACGCCCAGGCGCATCTCGGTTCCGTTGCGGTCGGCTTCCAAACGCCGGAGCCGTTTGGCGGCGATGCGCTGACCGTCAACCCGTACCTCGGATCCGACGGGGTAACCCCGCTGTTAGACGTATGCAAAGCGCAGGATAAAGGAATTTTTATACTGGTGAAAACCTCGAACCCTTCTTCCGGCGAGCTCCAGGATCAGGTTTTCGAGAGCGGCGAAACGCTTTACAGCACCGTTGGCGGCCTCTGTGAAAAATGGGGTGAAGCCCTTCCGGGAAAATACGGCTACAGCGGTGTCGGCGCGGTTGTCGGCGCGACTTACCCCGAACAGCTTCGGGAGCTTCGCCGCAGCCTGCCCCATACCTTTTTTCTGGTTCCGGGCTACGGCGCACAGGGCGGCGGCGCGAAGGATGTCGCGCCCGCGTTTGATCAGAACGGCCTTGGCGCGGTTATCAACGCTTCCCGTTCCATTATGACCGCATGGAAGAAAAATGGCATGCCGGAACAGGATTACGCCAAGGAAGCCGCGAAGGAAGCCGTCCGGATGCGCGATGAAATCGTCGGGGAAATCGGCGGGCTGTCCCGCCCTTAACCGAGGAAAAGAAGGAACAGGAGTGAACCGATGAAATACGATGTAATGCTTTGCAGGATTGCGGAAAAAAAGCAGCTTTCACACGATGTGTTTGATCTGACCGTCGAGGCGGGGCCGCTCGCCGAGGCGGCGCGCCCGGGGCAGTTCGCACAGATTTACGTGCCCGGAAAGACCCTGCGCCGCCCAATTTCCATCTGCGGCATTGACCGCTCCTCAAAAACCCTGCGCTTTGTCTTTCAGGTTCGCGGGGAAGGCACGGCTTGGCTGGCGGAAACAAAGGCAGGGGATTTTTTGAATATCCTTGCTCCGCTCGGCACCGGTTACGAGCTCGGCGACACCTGCCGCAAAGCGGTTTTTGTCGGCGGCGGCATCGGCGTGCCCCCTCTGTTGGAAGCGGCGAAGCCCTTTGGCGAAAACGCCACAGCGGTGCTTGGCTTCCGGGATAAGGCAAGCATTATTTTAAAAGAGGACTTCGAGAAAAACGGGAACCGTGTGTGGGTTGCCACCGACGACGGCTCCTGCGGGCATCACGGCTTTGTGACCGATTTGCTGGAGGATTTGGATTTCGACGTTCTCTACGCGTGCGGCCCTGCGCCGATGCTGAAAGCAGTGTGCAAGTTAGCCGCCGAACGGAAGGTTCCCTGCCAGATTTCCCTGGAAGAGCGCATGGCTTGCGGAATCGGCGCCTGCCTTGGGTGCGCGTGCAGGCTCAAGAAAGACGGGCGGGAATATTACGGCCATGTCTGTAAGGACGGCCCGGTTTTTAACGCTGAAAACGTAGTGTGGGAGGGATAAGCATGGCAGATTTGAAAGTAACCGTTGCCGGTGTGGAATTTCAAAACCCGCTGATTGCCGCGTCCGGAACCTTTGGCTTCGGGCGGGAATTTGCTGAGTTTTATCCTCTTCGAACCCTTGGGGGAATCTCCTGCAAGGGAATCACCTTAAAAGAACGTCCCGGCAATCCGCCTCCGCGCATCGCGGAAACGCCGGGCGGAATGCTGAACGCCGTGGGGCTGCAAAACCCCGGCGTGGATCATTTTATTGAAAACGACCTGCCCTGGCTGAAAGAGCAGGGCACAGCGGTTATTGCGAATATTGCGGGAAATACGCCCGAAGAATATTGCGAGATGGCAGAAAAGCTGTCGGGTACCGCAGTAGATATGATTGAAATGAACATATCCTGCCCGAATGTGAAACAAGGGGGCGTGCAGTTCGGCACAAGCTGCGCCGGGGTGGAAGGCATTACCAAAGCAGTACGGAAGCATTGCAAAAAGCCACTGATGGTGAAACTTTCGCCGAATGTAAGCGATATTTCTGAAATTGCGGCGGCCGCCGAAAGCGCGGGTGCGGACGCGATTTCCATGATCAATACCCTGACAGGAATGCGCATCGATATTCAGACGCGCCGCCCGATTATCCGGAACAATACCGGCGGGCTGTCCGGCCCGGCGCTTTTCCCGGTGGCGGTCCGTATGGTGAATCAGGCGTACCGCAGGGTGAAAATCCCGATTGTTGGCATGGGCGGCATTTCAAAATGGCAGGACGCTGTGGAAATGCTTCTGGCGGGCGATTCGGCGCTGCAGATTGGCACGGTGTTTTTTTCGGATCCGTACGCCCCGGTAAAGATTCTTGACGGGCTGAACGATTACCTTGACCGCAGCCGGATAAGCACGGTTTCGGACTTGACCGGACAGGTTCAATTATGGTAAATTCGAATCGGATACATAGACGAATGACTTAGAACGAATGGGAGGTTTATTCATGACGCGAATTATTTTGGTACGTCACTGTGAGGCAGTAGGGAACACCTTGGGCGTGTTTCAGGGAAGCACGGACTGTGACATCAGCGGGCACGGCAAAGAGCAGTTGGAGCTTTTGGCGCTTCGTTTTCGCAATACGCCGATTGACGCGATCTACGCAAGCAATCTGAAGCGTGCCCGCAAAACGGCGGAAGCGATTAACCGTTACCATAACTTGCCGCTTCAAATCGAGCCTATGCTCCGCGAAATGGACGGCGGCGACTTTGAAGGAAAGTCCTGGAGCGAGCTTGCGGAGCTTTACCCAGAGGAAATCGAAAAATGGTACGCGGATCCGGGCGCTTTTTGCCCGGCAAACGGTGAACCCGCCAGCATGGTGTATGACCGGATGTGGAAAGCCGTTACCGGCATCGTGCAGAAAAATAAGGGCAAAACCGTTTGCTGTGTTTCGCACGGCTGTGCAATCCGCAACTTTTTGTGCCACGCCTTGAATAAGCCTCTTGAAGAAATGCGGGAAGTCCCCGGTTTGTATAATACGGCGGTCAGCATCGTTGATTTTGATGACGAGATGCACTGCAATGTGGTGCTGATGAACGACGTGTCCCATCTGCCGCCAGAAATGTATGAAAACGGAAAGGGCGCATGGTGGAAGAAAAGAAATCCTGAAAAATGCGCGGCGCGGAGGGATTCATGAAGATACTGGCTGTTGATTTGGGACTTGCCCGTACGGGGCTTGCCATTTGCGATGAAAACGAAATACTGGCGTCCCCCGCGGGCGTGATCAGCGAGCGCAGCAGGGAACGCCTTGCGCAGGCGATTGCCGCACGCGTAAAAGAAGAAAATGTGAAGTGTATTGTGGTGGGCCTGCCCCGGAATATGGACGGCAGCGAAGGGGAGAGCGCCAAAAATGCCCGCGCCTTTGCCGAACTGCTGAAAACACAGGTTTCCGTTCCAGTTGAAATGCGTGACGAGCGCGGCACTACCATTACGGCCCATAGCTTTCTGAACGATACCGACACACGCGGGAAGAAGCGCAAGGCGGTAGTGGATGCAGTTGCCGCAACGATCATTTTACAAGACTATCTGAACTTCCGTAAAAATCAGAAACGCGGTAAAGTGCTTTCTGCAAAACCGTTTATACAAAAAAGGGGCAATTAGTCCAATTGGACTAATTGCCCCTTTTTACTGTTTTATTCTATCCTCTGAATTCGCTTTTTTTCTTTCGTGTTTAATCGCGGTTTTTCCCAAGAAAGAAGAGGGCAATGGTGCCCGGGCCGGAATGGGCCCCGATGACGGGACCGATGGAATTGATTTCAATGGATTTTACATGGAAGTTTTTTCGAACCTGCTCTGCTATGTATTCCGCGTCCTCCAGGGAATCGCCATGGCTGATAAAGATCATCTGTTTATCCGGATCTTCCACAGTAAGCTTCATATGGTGTATCAGCGCATCCAGCGATTGCCGGCGGCCCCGTACCTTTTCAACCGGAATCAGGTGCCCCTCGCTGTCAACGTGCAGCACGGGCTTAATCCCAAGCATCGTGCCGACCAACGCCGCCGCACCGGATACCCGCCCGCCGCGCTTCAAATGGTTCAGGTCATCCACCGTGAACCAGTGGGCAAGGCGGCCCCTGTTTTCGATCAGCCAGTCGCGTACTTCGTCAATGGAAGCGCCGTTTTTACGCATTTTCGCTGCGTAATATGCCAAAAGTCCCTCACCCATGGACGCGGCCAGCGTGTCGACGGTGAAGATTTTCCGGTTTGGGTACTTTTGGGAAAGCTCTTCTGCGGTTAGCCGCGCGTTATTATAAGTACCGCTCAGCCCCGAGGAAAAGGCGATGTATATGACATCCTTGCCGGATTGCAAAACCGGTTCGAAATATTCGGTAAAGGTTACAGGGCTGATTTGATTTGTGGTGGAAGTTTCCCCATTGCGAAGGCGCTCATAAAAGTCGCGGGAGGACAGTTCGCGTTCGTCCGGGTAATTGCTGTAAGATACATCTCCTATCGTAAAGGTCATCGGAATTACCTGAATATCCAGTTCTTCTATGAGTTTAGGGGAAAGATCCGTTGTAGAATCCGTTATAATTTCATATTCGCTCATCTTGTTTTCTCCCTTCTGACAGAACAAATTATATCGTATCCGCTCGGCTGTGTGTAGAGACAGAATTCACGGACTGTCTTATGGAACCATGGGATTTCTTTAAAATATATATCTGACCGGCGTTTTTTTGCCCGGACAGCGTCGCGAAATGCCTCGAATACTTCCTTGCTGAAACGAAGAAACACCTTTGCCGCCTGCACATCGCCGCTCAACCGTACTTCCCAGAAAAGAAAAAGCTTCTGAAAACTCAGAAGCTTTACTGCTTTTTAAATTAATCCCGCCTGGCCGTAATGTGCTTAAATAACCTGCTACCGTCAAGCAGGTGGGTGCTGGCCCAATGGTTTCATACTCCCTTCGTCCGGCAAAAGCCGGGAGGTCTGAAGTCCGCCACCGGAGCGCATGCTCCCTATTATCATTTTGTAGGGTTATTTTGCAACGGTCCGCGCACCAGGCAGGGTGAAAGCGTCCATCATTATTCGTCGTCGATCTCTTCGGAATCGTAAAGCTCCTCGAAACGGCTTTCAAAAAGCTCCGCCAGCTTATCAAGAAGTTCTTCGTCTTCGACTTCGGCAAGTTGCTGCTCGCCATTCTCATCGATCGCTTCAAAGATATAGTAGGTACCCTCCGCGTCGACTTTGTCCTGCGGATCCTCAAATGTCGGCAGTAACGCGTAGAAACAGCCGTCATCGTTATCAATTACGTCCAAGACTTCAAATTCGTGCTCTTCGCCCTCGTCGTCGACTAGGGTAATTAAATCCGCACCATACTCGTCGTTCACAGGGGTCATCTCCTCTTGTTTAATTTGTCTATAGTTATTCTACCTTGCCGACCTGTCGAAGTCAACAGGAAAATTCAGATACAAAAGAATAAATAAAAATTTCAAGAATTTATTAAAAATTATATTGACATTTACTAGAAATCAGTTATAATATAATCAGGAAAGAGAGAGGGATGATTAAGGACGGCGTTCGAAAAACTGCTAATTAAGGTGGCACCACAAGAATGGCGCCATGAAAAAGCAGGGGAAGGTAGCGCCGGAAAAATCGATCTTCTTGAAAGGGGTGGGTCCAATGGGCAGTAAAATATCCTCAGAAACGCAGTATCCAGTTCGTTGGGCACAGCGTTAATTCCTGAATAGTGTAAATTTAAAGAGGAATGTTTTGGAATCCTTTTCACAATTGAAAGGGGAAAATCATTGAGCATTCAGAATTCCATACATTGGTTAGGGTCTTAGCGACACGATTTTGCAACCCGTTTTTAAGCTTTCTTAAAAAGCGGTTCGTTTAGGACATTTTAAGGGGTGAGTCCAAAATACAGTTAAGTACGCAGCTCTAACAGAAACAAGAAATTGGTGGTTCCGATGTTTATTTAATGGATTGGATTCTTATTCGGGCTCCGGCAGGATTGCCGGAGCTTTTTTATTCTAAATCGGCATACAACTAATGTGGTTTTATCAAACGGGATTTTTATTGGAAAGCGGCTTTCTTACCCTTATTATATGTAAAATACAAAAATTTGTTCAAATGAAAGCTTTTTAGTTTTCCCCGGATAGCCAATTTCTAATGAAAAAACGGGTCGGAATTTGTTGACTAATTTTGCGGTATAAACTGTTAATAGGCAGATAATTATGTTAAGATAGAAGAAATACAATATAAAGATGTGATTGTGTGACAAAGACCGAATTTTTAACAAAAACCGACCAATTTCTTAACAAACACTTTTCTGGAGAATCCATCCATTATCGCCAAGTAATTTCTATTATTTTACCGATTTTAGTTGATCAGGCGTTTATCATTTGTCTGAGCCTGCTGAATACCGCGATGATCAGCTCTTCCGGTGTGGCGGCGGTCGCCGCCGTAAACATGGTGGATTCTCTAAACATATTCTTAGTCAATGTTCTTATTGCCGTTGCGACAGGTGGCACCGTGGTTGTTGCGCAGTATAAGGGAAGCGGGAACGACGCCATGGTGTCGAAAGCCGCGGCCAATTCGCTGACTTCCGTATTTCTTCTGGCTTTTGTAATTAGTGCGGCGGTCGGCGTTTTCCATACCCCGACGCTGAACCTGTTGTTCGGAAAAGCGGATGCCGAAGTTTTCGAAAATGCAAAAGTATATCTACTGGGAAGTTGCCTGTCCTATTGCGGCATAGGGACAGTAGAAGCGGTCTGCGGCGCTCTTCGCGGCGTGGGCGAAACAAAATCCTCCCTCCGGCTTTCTCTTGCGATGAACCTTTGCTATGTTGTTCTGAACTTTGTATTTATTACGATTTTACATATGGGTGTTTTCGGGATGGTCATTTCCCTGAATATCGCCCGCTATGTAGGTGCTGGCTATTCGATTTATTACCTGCTGAAGGGCGATACCACCGTCCATTTTAAAGTGAAGGACGCCCTGCAGATTAGTACATCCATGCTGAAACGGATTTTCTTTGTCGGGATTCCGTTTGCCGCCGAGCAGATGTTCTTTAACGGTGGGAAAATTCTGACGCAAACCTTTATTGTTCAGCTTGGCGTTTATGCCATGGATATCAACGCGATCTGCAACTCCCTTGCCGGGCTTTTTCAGATTCCGGCAAACGCCTTGATCCTGACGACGGTTACCGTGGTCGGCCAGTGCATGGGACGGCGGGATATTCAGGATGCGCGGAAATTCATCCGCTCCTTCCTCTGGCTGTCGTCGCTGTCCTTTGCGGTGACCATGCTGCTGATCATGCCGTTTATACGCCCGCTCTTGACCCTGTTCCATCCGCCGGAGGCGGTTGTCCCCACGATTATCCAGATCATGTGGATAACTACGCTGGCAAATATACCGGTATGGTCCATCAGCTTTTTAACCCCAGCTGCGCTTCGTGCCGCGGGGGATTCCAAATTTACGTCCATTTCTTCCATGCTCACCATGTGGTTGCTCCGCGTGGTGCTTGGGTATGTTTTGGGGATCGTGCTTTCGTTCGGGATTGTCGGCGTTTGGGTTGCCATGATTTGCGAATGGGGCGTGCGCGGACTCATATTCCTACTGCGGTTCCATGGGGATAAGTGGTACCAGCACCATCTGATCGATAATTAATTCTGTATGGAAAACTGGTGCGGCGCGCTGCCGTGACTTTCTGGTAGTTCGGGATTGACGGCACGCCGATTTTTACACACCTGTCACGACAAAAGGCGTTGATCAGGAAAAAGACAGCTTTTTTACGACTTATAATGGGATGCTGATGGGTCGGTGAATTATATCTGGAATACCATAGGGGTACTTATACCTCCATGGCGAGGAACAAACGCGGCAACCGCAAAAGCAAATTTGCACTAATGAATCTGGAACTGATTTCCGTTTGGGCGGAAGAATACGGCGTCGCATATCCGGCGGAAGAAATCAGCACTATGTGGCGGACGGTTCTTCTGAACCAATTCCATGACATTCTTCCGGGTTCCGCCATAAAAGATGTTTATGATGTGACCAGAACGGAATATGCGGAAATACAGAAGAAATCGGAGGCTCTGACTAAAGAACGCTTGGATGTGATCGCTTCCGCGCAGGGGACGGGGAGGGATTCGGTTGTAGGCCAAGCTTGGAAACGATGCGGGAATCATCGGCGCCGCGGTTTTAAAATAAATGAACCTTTCTATACTTTTGTATTAATGATTTTTAAAAATTATTTAGTGGAACTATTGACAGGACGAATTTCTTGATATATAATTAGGACGAATCAAAAAGAAAATTACATATTAAGGTGCAAATTTGTCGAAAGGCAAAGACGCTAAACTATAGGGCCTAAGGATTTTATAATCTATGGCAGCCAGTTCCCTTTTGCAAGGATTTTTGGACGAATTTTTCTATCCGCAATTGGCTTTATACCATTGCGGATTTTTTTTATGCAAACTTATCGAAAGATAAGGACGCTAAGCCATAGGGTCTAAAGGATGACGTCCCATGACAGCCGGTTTCCTTTTGTGCATAGAGAGCATTTTTGAATGTATCTCTTTAGCCCACAACTGGTTAAGTTGTGGGCTTTTATTTTTGTTTGCAGGGGTTGGGGTATAAAGATGTTAAAAATACTTTTTGCATGCGCAGCGGGGGTTGTCGGGTTTCTGTTCGGTTTGTATTTTCCCGATATAGTAAATTCCCTGATAGTGAGAAAGTGCGGACAGAAAGGCAGAGAGCTACCGGGCAAACTGGAATTTGGCAATACTGTCAAACTTGCGGTTTCTGTTGGCTTTTTCTTCGTTTTTAGCGGGATATCTTACCAGATATTCTCTGCAAGGTCTCTCTTTCTTTGTGCCTTTGTTGCCATTACGGCCGTTGCCACCGTAATTGACCATAAAATCCGCATTATCCCGAATGAGATTTGTTTGGCGCTGGTTGTTTTCGGGCTTGCCTACCGCTTTCTGGTGAATGGAATATATGGACTTTTAGAGTCTGTGGAAGCGTGTGCACTAGTTATAGGTATTTTCTTGATTTATTATGTAATCTTCTGCAGAAGAAAGGGATTTTATAATGGCATTGGGGCAGGAGATATCAAACTGGCGTTATCGACAGCTGTTGTCGTGGGATTTCCGGCAGTCATGACCTCGTTACTATATATGTCTGCCGCGCTGATTATTTATTGCGTCGGCGGATTGCTGCTGAAAAAGCTAACGCTCACCAGCCTTTTCCCGATGTGTGGATTTATCATGATCGGTTTTCTATTCGGCGTATTTGCCGCTTGAAATAATTTCTGAAAGAAAGTGGGTGGTTCATTTGTTGGGAGCCTTTTTGGAACAGGAAGATGGACAGAGTATGGTGGAATACGGCCTTATACTTAGTCTGGTAATTCTTGCGGCAATGGCAGGTTTTTCAGCCTATTCGAGTGAAGCGAGAAAAATGCTGGAGAGAACTTGTAACACGGTGGGGCAAGCTTTACCCCATTAAGACAATAATTTCTTTCGTCAAAAATCACCGGAGGGTGAATTTTTGAAATAAATTTATTTTAGGGAAGGGGGGGAATAGACATGAAAAACATGCTCAACTGGCTTGCAAACGAGGAAAGCGGCCAGGGAATGGTGGAGTATGGCCTGATCCTTGCCTTGATTGCTGTTGTAGTTATGGGCGCAATGTCAGGCATTGGTACTAAGCTTCAAGGTATGTTCAATGATATGGCAGGTAAAATTGCCGGAAATACTTCTACCAAGTAATTTTCAAACAAAAGATGCGGAGCAAGAGGGGGAACCCCTTTCATACAAAAGGGATTCTCTCTCTTTCTCAATTGATTAAGGTATGAAGCATTTGTTGAAAAATGACGGGGAGTTAAAGAATAGTAAGTCATATTCATGAGTATTGAACAAGCAAGACATAGGAATTGTATTATGAGCAGAAATGGATTTTTAAAAATGTATGGAGAACGCGGGCAGGGTTTGGTGGAATTTGCTCTGGTACTGCCGGTTCTTCTGATCATATTGGGAGCGGCTGTTGATCTTGGTAGAATGATTAATTACAAAATCATCCTGCAGAATGCTGCTTCCGACAGCGTAAGAAGTATGAAACAGGAGTCCGACCTGAATCCGGATGTCATAAAAAGCAAGCTGTATGAAAAGTACGGGGACCAGCTCGATTTCAGTCAGTTTCAAGTCCGTTCTTCCGGCGGGGATGTTCAGCGAAAATATTATACATACCATGCGAACAGCTGGTATGGGTTTGTTGACAGAACGAGCTATTACGATTATTTTGACGCAACCATATCCGTAAATTATCGCATGAAGATGGCAACGCCCGTTATGGCAATGATTGCGGGGGAAGCGGTTACGCTTTCTTCGACGTTTACCGGTCAGGTTTATATAAACGGGTATAACGGATAAATGGGAAGTGAACACATGGGCGGTTTTCTTGGAAGAAAAGATGAAAAAGGGCAGAGCTTGGTGGAATTTGCACTTGTTCTACCATTTTTTCTGCTTATATGTTTTGGAATTATCGATTTTTCATGGATTATGCACCAATCTATCACGTTTAATCATGCGGCTCGGCAGGCGGAATGGGGCGTTACTATCACCGACCGCTCCGAAGATTACCCTGTGTCTGTGTACGGGAGGGAGGCAGCATCGCTGATTGTCGGGAAAATGTTGGAGGATTCCACTTTAAAGAAAAGCAACCTGACAATTTCCAATCCTTCTGTTGATATACGAACCCAGTACCAGCAGTATTATCTTCCGGCTGCGAATGGAGGGACAAGGCGAAGCCTACGAAAATGGCGGCTCATTACAGTAAAGGCTGATGTGAATTATGAAGTTCCGTTACTTACCCCGGTCGCCAAAACATTGTTTAACGGAAATCTGACTTTGCATAAAAGCATCAACAAAGAAAGAGTATTAACGTTCAAAGACCGCAATACATAAAAGTGATTCCGTCAATTCTTGAAATTGTTTTGAGGTTTGATTCATGTTGGAAAAGAAGACAAATGAAAAGGGAAGCATCAGCGTTCTTTTTGCATTTTTATTTGTGGCTCTCATGCTTTTTACAAGTTTTGCTACCGACGCCGGAATGCTGTACTATCAACAGCTGCGCTTGAAGGAAGTCGGAAATGTGATTCGCGAAGCAAGGCTTAACAATGAAACGGTTCTCCAAAATTCGACGCATCCAGCCGAAACTTTGGAGAGGCTTGCAAAGGATTATGCGGTGAAAAACGGGCTGCGCGCGGATCAGGTCACGGTTGACTTTGCCGATTTGGAAAATGAATCGACATATACACACCGATATTATGAGATGAACATCTATCTGACGGATACGTATCAATATAAGGCATTAAGTATTCTTGGTTTTCGTGAACAGAAGATCCGGGTTACAATCCATGGTTACGGAGATGTCGAAAACTCGGCAGGAGTATGGAAACCATAGAAGTCAAAACAAGATGGGAAATGCATAATCAAGAACAGGAAAACCGGCAGGAGGAAGGTATATGAAAAAAGTCCGTATCATTGCGGGTATAGCAGCTTTGCTGACTTGTTTTTTGGTTTATTCCTTTTTCAGCGGGAACAATGAGGCGGCAAAGCAGGAAGCTATGATGACGGTGCTGGTGGCGGCGAAAAATATTCCCGCCCAGACGCAGATTACAGACGACATGGTTGCCGAAAAGCAGATTCCGAGCAGTCTCGTGCTGCCGGATACTGTTCTGACAAAAAGCGATGTGGTGGGGAAGTACTCCAATGCCAGTATAGTTGCACAGGAGCCGCTATTGAAAGGAAGATTTACAAAACCTTCGGAAAGCGGACTTGCCTATACTCTCAAGAATGGAATGCGGGCAATTACGCTTACGGTGGATTCCGAAACGGGAATTGCCGATATGGTAAAAGTAGGGAACCGGGTCGATATTATCGTAGTGTCTTCCGATGAGAAGAATAAAAAGAACAGCAAGGCGGTTACTTTTTTGCAGAATATAGAAGTGATTGCGCTCGGCGGTGGAACGGATTCGAAAGGTTCATCCGGCTACGAGGATGTGACGCTGTCCGTTACACCCCTGGATGCGGAGAAGCTGTCGCTGGCGGTGTCAACGTATGGCCGAGTGAAAGGCAACAACAGCCTCAGGCTTGTTTTGCGCCCTCAGGAGGACAAGAATACGGCGGCTGTTAAGAGTGTAACCATTCAGGATATTATGGGATAAAGGAAGAAGAGCCATGAAGATCAAGGTATTGCTGGTTGGCCGGGTGGAAAATTTGGCGAATATGCAGCGGATGATTCAACATGATAGTGATATTTCCATAGTCGGAACCGTGCAGGCAGAAGCGCGCGTATTGGATGAGATCAGTTCTTCCAACCCGGACGTTGTCGTTTTGCACGTGGATCAGGGAAATGTGGTTTTCCGAATCTGCGAACAGATTTATTTGCTGCGCCCCCGCTGTATTCCCGTTCTGCTGGCGGAAAATCCCGATATGAAAGTCCTGCAGCGGGCAATGCACGTGGGAGTTCATTATGTGTTTCCTGCTTCTATGGAAGGGTCCGAATTGGCAAACCATTTAAAGAACATTTTCGCCAATGAAACCGCACGGTTATCGGTTTTGCAAAAAGGGGCGGAAGCCAATGTCCGATCACGGATCATCATGGTTTTCGGGGCGAAAGGCGGTATTGGGAAAACAACTTTGGCGGTCAACCTTGCCGTTAGTCTCGCCAGCCGGGGAATGCGCGTTGCATTGCTGGATCTGGATATGCAGTTCGGGGATATTGGGATTTTCCTGAACTTGCATTCCTATGAGACATTATCCGATCTTCTGGAAGAACAGAATAACCCCACGGCCGACACAATCCGCAGGCACCTTGCCATCCATTCGTCCGGCGTAAATGTTTTGTGCGCCCCCAAAAGTCCGGAATACGCAGAGAATATATCTGCATGGCAGATTGAGAAAATCATCACGGCGCTTCGCGCTTATTTCGACTACATTGTAATCGATACAGCAACCCTGTTCAGCGACATCAACCTGTCCTGTATTGATTCCTCGACATTGATTATGTTTGTTACTGGGTTGGATATCGCTGTTCTGCGGAATTCTCAAAAAGGGATTGATCTTATCGGTTCCCTCAAGCAGAAAGAGAAAATCAGGCTGATTCTTAACCGTGATTCACAGACGGATATCACAAAGACAGATGTTGAGAGGATTTTAGGCTGTCCAATCTGGCACAGCGTGGAAAATGACGAGAAAGCTGCTGTGTCTGCTATAAATGAAGGAATACCTCTTATTACCGGATTTCCAAAAAATAAAATCAGCCGCGATATTGAAGAAATTGCAGCGCACATTGACGAAGAATTAAATGCGGACGGCAGCAAAACCGTAAAGCAGAAGAAAAAGCAAAGGCGTGTGTTTTGGAGGTAAGAATGCATGGGTTTATTGGAAAGGTTGGAGAAAACGCAACAGATTGAGCCGGATAATGCTTATCGGGGAAATCAAAGTAAAGTTGATTTTGACAAGTATGCGGAGCTGAGGGAAAAAGTTCATCAGGAGGTCATTGAGCTGGTTAATTCCGGCGAATTCGGAAATGACGGGGATGAAACGATTTCTTCGGCTGATCTTTTAGAATCCATACAAAATATTGTTTCAAGGCAAAATGTACCGTTGACGAGGTCGGAACAGAATCAGGTCGTTCAGGAGATTTTCGACGACGTAGCGGGGCTGGGACCGCTTGAGTCCCTTTTACGGGATGATACCGTGTCGGAAATCATGGTTAACGGGGCCCGCAATGTGTATGTTGAGCGGGGCGGCAGAATCGAGCCGCTTGGAAGCGTTTTCCGCGATAACGCCCAGGTCATAAACGTGATCAATCGAATTGTTTCATCCGTTGGCAGACGATGCGATGAATCCAGCCCGATGGTTGACGCCAGGCTTCGCGACGGTTCGCGTGTCAACGCGATTATTCCTCCGCTTGCCTTGAGCGGCCCGACCATCACAATTCGAAAATTCCCGAAAAGATCGCTCAAGATCAGCGACCTTATCAATGTAAATTCCCTTTCTTACCCGATGGCCTCTTTTTTGGAGGCATGTGTAAAAGGTCGGGCAAATATCATTGTCTCCGGCGGAACAGGCAGCGGAAAAACGACCCTGCTGAATGTCCTGTCTGATTTTATCCCGGAAAATGAGCGCATTATTACCATTGAAGATTCCGCCGAACTTCAGCTGATGCAGCGCCATGTTGTTACGCTGGAAAGCAGGCCCGCGAACGTTGAAGGGAAAGGACGCATTACCATTCGCGACCTTGTACGAAATTCCCTGCGTATGCGGCCGGATCGGATTATCGTGGGTGAGGTCCGCTCCGGAGAAACGCTGGATATGCTTCAGGCGATGAATACGGGGCATGATGGGTCGCTTACTACTGCACACGCGAATTCTCCCCGGGATTTGATTGGAAGGCTTGAAACAATGGTGCTGATGTCGGGAATGGAATTACCTGTCCGTGCGATCCGGGAACAGATTTCATCTGCGCTTGATCTTATTGTCCATCAGGCAAGATTCCGGGATGGCAGTAGGAAAATCGTCAATATTTCTGAAATTGTGGGCATGGAAGGCGATGTGATTACCCTTCAGGATGTATTTACTTTCCGCGAAGAGGGCTACGACGGAAACGGAAAGATTAAAGGCAGGTTTTCCCCCACAGGCATACGGCCCCATCTTGCCGCACGGCTTTTGGAGCAGGGAATTCCCGTCCGGGATGAATGGTTCCGTGAAGTGTCGTAATTTTGACAGAAATGGGGGAATTCCATGAAATATATTCTTTCCATAAGTTCTGCGGTTGCGGTGTATTGTTTCGTCAGCCTGCTCCTTATGCACGCTTCAAAGAAGAATTTTCGCGTAAAACGCCGTATTGCTTTCTTTGCCGCAAAAGAAGGTGCTGCAGGGGATTCTTCCCGAAAAAGCATTCATAGGAAAATAAATCTCAGGTTTTTAAATATCCCGCAAAAAATCGCCTCCGGATTGGCGTCGGCCGGCATTCCCCTCACGCCAGATGAATTTATCCTGTTATGGGCCTGTGTTTCTATCGTTCCACCGGTTATCGCTTCTTTCTTCTTGGGATTATGGGTATCGCTGCTTCTTGTCGTCCTTGGGGTGGCAGCACCTCCGCTTTATGTGAGCAGAATGCAGAAAAGACGGTTGTCTTTATTCAACCGCCAACTGGAAGATGCGCTTCTGGTTATCTCGAACAGTCTCCGTGCCGGTTTTACTTTTGAGCAGTCACTGGAAAGTGTTGCAAACGATATGCCGCCGCCGATCGGGGAAGAATTTTTAAAAGCAATCCGGGAAGTGCGCCTGGGAGTTCCCGTCGATATGGCGCTCAATTCTTTGGCGGAAAGAATGCAGAGCCGGGATTTGCGGCTTATGAATTCGGCGGTCCTGATTCAGCGTCAGGTTGGAGGAAATCTCTCGGAAATCTTAAGTAAAATTTCCGAGACAATCCATGATCGTATTCAGATTCAAAAAGAAATTAAAGCGCTGACCGCGCAGGGGCGAATGTCGGGAGCAATTATCAGTATCCTGCCCGTGTTCCTTTTCCTGGTGATGAATATTATTTCACCTGGCTATTCAGCGCAACTTTATCAGAACCCGATGGGAATCATGATGCTTGTAGTGGGAGTATTTATGGAAATCATAGGTTTTCTCGTTATTCGCAAGATCGTAAATATCCGTTTTTGAGGTAGAGAATATGCAGGCAATATGCAGCGGAGTTTTGGCCTATCTTCTGGTTCTGCTGTTTTTTGGCAGAAAAGAAATGAAAGCGGAACGTCTTCAGAAAAGAATGGCCGCAATTAATTCAGGCGGATCGGACTCCCTAAATGAAGAAAGTACAGATGTTTCTTTTTTTGACCGCATTTTAAAACCGTTTGTAAATCGCATTATTGTTGGAATTTCCAAACTGATTCCGAAAACGCCCAAAAACCTTCAAAAAATAAATGCCCGGCTCAGGCTCGCCGGTATCCATATGAAGGACAGCGAGTATCAGGCTATGGTCATCCTTGTCACCCTTTCCTGTGGGGCGTTGGGCGGTTTCTACGGGCTTTGGATGGGTCAGCCGCCGAAGCAGATCATTCTATTTGTTCTATATGGAATTTTAGCAGGTTATATTCTGAATCGATTTAAGCTCGAAAGCGCCATTACGCGCCGGAAAGAAGCCATGGCAAGCCAGCTTCCCGAGCTTTTAGACCTTTTAAGCGTCAGTATGGAGGCCGGCTTGGGGTTTGATCAGGCGGTTCAGTACGTCACAAAGAACAACGAAGGGCCGCTTGCAGAGGAGTTGGCGGTTGCCCTGCGCGAAATGACGCTTGGAAAATCTCGCAAAGACGCCCTGCGGTCCTTAGCCCAACGGTGCGAGGTTGAAGAAGTTAAAACTTTTGTCGGGGTAGTGGTTCAGGCGGACGAATACGGCTTTTCCCTAAAAGACATCTTGCGCGCGCAGGCGGATACAGTCCGCATGGCGCATAAGCAGGAGGTTAAGGAAAAAAGCATGAAAATTCCAATCAAGATTTTATTCCCGTTGGTTCTTTTCATTTTCCCGGCTTTGTTTATTGTCCTTCTCGGACCATCTGTTCTATCAATTATGAAAATGTTTACGGAGATTTGAAAGATGAAAGTAATGCAAAATGGGGCTGTTATTGCAGATCGCGTTTCTATTGCGGACGGTTTTCTAAAAAGGCTGAAGGGCCTTATGGGGAAGAAAACCTTACGAAAGGGAGAAGGTCTCTTACTGGAAAATTGTTCTTGTATCCATACCTGTTTTATGAGATTTGCAATAGATGTTGTTTATTTCAGCAAGGAATACAAAGTATTATATGTCGAAACGCTTCCTCCATGGCGGGTAGGCAGAATTGTGAAAGGGACTAAAAACATTCTGGAGCTTCCCGCGCATAGCGCCGCAGGCCTTGCTGTCGGCGAGGCCTGCACCATAGAAGGCGCATAGACAAGCGTTATTACTCCATAAGCGGTGAAAGGATATGGTTCGGTAATGGAAAAAAAGGTTTATCAGATGACAACAGAACCGGAAGATTTCTATGATGATTCAGATCTCTATGCAATAAGGAATCGTAGCGAACAGGAAGATTTAAAAGACAAACTGAAGCCTTCGCTGTTGGGCGGGTATGCAAAAAAGGACGTGGATCACTTCATTGAGGAAATGAAAGAACGGGAAAGGCGCATGAAGGCCAATCTGGAGCAGCAGGTCAAAGACCTTTTGATCGAACGGTCAAACCTGAACCATGAGTGCCGCTTGTTGAAATCGCAGTTGAGCGAAACAGAGAAAATCGGGGCGGATTTTGAAAAAGTTCAGGAGCGCCTGCAGCAGTATATGAAAGAAAAAACGGATTTGCAGGCGATTCTTGATAAAACGCAGCAGGATTATCAGGTACTGCAAAGATCCATGGAAGAGATCACGGAAAAATACAACCGCAGCTGCGAACAGATGCAAAATGTTGAGTCGGACGAAATCCGCACCCTTAAGAAGCGTCTGGAGGAATTAAAAACCTATTGCGCCGGCTTGGAACAACATGTTGCCGGCACAAAGAAAGAGAAAAAGAGCCTTCAGGATGAAGTGCAGCGGCTAAATGAGGAACTGGCGCAGAGGGGCGGGGATAATTCGGAATTAAGCAGTTTGCAAAGCAGCTTCCAGTCCCTGCAGTCTAAGTATGCTAGCCTTGAAAAAAGTTTTCAGGAAAAATCCTTGGCGTTGGAAAGCGCACAGAAGGAATTCTCCCGGCTGGAGAATGAGGTTACCCAGAAAGAGGAGCAATTGCGCCAGATGGAGGACAGATATGCCAAAGAAGTGGAGCGCACAAAAAGGCACTTCCGGCTTTGGGTTCATAAAATGCAGAAACAGCGGCAGCAAATCCTTTCTTTGCAGAAAGAGGTTGATAACGGCATAACCGCGAGGGCGACACTTGAACAGTTGCAAAAAGAGTACAGCGATTTGCACAATGATTATCTGCGGCTGAAAGATCTTGTCAGCGTCCTAGAAAATCAGAAAGAGGACATGCAGGTTGTGCTGTCGAAATATCAACATCAAGAGCAGGAGAATATTTCTTTAAAAAGAAGAAATGCCTGCTTGTGTCAAGAGATTCGAAATGTCCATCACTCTGTGCAGTATATTCTCGATCAAATGGATCGGCAGGCAAAGGCCGCAAAATCACTTTTGGAACGGTCGAAAGGCGAAAAAGAGCAGTTGAATATCTTAATGCGCGAAAAAACCGATCTTCAGGTAAAAAATGTAAAGCTGTTGGCTCAGCTAAGTGCCGGAAACGACCGAATTCAGAGGCTCGAAGAGGAGAATGCTCAGCTCTCTCAGCAGTTAAAAGCATATCAGGAGGAAATAAATGTCCCTGAAAAGCTTAACAAGGATTTCAGCGGTGCTGTTTCCAGCCACAAGTTCGAGGATTCCGGGGATGACCAAGGGGAAACAGTTTCGTCTGGTCAAAAAAATATTCTTTTTCCATTTGAAGAGGCTCAGCAAAAGGCAAAAAAATTAGCAGAATGGACGTATATGGAAAGCGGGCAAGAAAATTAAAAGTCGTTCTTAAAAGCGGGACCTTTAAATTCGGGCCCTGACGGGATGGTGAAGTCAAAATGACAATGGATGCAGCTCAGTTTTCAAAAATGAAATATTTATTTCAAACGATGGATAAGCAGATGTTTCTTCAGCACTATCAACGCGATTTTTTTAATAATCACTGTGAAAAAGATTTATTTGAACTGTTTAGAAATATCCCTTCCCGGACCTATCGGGAGAAAATGCGTAAGCAGTGGATTGTGTGCCAGAAAGTAGCCTTGCGTTGTTCCGCAAAATTCTGTGTTTACATTGTAAATCCTGAAGACCATTTTACAGGGTATCTTGCGTTGTGTTCCGAAATTGATCCGAAGTGGAATCAGAACATATTGCGGAAAATAAAAATGCCTATGCTGGAGGAATATGCGCAAATCTATGAGGACTGCAAGTCGCAGGAATTGGTAGTCACCTATTTGTTTGCCGTGCTTGCCAGTCAGTTTAAGGAAGTTGTATTTTCCACGAATTCCACAACCTTTGCAGGCCTTTGCTTTGGCTCGGAGGAATGGATGTTACCCATTTATCCGAAAAAGCAAAGCCGGTATTTGGTGGTTCAGTAATAAACTGCTGCTTTGTGTGCAGCAGCGGGATGTTTTTTGTTCAAATGGAATCACAGTGCGAATAAATACATGCTGGAAGAAACGAAAAGGCAATGCAGAAAAAAAGCAGCCCCAAGACAGACGAATTCCCTTGGCACAATGGATTACGGCCTCCTTCGGACCGTAGGGAACACGCCTTTGGTGCTGCGGAAATACCCATCGGCGTATCGATGGGGTTGACATAATATAACCTTTGTTTATTAGGCGGTGAATGAATCATGAAATTTCCTGAACGTTTACACAATTTGCGTAATCAAAGAGGGCTTTCACAGGCGCAGCTTGCGAGAGATATAGGCGCCCATCCAATGTCTATCGGAAATTACGAACGAGGGAATCGGTACCCCTCGGTTCTTACTTTATGCTGTCTTGCTGAATTTTTTGGAGTGAGTACGGATTATCTTTTAGGCAGGACGGACAAGATGTAAAATTGGCGGGTGAGTTTTCAAAACGTTCCGAGGAAAAACGAATACGATTTACCGGGAACCTCCAAATGGCAATTTTCATATGGAGGTTCCCGGTTTTCTTCCTTGTTTCGGGCAAAAAGCGGTATGCGCCGCTATTTGGCTGTAACTGGGCAAAAAAAAAACGCAGCCATTCGGCCGCGCCTTTTTTATTTTCGGTTATCAAACGCAGGATTAAACGCATAGAAGTTCTTCGAATCCAGTTGGTCGGTAATAATGCGCAGCCCTTCGCCAAAGCGCTGGTAGTGCACGATTTCGCGTTCACGAAGAAATTTGATTGGGTCGCGCACATCCGGGTCGTCGGTAAAACGCAGGATGTTGTCGTAGGTGCTGCGCGCTTTTTGTTCGGCCGCCAAATCTTCGTGGATATCCGTTATCGGGTCGCCCTTCACCTGCAGATATGCGGCGGTGAACGGCATACCGGATGAGTCGGCGGGATAAACTCCGTTCGTATGGTTAACAAAGTAAGCGTCAAATCCGCCGGCTTTGATCTCTTCTTCGGTAAGGTTCCGTGTTAACTGATGGACAATTGTGCCAATCATTTCCAAATGTGCCAGTTCTTCTGCTCCATAAGGTTATCCGTTATCCGTATGTCCTTTTTGCAGGCGTGGGAAAAGGATCAGTTCAAAGCCGTCCGGCGCGCCGTTCCGATGCGTCCGGACGGCTTTCGTATAAATCACCTTTTTTAAAACAGACTTGAGAAGCGCGTTTTTTTCCGCCGGAGTCCCGTATTCATACCGTGCGAATACGGGATCTGTTTTTGGCAGGATTTCCTTATTGCGCTCAGGTTTAAGCGCCTGTATTTCCGCCTGGATTTGTGTAATCGTTTTTTCTGTATATTCCAATTGTTCCAGATTCCTTTTCAGGCGTTCTTGGAATATAGGGGTGGTATAAACGCCCTTTTCGAAAAATTCATAAATCCGTTCTTGCTGTTTTATCAGCTCTCTCTGCTTGCGAATCATTTTCGCGAGGGCCTGCTTTTTCCACTCTGATTGCGGCGTCTGGCGGGATGCGGCTTCGTATGGAAGCTGATAACCGGATAGCCAGCCGCGCAGCGCAAGCAGGATTCGATCCTCGGCGCAGTCCAGCCTACAGCTGATGTTCCGGCAGGCGGGTGCAGGGCACATCAGCGTGGCGGCCGCCCCTTTTTGAGGGCGGCGTACCATTTTCCGTCCGCAGATCCCGCAGACCACCAGCCCGGCAAGCGGGTTTTGCGTTTCGTATTCTCGTGGGCATGGGCGGGAAGGGTTTTCTTTCAGTCGGCGCTGTACCGTTTCCCACGTTTTATTATCAATCAGCGCCGGATGCAGCCCGTCCTTTAGAATCCAGTCCTCCGGTTTTGCGCGGGGGCGGGTTTTTACCATTTCGCCGTTCTCTATTTTCCTCCGGACGGGCCGCGCGTTCCATCGGACTTTTCCGATGTAGACCGGATTGCGCAGCATCGTCTGGATGGAAGAGGCAGTCCAGACGCAGCCCTTTGCGGCTGGAATTCCCAGGCTGTTGAGCTTGCTGGCGATTTTGGAAATACCGGTTTCGTCCATGCCGCCGTCTGCCCTTTTTTCGCCGTATGCATACAGGCTGAAAATCAGCTTTACAACGGGGGCCTGTTCCTCGTCGGGTTGAAGGGTATAACCGCGGCCGTTTTCAATTTTCACGCGGCGGTAGCCGTATGGTGGTTTGCTTCCGTTATATTTACCTTCCATTACCGATGCGATGCGGCCCCGCTGTAAACGCCGGTTGATGGTTTTGTACTCACGCCGGCTCATAAATAATCCGAATTCGAAATATTCCTCATCGTATTCGTTATTCGGGTCGTAGGTTTTCATTGGCGTAATGATCTTGGTCCCGCTCAATTTGAAAGTCTGGGCAACAATGCCCTGGTCGATTGTGTCGCCGCGGGCGAGACGCTCCACTTCCATTACGAGTACGCCGTCCCAGACGCCTCGTCCCACCTCGGCCAGAAGCCGCTGCATGACCGGCCTGGCTGCGATGGTTTCGCCGGATACGATTTCGCGGTAGATTTCGGATATTTCCAAATGTAGCCGCCTGGAAAGCTCCAGCAGCGTTTTTTCATGGCGGGCAAGCGTTTCGCCCTCGCCGCGGGCTTCCGCTTCCGCATCCGCGCGGGATTTGCGTAAATAAAGGCAGTAGGGCATTTTTTTCGCCTCCGTAGAGAGTGGTGTCATAGGACAATTCTCAATAGGAATACACATGTAGCGTGGTGATAATCATGCTTGCGAAAATTCCGGCTGAAGGGGAAATCGTAGAAGAATATTCCATTGGGGGGACGCGGATTCTTTTCTGCGACGCCGCCTTCGCGGACAATGCTCCGGACGATGAACGCAGGATTCTGAGTCAGGCGGCGCAGGCTTCGATAAACATCCTTTTGAAAGGACAAAACAGAAAATAGGGGAATCTTTGCAAGCCGTTTTATGTATATGGAAAAAGCGCCTGCCGAATGTATCAATAGGCGTTCAGTCGAACTACATAGCCATGACTCGAGTCTTGCTAATAGATAGGATTGTTTCTTTAAAAAAGCTTCATTTTCTCCCACAGGCTTACAAGCCAGCTTAAGTTCGAATTTTGCTGCATACTTCCCACCGATCACAATTCGGCAAAGAAAAGTATCCAAATATACAGCCGATCGTATTTAAAGAATGTCATCAACATTGAAAACGCCAAGGCAGGTAACGAATTGAACCGACTCGATGGCTGATATTCCAGAACCATCTCCTTATAAATATAAAATCATTTTTTTCAATTTTATAAAGACAACATAGGAGGGATATTGCAACATATTTTTTCAAATATTTTTAAATTAGCAATTTGCAGCAAACGGGTTTCGAAATTATAGAAAAGAAGACATGGATTTTTCCATGTCCTCTTTTCGTTATTGCGCGGGCTTCGCGCCGATTGCGTTTAAATATTCCTGAAGGGGTTCCAGTTTTTCGTAGAGAATAACAATCAGATCGCCGGCATCTGCACTTTCAACGGCTGCTTTCAGAGCTTCCAGCTCGTTTTCGATGACCGTTACTTTTTCTTCATCGTAATTTTTTTCGAGGATTGCGCTTTTAAACAGATTGGCTACTTCCAGCGGTTCCCTGCCGCGCTTGTCCTCATCCTCCTTAATATAAATCCGGTCGAAGGATTCGGCGCATAAAGCGCCTACCGAGCGGATGGCTTTATCGCTGCGGTCGCCGGGCATCCCGATTACACCGACCAGTCTTTTCGGCTGAAAGTGTTTGCAGGCCCGAATGACCTCTTGATATCCCGGAAGGTTATGCCCGTAATCAAGCATAACGTGAAAATTATTCACATCATATAAGCTGAAGCGTCCGCTGTTTTGTTTATACGACCGCAGGCCCTGTGCGATTCTATCGGCGGGAATCCCCAGCGCATAGAGGGCTGCGGTTGCGGCCAGCGAATTTTCAATATTGCATGCAATCTTTCCGCCGCAGGTGATCGGGACATCCGCTGCAGGAAGAAGGGAAATCAGGGTTTCTTTTTCCTGTATGCGAATCCATCCGTCCTGTGCAAACACCCGGATCTGCTCCTCTTTGCCGATTTTTTCGAAACGGTTGTTTTTTGAAAAGAGGACGATATTTGCCCTTGTCCGTTCCGCCAGATAGGGGGTCATACCGTCTTCCGCGTTCAAAACAGCGTAGCCGTTTTCCTTAACCGCTTCCGTTACCAGAGATTTGACGTAAGCGAGGTCCTCCAGCGTTTCGGTTCCGTCCATTCCCAAATGGTCTTCGCCAATATTCATCACAATTCCGACGTCGGCCAGATCATACCCCAGACCTTCCCGGATAATGCCGCCGCGTGCAGTTTCCAGAACCGCACAATCGATATCCTTATTCGATAAAAGGGTTTTGGCGCTGCGCGGCCCGGAATGATCGCCTTTAAAAAGGCATTTTCCGTTCACAAACGTTCCGCTGGTGCTGGTCAAACCAACCTTTCTGTCGCATAAAGACAGCGTGTGGGCTATCAGGCGCGCCGTTGTGGTTTTTCCATTGGTTCCGGTAACGGAAACAATGGGGAAGCGGATGGATTCGTCCGTAGGGAACAGAAGATCCACAATGTCTGCCGCAACATTCCGCGGCGTGCCCTGGCTTGGGTAAATGTGCATGCGAATGCCGGGCGCGGAATTTACTTCCACAATCACGCCTCCGGTATCCAAAATGGATTTTGAGATATCCTCCGTGACGATGTCGATTCCCGCAATGTCAATCCCGATGGATTTCGCCGCCCGGACGGCAAGCTCCGCGTTTTCCGGATGAATCTGGTCGGTGCAGTCGATTGCCGTGCCGCCGGTGCTCAGGTTCCCGTTTGCGCGAAGCTTTACCACCCGGCCTTGCTCCGGAATGGAATCCACCGTCAAATTTTCATTTTCCAGGATACGGATGGAAATTTCATCGATCTTGATTTTTGTCAGGGGCTTTTCGTGCTGTTCCCCGCGGTTTTCATCCAGATTTACCAGATCGACCAGTTCCCTGACCGTATGCTTTCCGTCGCCGACAACCATGGCGGGCAGGCGCTTGGCAACCGCGCTCACTTTATTGCCGACCACAAGCACACGGTAATCGTTTCCCCTTACAAATTTTTCAACGATCACCCCGCTGCCGTATTTGCATCCCTCGCGGAACGCGTTTTTAATATCTTCTTCCCGGTCTAAATTTAAAACGACGCCCTTTCCCTGATTGCCGTCACAGGGCTTCAGCACGACGGGAAGGCCGATCTGCTTTGCCGCGATGACGGCGGAGATTTCGGAATAGACCACCTTTCCGTACGGCACGGGAATGTGGTTTTCGGCAAGAATGGTTTTCGTAAGCTGTTTGTTGCAGGAGATGTCGGCGGCGATGCAGGATGTTGCGTCCGTCAGGGTGGATTCCACAATCCGGCTGTACTTTCCGTAGCCGAGCTGCACAAGGCTTTCGTGGCCGATCCTCGTTACCGGAATGTTCCGGCGCTTCGCTTCCTGCACAATCGCCGTGGTGCTTGGGCCAAGCTCCGCATCGATGGAGATTTTTTTTAGATAATCCATAAAGAACTGCGTGTCGGGTTCTGTGCCGTTGAGAAAACAATTCAAAATAAAAACAGCGGTTTTCCCGCATTCCAGCCCGCAGACCTCGTTCTGAAACTCATAAACAAGGTAGTAAACCGAAGGCTCCTCCAGCACACGGGTTTTCCCGAATTTTACTTTGTAGCCGAGCATGTACTGCATTTCCAGAATAACATGCTCAAGCACATGCGCAAGGTAGGTCCCTTCTTTCAGCCGTTTCAGGAAACCGCCCTCGTACCCAAGACTGCAGCAGTTTTTTCTAAGCCCCGGAAAGGCTTTCAGCAGGCGGTCATGGAACCCCTCGATATCCTTTGTGGGGATATCCCAATATTCACCGATGTCCACGATCAGTTTCATAATGGGCCTGTGGCAGTAAATATTCCGGCCCGGATAGGTAATAAAGTCCAGAATTCGTATTTTATCAGTTCCCATCTTTTAAACGTAAGACCTTTCTTTCAGTCAGATCAAATCCATACCCCTGGGGAAGCGCGTGAACCGTTACGCCCATAATGGCAAGGATCTCATCCGGGTTTAGTTCGGAAACATTCGAACTCTGAATGGTTTTCCCATCAATGATCGTTACCGCGTTCGAGCCGATAATTTCGAAGTGCAGGTCGGGGTAAACTTTGATGGCGGTATCCTCGTCAATACCGATTCCCAAAACATCCGGGTTCTCCGCCACCCCGCAAAGCAGCCGCCCGAACCGCCCGCGCTGATCGAAATGCTGGTCGATAATCACGCCGTTCAAAAGGCCCAGCCCCGGCGCCATTTTCAGGGTGCATTTCCGGGCGGGCTCATTGTCTTTCCCCTGAACCACCATGGTGGAAGTCATTACGGACGCGCCGGCGCTGGTTCCCATAATGATTCCACCCTCGTCGTAAAGATTTTTTATTTCGCTGTATGCCTTTGTTCCGCCCAAAATGCTTGTGATGCGGAGCTGGTCGCCGCCCGTCATAAAAATGCATTTGGATTTTCGGATCATTTCGCAGTAATGCTCATTTTCCGCGTTCTCGCGCGTGTTGATATTTAAGATTTCGATATTGGTTACGCCAAGCCGTTTGAATACCTCGTGATAATTTGCCCCGACCTTTTCCGGGTTTTCCGTCGCCGTAGTTAAGACCGTAAGAATATCATTATCGGAGAGCATTTCGGGCGCTTGCTTCAGGATTACGCTTTCGCCGTTCTTATCTTCTGCGCCGCCGATAATGATAAGGTAACCTCTTTTTTGCATTCTTTTCACCTGTGTTTTCATATTCTTTCAACAGTTTCCCTGCGCTGAAAAGTTTTTTTATTTCGTAATTTCGGCTGATGACCAGAATGTCCGCATCGCTTCCTTCCAGAAGCGCTCCTTTTCGGGGGTATAGCTTCAATACTTTTGCCACATTCTGCGTCACCAGGCTGAATGCGGTTTCCGGGTCGATTTTTTTATAAGTAATACAGCGGAGAATGTCCTCCCACAAAGTATGAATGCGGCTGACAGTACCGTTTGGATTACTTCCGTTTGCATCAGAACTGACTGTAACGTTTTTCAAACTGCATCCGGATCGGATCAGCCGTTCTACTGCGTCCGGGACGGAAATCCCGTCGGTTTCGCCGGTTGTAAGGTCAATGCAACCCCCAGACTTGCAGTATTCCACCGCCTGTCCAAATAATTCCCTGTCGCGGTTCACATGGGTGGGGACAAATTCTTCCATAGGCAGTTCGCTGTGCTCCAGCATCTGCAGAACAGGAGCCAGCCCCTGTTTCCCGCTGCCCATATGCAGGTGCAGAACGCCGGCTTTTTTTCCAAGGAGTCCTCCTAAGTGGGTGTCCGACGCCATTTTCAGCATCTCATGCAGCCCGCAGTGGGAGGAACGGTGGTCTGAAACGGCAATTTCGCCGATTCCGATTACCTTATCAATAAATGCCAAATCGCGCACGATGCTTCCGGTAAAGGTGACGGGCGGCATGGAATATGCACCGGAATAAAGATAGGTTGTGATTCCCGCCTCCTCCAATGCTTTTGCTTTTGCGTAAAGGGCGTCTAGGCTTCGGGTACAGCTGTCCGCGCCCAGCAATCCCACAAGGGTGGTAACGCCGGTTTCCAGAATTTCGTTGGCCTCGATTTCCCCAATGCGGCTTATAAAGCCTCCTTCGCCGCCGCCGCCCAGAATATGGACGTGCTGGTCAATCAGGCCCGGCAAGGCGATTAGGCCGCCGCAATCGTAAATGTGTACATATTCGCTGTTTAGGTGGATTTCGGGCCGTATCTTTTCAATTTTTCCCCCGCTTATCAAAATATCATTTTTTCCGATGTGTTTTGGGGTGTAACATTCAAGGCCCTTTAAAAGAACAATCATTTTGCCAGATTCCTAACATTCCGGTTTTAAGTTTTATTATGGGATACTATTTTGTTTTTTATGCTTTCTTCCCATGATGATTTGTTCGAATTTCGATAAAAAAAGAAGGCCCATGCAGAGCCGTCCTTTTTCATGCCCCGTGTTTACGACAGAGCGCCGTTTTCCGGGTGAAGATATTCGTTGATGATATTGGTAATGTACTGTTCTTGCGCGTCCTTATCCAATCCGGATAAAGCCGGTTTTTCCAGACTGGAAGTATCATCCGCGTAAGTAATAACATAGGACCGCGCGGGCGTTTCGCTGACTTCAATCCTTTTCAGCTCCCAGCCCTCGTTTTTGAGTATCCGGTCAATTTTGTCCCGAAAGACTTCACATATATTTTCCAGAGTGGGATTTATTTCGTCAAAAGGTTCCACTTCGTTGATCAGCTTGTCCTGATACTTGTCGAACATCGCGTCAATAACCGCTTCCATATCGTTGAAACGCACAAAGCGATCGTTCCTCTTAACGGCTATAATGCTGATTTCCCAGGTGTGCGGATGTACTTCGCCGGTTCGGCCGTTAATTTGAATCGCATGGTTTGCGTTCAGATAAAATTTAAACTTGTACTGTTCAAATCCCAATTTTCATTTCCCCTTTACGCATTGTCCGCACGCGTTTTTGTTTATGTATGAAGAAGCAGGAAAAAACAAAAAGATCGGACCGGACAACCTTGCGGAATTTCGAAAATTCCTCCGTAATATTGCTGGTACGCCAACTATTGTGCCCTTTTATGCTGTTGATGATCCCCGCAACACGGATCCAGAAAACAATAAAATTGTAGAGCGGCAGCAGAAATATCAGATAGAACTTAGACCGGTAGAAGCTTTTGTATTCCGGGAAATTCGAAAAGTAGATATTGACGTTCAGATAGAATAAAAATGTTGTTAAAACATACATACAGTATAAAATCAGAACGGATGTGACAATATGCTGTACCTGGGAACCCCAGAACGCAAGGAAGATAAGCGCAAAGTACCAGATCATCCGGGGAAAGACAAACGTATGGTCAAACAGCAGGAGACGCACCATAAAGTTCGAAAAGAAGCCGGGCAGTAGTGAGAATTTTTCCATATGGAACATGTGGGCGACTTCCAGCTCGCCGCGCTGCCAACGCTGGCGCTGCACATACAGCTTGTTGAAGTCTTCGATCGGGTCCACCAGAAAAAACGCGTTTTCACAGATATACACCTTTTGCTTCAGCAGCTTGCGCACCTGAAAGGTTACGTGGGTGTCTTCGCTGACGGTGTCGGTGTTGTAGAGCTGCGTTTTCAAAATAGTGGATTTCCGGAAGGCGGAAAACGCGCCCGACAGGGTAAAAATACTGTTCAGCTCCGCTTCGAAATTCCTGCCGACCAGAAACGCCTGGCAGTATTCCATGAATTCCAGTTTGCGGAACAGGCGCTTTAAGGGACCCTTCGTCTGATTAATTAAATCCGGGTCGGTCAAAATGCTTCCCGTCATACAATGGATGTTCAGGTTGTTTTCAAACCGCACGACGATGTTCTTCAGCGCGTCGGGGTGCAGCTTTCCGTCGCTGTCGATATGGATTATGTATTTTCCTTCGCTGTTATACAGCGCCATATTCAGCGCCTTGGATTTACCCTGCTTTGCGTTCAGCCACTGCATGGACAGCTTCGGGAATTTCGCTTGCGCCATTTGATAGACAAGGAAACTGTCATCGGTGCTTTTGTTATTCACCAGCAGAATATCGATTAAGTCCATGGGGTAATTGGAATGATAAACGGATTCAAGGCACGCTTCCAGCGTATCGCTGGAATTGTAAACCGGGATAATCAGGGAGATTTCGGGCAAAAGGATCGGGTTCTTTTCCTTTTTTTGGCGAACCCCCTTTTTCAGAAGCAGGAAAAAGCTGATTACGGAAGGCACGCCTTCCATTACAAGCGGGATAAAGATCCATGCCAGCCAGAAAATGAACTGGCTGGATAAAAATTTAATGATTTCCAGCATAACGGAAGCCTCCGACTTTCTGCCTTCTGATCTGGGCTTTTGTAAACACAAGGAAATAGAGGGCGATGGAAAGGATGTAGAACACCATGCGCCCCACTATGGAATGCGCCAGATAGAAAGCGCTCAAACCGCGGTAGTAAACCATCATACAGATTAGGAATACGCGCAGGATGTTTGCGGCAAATATCCAGACAACCGCCCCCACTCCGATCATCAGCTTTTCCTTGACGCTGAAAACGGGGAAAAAGCAAAGCATGCAGAGAAACGCCATAATTTCAATAATCCCGGAACATTCCAGGTCAATATACAGGGAAATGACGGAGGATTTCGCGTTGGGAACAAATAAGATTCCCAGTTGCGTGGAGGCTTCGTACATATGCGTTGCCTGTCCCACCAGCCCCGAAACGTAGGATATTAGTTTGGAGAAAGGAACGGACAGGGAAGGGCTGACCCATATCATCATAAAGACAAAAACGCCCACACTACCCCAGACAAAGGTAAAGAAATCCAGTTTGGAACGGTATCCGACCCTAAGAATATAAAGCCATATGATAAAACACAGGATGGAAACTGCCGTCATACCAACTGTTTACCTTTCTTTCTGTAAAGTAAATATCCAGCAACGGCGAAAGCGGCACAGACCGCAATGCCGATATAGGGAGCAGTATCCGTACCGGCGCACGCGATATGCCGGTACATGAGGTTGGGGGTAAAGAATTCCAGAACGCGGATATCGTCCGGGTCAATGCTGGGTCTCTGGCGTTTCAATTCCGAAAACGGGATTTTCATTTCCAGTTCGTCGTTCACGCCGCCCGGATTCCTTTTCAGTATGGCCTTTGAACCTTTTGCAATGCTCCAAGCAATGCCGGAATCCCCGTGCCTTACCTCTACCGGGTGGATTCCGGGACCGAACGAAGAACTTGTAATCGTGCGTCCTCCGGGCATTACGACCTGAAACATAACCCGTTTCCCGTCGCACCAGAATTCATAATCGTCGCCGATGATGCTGTGGTAGTAGTTTTTTGCCATAATAATATGTAAGTAAACGTATTGGTCGTCCCTGTAAAGCGACATCTTATGCCGGATTGTTGTGTTGTAGGGCTTTCCATTTTCATCGGTGTAGGTAACTGTTTCGTTTTTTTGCGTGGCAGGGTTCCATTGGTTATACAGGATATAGGGGTTGTTCCAGTTATATTCGTAGGAATACGGAACGTCTTTCCAGTCGTCGAAATTCCCGTCAATCTGAATAACGGAATTGCCGGAGCTCGATGGGATTCCGCTTGCAAAAGCATATGCCGGGGAGCAAATCGCCATAAGCGCGGAAAGAACCAGCAGTATAAAAAAACGATGTTGCTTCATTTGTACACGCATCCTTTCTTGGTTATTATAGTAGGCAGAATTAAAAAATTTCTTTTTCTGATATACTAAAAATCCGGGTAGGGGTTTCGCTGATTTCCAGCGTTAATAATTCGAATCCGTTTTCCCAGACGATGGATTTCAAATGGCTGTAAAAAACTCTTCCGATATTTTCAATGGTGGGATCCAGCTCATAGAAGGAAGCGGTTTCGTTCAGATATGCCCCTTCATAAATTTTAAAATAATTCTGTATAATTTTTTCGATTACATCATATTTACTGAATTTATTGTTAAAATTTTGTAAATATAGAATGATTTTTATTGTGTGAAAATGAGCCGACTGCTTTGATACAGAAACCGGGTTATGCGAAATATGCAGTTTGAATGTGTATTTGTAGGCTTTGTTCCACATGTGTTTCCTCAAATCGACAAATTTCTCTTTTTTTCTATTTTATCACAGTTTCTTTAATCTGTAATCAAGAAAATAAAAATAAATGCTAGAATACCATAGATTATTGAAAAAAAGGAGTGCGGATCTTTGCGCGGATACCTTGCAAGTTCCAGAAAAAATCGGATTTTTCATTTGTTTTATGAAAAGCCCTCCTCTTTTCCGGAGTGGCTATTTTTCCTGCTGCGGTGTGTTTTTTTGGTTACTTTTACCTGTATTTTCTTGAATGTTTGCTTTTTGAATGCCAGCAGTATGTTTCAGTTTGATATGCCGTTTTCCATTACTATGGCGGGTGTCCTTCTGGTTGTTCTTTTTTTATTGCTCTATAAAGCGAGGGGGATTTCCAAAAGTTGTTCTGCGTTCTTTTCCTTTATCCGCAGGCATCCTGTTCCGTGGGCCGCCGCCGGCCTGTTGGTGCTGTTTGCCCTTCAGATGGTAATGGTACAGGCGATTTACCGCCCGATCGGTTGGGATTGCAGCACCATTGTGGAATCCGCTGCAAAGGGGGATTTGTCCTCACAGCGTTTTTATTTCTCGACCTACCCGAACAACCTACTAATGTTCTGCCTGCTGAAATATCTGCTGAAAGCCTTTTTTGCCTTCGGCGGCACAGATTACTGGCTGTTTTTGGCGGTCGTGAATGTCCTTGTTGTGGACATAGCAATTTTTCTGGTGTTTCTGATTTGCAGGAAGCAGTTTGGAACCACCTGCGGGTTTGTGTCCCTTCTTCTGTTTGTCATGCTTTTCGGTTTTTCGCCGTGGCTGGTAGTGCCGTACTCCGATACGTTTTCCATGCTGTTCTTCCCGCTTATTTTTCTGCTGTTTCTGAAATGGCGGGAGGAGAAACGGATTGTATGGAAAGGCGCGCTTCTGTTCCTAATCGGTTTTTTGTCGATGGTCGGGTATTATATCAAACCCTATACATTGATCGCCTTGTTTTCAATCGTTATTTATTTGTTTATCCAAAACCTGAACCGCTTGAAACAGCTTGGGTTATGCCTTCTTTCTTTCGTTCTAATTTTCGCCGGCGCGGCAAGTTGCGGTGCGGCTTATAACGTAACTGTGAAGGAACCGTATGCAGAGGTTCTGGACTATTCCCAAGCCCTGCCGATGTCCTATTTTTTTATGATGGGGTTAAATACAAAGGTGTCGGGGAGTACGGGAAAGCCGCTGTATGGCGCGTACAGCGGCGAGGACAATTTGTTTGCATACACGCTGAAAACGCCGGAAGAAAAGAAAGCCGGAACACTCGCAGAGGCAAAAAGGCGCATAGCGGCGTACACCCCCAAGGGATACGCCCGGTTTTTATATAATAAGGCGAACTGGGTGTTTAGCGACGGAACCTTCTGGGTGGAGGGGGAAGGCTACGATGTGGACCAGCCGAGCGTATCGACCGCGCCCTTCAGCAAATGGATGCAAAGTTATTTGCGTTTTTACGGGGCGAATTACCCTCGGTTTGCAAATCTGGTGCAGGCTGTCTGGATTGTGCTTCTCTTTTTGCTGATCTGCCCTTTGCTGAACAACAGCGACGATTATAAAATGCCCCTGATGAATATCCTGCGAATCGCGGGCCTTGGATTTCTACTGTACCAGCTTTTGTTTGAGGCCCGGCCGCGTTATATTATTTCGGCCCTTCCGGTTTTTGTCCTTCTCGCAGTCTGCGGATTTTCCTACTTTCATAAAAATTTGTCCAGCTACGAGGAGTCGGATTTTAAGATTCCCGAATAAAAGAAGCCCGCTGCGGTTCGCGGGCTTCTTTTCTTAATCCGGCCCCTTGTTTTTTACAGAGGTGCAATATCGGCATATTTAATAAAATTTATTAAACTGGAAAACGATTAACTGTTAAAAAATTGGAGATTATAATAAATAATAATAGTTTGTTAATCTTTTGATTAACAGTTAACAAATAAGAGGAAGGAGTAAGAAAATGAAAGGATTTGCAATGTTAGGAATCGGAAAAACAGGTTGGATTGAAAAAGACCGTCCCGCCTGCGGCCCCATGGACGCAATTTGCCGCCCAATTGCCTTGGCACCCTGCACATCGGATATTCATACGGTTTGGGAAGGTGCGCTTGGAGAGCGCAAAGACATGATCCTCGGCCATGAAGCGATCGGTGAGGTTGTTGAAGTAGGCAGCCTTGTAAAAGACTTTAAGCCGGGCGATAAAGTTATTGTCCCCGCGATTACTCCTGATTGGAATTCCCTTGAAGCACAGGCCGGTTACCAGATGCATTCCGGCGGGATGCTTTCAGGATGGAAATTTTCGAACTTTAAAGACGGCGTGTTTGCGGAATTTTTCCATGTAAACGATGCCGACGGCAATTTGGCGCATCTTCCGGAAGGAATGGACCCTGCGGCCGCCTGTATGCTGGCCGATATGGTGCCTACCGGCTTTCACGGCGTGGAGCTTGCCGATATCCAGTTTGGCGATAGTGTGGTCGTTGTCGGTATCGGACCGGTAGGCTTGATGTCTGTAGCCGGTGCGGTTCTCCGCGGCGCTTCCCGCCTGTTTGCTGTTGGTTCCCGCACCAATTGCATCAATGCGGCGAAAGCCTACGGTGCTACGGATATTATTAATTACCGCGAAGGCGATATTGTAGAGCAGGTTATGGAAAAGACGAACGGTAAGGGCGTTGACCGCGTTATCATTGCGGGCGGCGATGTTGACACGTTTGCACAGGCGATTAAAATGCTGAAGCCGGGCGGAAAAATTGGCAACGTCAACTATCTTGGCGAAGGCGATTATATTAAGATCCCGCGTGTTGAATGGGGCTGCGGCATGGGTCACAAGGCGATTGCCGGCGGCTTAATGCCGGGCGGCAGGCTCCGCATGGAAAAACTGGCTTCCCTTATGGTATCCGGCAGGCTCGATACCAGCAAACTGGTTACCCATCGCTTTGAAGGCCTTGATAAGGTTGAAGAGGCACTCATGTTGATGAAAGATAAACCGAAGGATTTGATCAAGCCGGTTGTAACCATCAAGTGGTAAGAAAATATACTTTTAAAGCCGTCCGTCTTTTCAACGGGCGGCTTTTCTTATATCCTATCCAATTGCGCCGGGGCGGCTGATTTTCCGGCTGTATTATCGCTGCAATTTCAGAAAGGTTTCTGTTAAGATTTTACAAGTACTGTTTTCTGATTTATAATAGCAATATCCTTTGTCGGCCCTTTTGCTTCGTGTGAACCGGAAGATAGCGTATAACTTGAAGGCGAAACCCCATTGTACGGTCAAAAGGGCGGCTGATTCCATCGGCAAAAGCAGCATACATAAATACGTCAAAAAGTACTGGAGGTCTACAGATGATAAACAAATTTTGCGCTTCCCCGCTCTGGGAATGCAGCCAAACCCTTGCCGCAGTTGCACAGGGAAGAAAACCCGCCGAAACAGTCATTCGCAACGCAAAGCTAATAAATGTTTGTACGGGCGAAATCCTTCCGGATACGGATGTTGCGATTGCCAGCGGAAGAATTGCGCTGGTGGGCAATGCGGAGCATTGTATCGGCGAAAGCACAGCGGTAATCGACGCGCAGGGGCAGTACATCGCCCCTGGCTTCCTGGACGGGCATATTCATGTGGAATCCTCCATGATGAGCGTGGGGGAATACGCGCGCGCGGTTGTGCCGCACGGAACAACCGGCATTTATATGGATCCCCATGAAATCTGCAATGTGCTGGGGCTTGACGGGGTTCAATGCATGATTGAAGACGCCAAGCGGACGCCGCTGAAAACCATGGTGACTACGCCGTCCTGTGTCCCGGCGGTTCCGGGCTTTGAGGACACCGGCTGTTTTATCGGTCCGAAGGAAGTGGCGGAGACGATGAAATGGGACAGCGTGGTCGGTCTTGGCGAAATGATGAATTTCCCAGGCGTCCTGTCTTCCAGCGAACATGCGCACGGCGAACTAGCGGAAACCCTGAAAGCGAATAAAATCATAACCGGCCATTATTCCATGGCGGAAACCGGACAGGGCCTGAACGCCTATATTGCTTCCGGCGTGCGCTGTTGCCACGAGTCCACCCGCGAGGAAGACGCGCTTCAAAAAATGCGCCTCGGTATGTATGCTATGTTCCGTGAAGGATCCGCATGGCACGACTTGCATGAAGTGGCGAAAAGTATTACCCAGCATAAGATTGACACCCGCTTCGCGGTGCTCATATCCGATGACACGCACCCGTACACGCTCTTAAGCCAGGGGCACCTTGACCACATTGTGCGCCGCGCGGTGCAGGAGGGCATCGACGTTGTTACGGCGATACAGATGGTAACAATCAACTGCGCCCAGTGCTACCAGATGGATCACGATCTCGGCTCCATCGCGCCCGGAAAATGCGCGGATATCGTATTTATTAACGATCTGGAGAAGCTGGAAATTACAAGGGTTCTGATCGACGGCAAAACCGCGGCGAAAAACGGAAAGCTGACGGAGGAGCTTGGGGAATACCGCTATCCGGAATGGGCGACAAAATCCATGCGTGTTCGCGGCACGATCACGCCGGAGTCCTTCCGGATTTCTGCCGAAGGGCAGGAGGTAACCGCGCGCGTGATTGAAATTATACCGGAGCGGGTCGGCACCTTTGAGCGCCATATAAAATTGAGGGTACAGGACGGTCAGGTTTCGTCCGACACAACGCAGGATGTTCTGAAAACCGCGGTTTTCGAACGCCACCATGAAACCGGGAAAGTCGGGTTCGGCTTTGTAAAGGGCTTTGGTATCCGGTGCGGCGCGATGGCCTCCACCGTTGCGCATGACGCGCATAATCTGCTGGTGATCGGAACCAACGACGAAGATATGGCGCTGGCGGCAAACACGCTGATTGCTTGCGGAGGCGGCATGACCGCCGTGCAGAACGGTAAGGTGCTGGGGACAGTTCCGCTCCCAATCGCGGGCCTGATGAACGACAAGCCTCTGGAAGAAATGAGCAGGATTGTGGAGAATTTGAGCGCCGCATGGAAACAGATCGGGTGCAGTATCGTTTCGCCGTTTATGACGATGGCATTGATTCCGCTTGCCTGCCTTCCGGAGCTTCGCTTAACGAACCGAGGGTTGGTGGACTGCACAACCTTCCAGTTCGTCCCGCTTTTTCTTCCCGATTGATCGGTTTTTAGGCAGGGGGGAGCCGTATCAGTATTCCCTGCTGGCAATATGCCCAAAAATCACCCGGAATATCCGCAGCATGCGGGTTTCACCGGGTGATTATATTCTCTATAAATACGTTAATCCGAAGCCTTGTTTTTATCCGGTATGCAGACAGATAAAATCATGCACAGGATGGATATAATGAGAAACAGGATAAGCAGGATATGGAGGGAACTGTTTAAGGCTTCCTTTGTCAGCTCGCCGGTGACGGCGGGATGGGTTGTAGAGGACTTGTATAAATTCCCGGGATCCACCCCATGAATGCCCCGTTCCACAAAGAATTTTGTAAGAAATAAATTGAAAACGCTTCCGAAAATGCTGATCCCGATGGTTTCCCCCAATGTCTTTACCAGGGAATTCGCGGCGGTTGCGGCGCCTCTTTTATTGTATTCTACGGATTGCTGTATCATGATTGTCAAAATCGTAAAAGCGCCCCCAAGGCCAAACCCCATTATAAATACGTAGAGCAAAACGAGGATCAAGGGGGATTTTGTTCCTAAAGTCGGAAGGCACAGGGTGCTGACCAGAAGAATGCCGTTGGAAATCAGGTTCGCTGCCTTTCCGCCACGCCGCACCATGCACCTTCCTAGGACGACCGATGCGATGAGCCACGAAATCGACATCGGTGCCATGCTTAATCCGGAAATTTTCGCGCTGAGGCCGAGTACGTTTTGCAGGTAGATCGGCATATAGCAATCCATGCCAATCATAATCGTGGAGGCCAGAAAGCAAATGATATTCGCAAGCGTGCTTTCTTTTGTAAATATATCAAAGGGGAAAATCGGCTCCTTAGCTTTTTTCTCAATTTTGTAAAACAGGAGCAGCAGAAAAAGCGTCAATGTTATCGACGCGATGAAATATGGTTTCTGGTTTGTATTTCCCGTATTCATTGATAAAAACATATTTAAAAAGATCAGCATTGCCGCGGACAAAGTAATAATTCCGGCAAAATCAAAGGGCTGCTTTTTCTTTTCGAAGCTTTCTTTGATATTCCTTTGGAGAAGAATTACCGAAAGAATGCCAAAAGGAATATTGATGAAGAAAATCCAGTGCCAGGTCAGCGTTTCAATGATGATACCGCCGAGAAACGGTCCCGCCAGGCTGGCAATTCCCCAGACCGTTCCGAGCATTCCCTGTACCTTTGGCCTCTCTTCCAGCGTAAAAACGTCCCCCACGATGGTGTATGTAACCGTAAAAATCGAACCGGCACCCAGCCCTTGAAGGACGCGGAACCCGATCAGCATATACATGTTCTGGGATAATCCGCACAGGAAGCTTCCGGTTATAAAGATGAATATTCCAATGGAGAGAGTGTTTTTTCTGCCGTAAAGGTCGGAGAGCTTCCCGTAAATCGGCGTGGTAATTGCGGATGCCAGTAAGTAAACCGAAAAGACGAAGCTGATCATCTGGAATCCCTGCAAATCCTTCACAATTGTCGGAATCGCGGTCGTTACGACTGTTCCTTCCACAGCGCCTAGAAACATCGCCGTCATAAGCGCGATCATTAAACTTCTCTTTTTCGTATTCATACCTTATCATCCTTATCCGTTATCTGTTTGCGAGTAAAGCAAATGGGCAAATGCGGTCGGTTTGACCTACCAATTCTTAATTATTCACGAAAAGCAAAGTACTTTTTATCTTACATGATTTATGGGTTATTAGCAAGGAAAACTGCTATGTTTCAGAGAATTTGCGGTTATAAGAATAAAACAGTAGAAGTTTCTTTGAAAAAGCTTAAATTTTACGTAGGTTTGTAGTATAATAATCAAAAAGAAAGCGGCGCAGCGAGTTCCAAAATTTTTAAGCATTTGGGAGCCGAACCCACCGGGTTTGCGCCCCCTTTTTGTATGGGTCGTGAAATACGAATTTGTGCAACAGAAGGGATGCTTCGGTTTGAAGATACAATATATATCCGTTCCAAACGGAGCGGCGGTTCTTTCATGCGAGGGCGCCGGCTCCGTAGTTTCCATTCCGGAATGCGTTGACGGCCTGCCGGTTCGGGAAATCTGCGCGTACGCTTTTTCCGCTCCGGCCGCCGCCAGACGCTTGCCTCCCAAGGCGGAAATCCGCTCTGCACGGGTAAGCGCCCCCGTGCCGGGAATCGGAGAAACGTTCCTAGGCGGCGCTTCTCTGCGGGAAGTGCAACTGCCTCCCGGGGTACAGGTTATCGGGGAGTACGCGTTTTATAACTGCACCGCGCTGGAACGCCTCTGCCTTAGCGCGGGCGCGGCACGCATCGGCAACGGCGCCTTTATGAACTGTGGCGCGCTGAAGGAAATCCGCTTTTTCGCTTCCCCGGACGAGCAGACCTGCCTGCCCGGCCTTTTAACGGAAACACAGCAGGAGGTGCGTGTTGAGTTCCACGGCGGCGGAGAAACCGCTGTTTGGATTTTTCCCGAATATTTTGAGGAGTCCGTGGAAAACGCTCCCGCGCATATCTTTGAGCATTTCATCCATGGCGCGGGTTACCGTTACCGGCAGTGCTTTCAAGGAAACCGGGTGGACGCGGTTAATTACGATCAGCAGTTTCCCATGGCAAAGATTGAGGCCGAGCCCGCGGCGGCGCTACGCATCGCGCTGGAACGCCTGCGGCATCCTTTTCATCTATCCGAGGCTGCCGAAAAACAGTACCGGGCCCATTTAACAGAAAACGCCGTTGCCGCGGCGGGTCTTTTGATTACGGACGACGACCCGGAGGGGCTTGTGTTTTTGGCCGAAAACGGGATATTGACGCGGGAGAGCATCGGCGCGGCGGCGGAAGAAGCGGCGCGCAAGGAGCGCGCGGAATGCCTGAGCGTTTTACTCAACGAACAGCACGCCCGTTTTGCCCCGAAGGAAAAAGTGTTTGACCTGTAGCAAACAGGAAAAGAAGGGAGGCAAAGCCATGCAGGCAGAAATGGAAGAGCGGGTCCGGAAAATCGGCAATGAGATTCTGACGTCGTCGCGCGCAGAACTCTACCTTCATATGCGGTTTCTGGACCTTGCGCTTAGCGTCTTTACTTACGAGATGCGGCCATCCACCGCGTTTATGGGAACGGACGGAACCGCTCTTTATTACGACCCGGACAAGCTGATTGACCGTTACCGCAGAAACCGCGCTCTTGTAAACCGCGGGTATCTTCACTTGGTGCTTCATTGCGTGTTCCGCCACCTTTGGAAACCCCGGCGGGAAGATCGGGCGCTCTGGGATCTTGCCTGTGATATTGCGATGGAATTTGTGCTGGACGGCCTTCCATACCGTAGCGTCCGGCTTGCCTCCACGAGCTTCCGGCAGAATTTTTACGATACCCTTCGCGCAAGGCTCAAAGTGCCCACAGCGGAAGGAATTTACATCATGTTGGAGGAAATGCGCCTGCCGGCGCGGCAGCGCGAACAATTGGAACGCGAATTCCGCATCGACGACCATTCCTTCTGGCCGGACCCGGACGAAAAACCGCCCGCCGGCGCGCCCTCTCCCCGGCAGAATTGGGACGATATCAGCCGGAAAATGCAGACGGATATGGAAACCCTTTCGCGCGACCCGGCGCAGCAGTCCGAGGCTTTGCTGCAGCAGGTGCGGGTGGAAAACCGGGAGCGGTACGACTACCGCCGTTTCTTGCAGAAGTTCGCCGTCCTTCGTGAAGAGCCCCGTCTGGATTTGGATTCGTTCGACCCGGGTTTTTATTCCTACGGGATGCGCCTGTACGGGAATATGCCGCTGATTGAACCGCAGGAGACGCGGGAATCCCGGAAAATCGAAGACTTTGTTATCGCGGTTGACACCTCCATGTCCTGTTCGGGCCGGCTGGTCAAAGCCTTTTTGGAGCAGACCTATTCGGTGTTAAGGGATACGGAGAGCTTTTTCCGGAAGGTCAATATTCATATTATCCAGTGCGACGAAGCCGTGCGTTCCGACCGGAAAATCACCAATGAAGCGGAACTGCGGGATTACATGGAGCATTTTAAACTGATCGGGAACGGCGGCACCGATTTCCGCCCGGTATTCCGCTATGTAGACGAATTGCTTGCGAAAAAAGCATTCCGCCGCCTGAAAGGCTTGATTTATTTTACGGACGGCCGGGGCGTTTTTCCGCAGCGCCGCCCGCCCTACGACGTTGCGTTTGTATTCATGCGGGAGGACTACACCGACGCCGACGTTCCGCCGTGGGCCATGAAGCTGATTCTGGAGCCGGGGGATTTCGGGGAGCTTCCGGGACCCACGGCGGACAGCCAAATTGATGATTGGGAGGAACTGCCTCATTATGAATATTAAATATGCAAAAGAGGAAATTAAAAATACGGTGCGAGCCTATCTGCAAAGGGATGAAAACGGGAATTACCGCATCCCGCCCATCCGCCAGCGCCCGCTGCTTTTGATGGGTCCTCCCGGTGTGGGCAAAACGCAGATTATCGAGCAGGTTGCCAGGGAATGTGGGGTTGCGCTGGTGGCCTATACCATTACCCACCACACAAGGCAAAGCGCCGTGGGCCTGCCGTTCATTGTCCAGAAAACATACGGCGCGCAGGAGCGTTCGGTAACGGAGTATACCATGAGCGAAATCATCGCTTCGGTTTACGATAAAATGGAGAGCACAGGCTTAAAGGAAGGCATCTTGTTTATCGATGAGATCAACTGCGTTTCCGAAACGCTGGCCCCGACCATGCTCCAGTTCCTTCAGGGCAAAACCTTCGGGAACCAGAAAGTGCCGGAGGGCTGGGTGATCGTGGCGGCGGGAAACCCGCCTGAATACAACCGCTCGGTGCGGGAATTTGACATTGTCACGCTGGACAGGGTGCGGAAGATAGAGATTGAGCCGGATTTCGCCGTCTGGAAGGAATACGCCTACCGGCAGTCCATCCATGGTGCGATCCTCACGTACCTGGAAATCCGGAAAGAAAACTTTTACCGGATGGAAACCACGCCCGACGGGATCCTGTTTGCAACGGCGCGCGGCTGGGAGGATCTCTCTGAAATCATCGGCGTATACGAAACGCTTTCGCTTCCGATCGGGCAGGAATTGGTGCTCCAGTATATCCAAAACCCCACCATTGCGAAGGACTTCGCCAATTATTATGAGCTTTACAATAAATACCGCGACGATTACCGTGTGGCCGAAATCCTCAACGGCCATTTTTCGGATGAAGCGGTTACAAAACTGCGTTTAGCGCCGTTCGATGAAAAGCTGAGCGTCATCGGGCTGTTGTTAAGCAAGCTGAACGAATTCTGCCGGCAGGCTTACCTGACCGACCGGTATACGGAAGATTTGTTTGCGCAGCTGAAGGAATGGAAAGCCCTTCTGGCCGGCGGCACGCCGGACGCTTCGCTGCGGCAGCTGGCGCAGGGCGCCGAGGATGCGCTTGCCCGGCGCAAGGAAAATGGGCAGGCGGGTGGTGAGGAAGAAACAGTTACCCGCCGCTGCGTCCGGACGCTGGAAGGCTATGCTGAAGCGCTGAAAATGGCAGGCCTGCGCGATGCGGACGCCGCGTTTGCGTTCGTAAAGGAGCGCTTCGGGGAAGAAATCGCGAAGCGCAAGGAAGAAATCGCTTCGGTTTCCGACGCGCTGGAACATGCGTTCCGTTTTATGGAGGCGGCGTTCGGCGAAAGCCAAGAAATAGTGATCTTTGTTACGGAGCTTACGGTAAACTTTTACAGCTCGCGGTTCATTCTGGAAAACGGTTGCGACTCCTATTATGTTTATAATAAAGGGCTTCTGTTTAGTGAGCGGCAGCAGGGCATTTTAAAAGAAATCGACAACCTGCGTGCCGCCCAGAACAGCGACGAACTCTAAATTTTTGTTTTCCTGCGATTCATACTGCCGTCCCATTTTACGATGGTTTTCTGGATTTTCCTTTTGTTTTTAATACACAATGCATAATTGCTTTTGGGACCGACTATAATGTGGGTAAACAGTATTAAACATAGAGGAGTTGTTTTTATGCCGCGTGGAGTTCAAAAATCCATAGAGGAAAGAATCGCTGGTATTGATAAAGAAATGGAAGAACTGAGTAGACGCCAAAAAAATATTCAATTGAAAATAAAAGATTTAGAGGCGAAAAAACAATCGTTATTGAATGAGAAAAAACAATCCCAACTTGCTGAGCTTGCCGGCTTGCTGGAAAAATCGAAGCTGTCGCCGGAAGAAGTGATCAGGAAGTTGACAGAATCCAAGCAGGGCAGGGAATCCGCGTAAGAGCCTTTTGAATCGTACAGAAAAAAGGAGCGCAGCGAAACGGCTGCGCTCCTTTTTATACGTTTATTAAGAACCGATTGTTATGCTTTATATCCGTTTTTACGGGCGATGGCTTCCTCGCGGATTTCCTTGCGCATTCCCTTAAGCGCTTCCTCACGGTTCTCATTTTTCGCTATGAGGTTTCTCCGCATGGTTTCGTCGGAAGTTTCTTCAATCATTTCCTCCGCCTTGCGCATATTTTCAATGGTATGGTTAATATTTTCCTGAATGCGTTCCACATTGTCGCTGCGGTCATCCGGTTTTGGTTTCATTTTCTTCTCTCCTTTCACAGTCACTACTGATTTTATTATTTTGAGCCACGCTTTAATTATAAGTAGAAATTGATTCCAGTTATTCGTACGATTCCATTGCGGGTACAGGATTGTTACAGTTTTCAATACGTGCTTTTGCAATATAAATCATATAAACAATAAAATAAGCAAAAGGATCGGCTGGCGCCTTTGAAGCTTTCGTCCAAAACGGAAGAATAGAAAAATTTATTATCAAGTTCAGAATACTTTATAAAAAAGAGCCCGTTAAATTTGGGCTCTTTGATAGATTTCCTCCATCCTTGTATTCAGCTTATGGAACGGCTTCTTCAAGACGGCAAGGATTAAAAATGTTCCCAAAAAGATCAGCAGGGCGCGGATATTGTATTGCACGCTGCTCCAGACCGGCCCGGCGATCGCTTCGCGGTAACAGTTGATCGCATAGGTGAACGGCCACAGCGGTTGCAGTTTTCCGAAAATTTCCGGATTTGTCTGGATTGGATAAATTCCGCCGGCGCCCGCAATTTGGAATACCATCATAACCATGGCAATTGCCTTGCCAACGTTCCCGAAAAGGGAAACCAGCGTAAAGATCATTACGGTGAACGTAATGGAAGTTAAAACGCTTATGCCCATAAGCAGGCCAAAATCCGCGGGATTTACGCCCAGAAGAAAGACATCGCCCAAAGTGACGATGGTTGACTGAATCAGCGATAAAGACAGGAACAGCAGCATTTTTCCGAAATGCTTTTGCTTTAGATTTAATTTTATTCCCCCAACGGTATTCTCACATTCCACCGTAAGCAGCGCGCAGCTTAAAAGCGCGCCGACCCAAATTGCCAAAACGGTATAAAACGGAGTAAGGCCCACCCCGAACGTATCCGTATTGTAAACCGTTTCTTCTTTCACCTCAATGGGGGAGGACAGAAAGTCGGAAATTTCCGAAGGGTTATTTTCGGTGAGATCAATTAATTGGTCAATGTCTTCGATTGTCACATCGTCAATTTTGGAGTTTAACCGATCTAGATCATTCTGCAGGGTGGTAAGGTTGTCGTTCAGCCTATTTGCTTGGCTTACGGAAAGCCTGCTGCTGGCTCCGCCGAAAACAGCTAGTGCGTTTAACTGGGGCTGTATGGCTTTCCCCAGTTCGGCAAGGTTGTTGGCGTCGTCCAGCTTCGCGTTCAGGCTATCCACAAGACTGTTCAGAAGCGGCCTGCCGTTTACTTGGATATTATTCGAAACATCCTGCGTCTGCTTCGTAATCTCATTGCTGATTTCGGACAGGCTGTTCAGAGCCGCGTTGATGGAAGCCTTCGACGTGTCGGCGCGCAGGAGGGGAATTTGTTTGTCGAGCGCGTCCCTTTCGCTCACGACCAGGCGGTCCGCATACTTCAGGCTGCTTTCCAAAAGGCTGAGCGTGGTTAATTTATAGTTTGTGTTCAGGGTGCGAATTTGCTCGGCGTCGGCTTTTAACATGATGTGCACAGAATTGCAAAGGCTGCTGCATTGTTCCATAACGCCGATTACATCCTTGTTGATGCTGTTGCTGTTGATCTGCTGCAGCGTGGAAATCATTTGCTGGTTTCGGTTATTCAGCTCGGTCAGATTCTGGATGTCCGCATTTAAATCGGAGGAAATCGTCTGGATCGTCTGCTTTGTCTGCTGGGTCAGCGATTTGTTCGCATCCGTTATATTTTGCAGGCTGTTTAGCTGTTCCGTAACTTTTGGAAGCGTGGTTATGCACTGGTTTAAATACTGCTGGAGTTTTTCGGAGTCCTCATTTGCGGCCGATATGTGTTTCTTTAATCTGGCAATGTCGCTGTTTGTCTGTGTGAGTGTATTTTTCAGTTCCCGAATCCGTGAAGTTTTTAGATTGGAGCTGTTTATTTCGGATTTCAGCTCGTTGAGGGCTTCTTCCGTTACGGTTTTTACAAAACTGGTTTTGATGGTGCTGATCAGTTTGTTTTTGGCTGCATCCGTTATTTTCGTGGCAATGGAGTTTAATTTCATATTGACGCGATAAGAAATCGCGGGCTTCTGCGGGGTGGAGGTGGTCAAAGTAACCAGCTTGGATGAAAAATCATCCGGGATTTCAATAAGAGCATAGTATTTGCCCTCGTTCAGCCCGTAATTTCCCTGCCATTCGCTGACAAAAACCCAGCCGATGGATTCGTTTTTTTCCAACTCTTCAATCACGCTTTTGCCCACATTGATTACCTTGCCGTTGTATACGGTGCCCTGGTCTTTGTTCACAACCGCTACGGGCAGGTTGCCGGTATTTGAGTATGGGTCCCAGCATGCGTAAATGTTGATCCAGGCGTAAAGGGATGGCAGCAAGCACAAACCGACCATGATAATGATTACGGAAATGCTTCTGGCAATGGTTTTCAAATCACGGATAAAAACCAGAAATACCGGCCTTATGCCAAACATAAGAAATCGGCAGACGGTATTTTGTATTTTTTCGAATATATGCAATCGTTTCTTCATATCTACTCTCCAAGACCGGATTTTTTAAAATCGCATTCAAACTGATGGAACGTATTGTTCAGCGGCTCGACGGTAAGGTATCCGCCAATCAAGAAAACGGCAGCAAATATGGTCAGCAGCGCAAAGTTCGTAATCACGCTGCTGGGCAGAGGGCCGGCGATCGCTTCCCGAATCCCCCCTAATGTATAAGTGAAGGGGAAAAGGGGCTGCAGTATGCGGAAGATAAGCGGGTCAACCTGAATGGGATACGAGCCGCCGCTGCCGGCTACCTGTAAAATCAAATAGATGATGGACAGCGCCTTCCCAACGTTGCCAAGGGTGGAAGCCAGCGTGAAAGTAATAATCGCAAAAACGATGGAAGAGAAGACACAGAAGGTTACAAAAAGCGTGGGATTCACAACTTGGATTTTCAGAAGGAAAATATCCCCCAGAGAAATAATCAAGCCCTGCACCGCGGCTAAATTTACAAAAAGCAGCATTTTTCCAAAGTGCTTTTCACGAAGAGAAAGCCGTTCGATTCCGTCAAAGGGGGCCACCTCTGTTCTTAGGATTGAGTTCAGCACCAGGCATCCCACCCAAAGCGCCAGGGTGGTGTAGATGGGCGCCATGCCGGTGCCATAGTTCGGAATCGAATAGATCTGTTCTTCCTTAATCTCAAAAGGCTCGGAAATATAATTGCCCATAAGCTGCGGATCGTTTTGAAGAATGCTGATGATTTCTATAATATCGTCATTGTTTACCTGCTCGAATTTGCTACCGAGCGTGCTGATGATATCCTTGAATTCGTCAAGCTTGTCGTTGATTTTGGAAGAAAATTCGGAGGAGAGGCTGCTGCCTTCCTCGGCCGTTTTTACCATACTGGTGATCAGCCGGCTTAAATCCTGTGCGTTTTCAATTAGTGCGGAAGAGTCCTTTAACGCGACAATTGCATTGTCGCCGATGCTCTTTAAGTCGTTTTTTATGCCGGAATTATACAGGCTGAGCGCGCTGTTTAGCTGCGAAGAAATCCGGTTGCAATCGTCGTTCAGAAGGTCCGCCGTTTTTTTCGCAATACTGTTTGCCGAATTTAATTGGCTTTGAACATTGGAAATTTGATTTTGCTGATCTGTTATGTACGACTTGACCGCCCGTAAATGTTTTACCATTCTCTCCATCTGATCTTTTTTCTTTTCGTTTGAGGATATCACAGAGTTTAAGTATGTAACGGCGGTGCCGATTTTAGTGTTTGCGTAGTCAATTTGCTGCTGCGCGCGTGTAAGGACTTCATTTAATTCCTTCAGCGCGACCTGGACGGTTTTCTCCGAGGTTCTTAGATCTTCCAAAATGGCTTTAAGCGCTTCCTTTAAACCGGATTGCTGAATCGCTTTCATCGCGTTGATTGCTTGAGCAAGGTACGGGTTCTGGAGCGTCTGGTTCAGATTTTCCAATTGGATAATTACAACGCGCAGCGCCGCATCAACGGCGTCCAGGTCCTTTTCAAGCTGCAAGATTTTCGCGTCCAAAATCTTAAGGATCATATCCACAGAGCCGGAAGCCTTTTTTAATTGGTCTTGCAGATCCGCCAGCGATTTCCGCAGGTTTTTCAAAGAGGCTTGCAGCTTCGTTAAGGAAGTGATGGCACTATCTATGCCGGTGTCGTAATCGTAGGAGCTGCATTGGTTTAAATAGCGGATGGTTGCGTCGATGGAGTCGTCCATGGAGTCAAGCTGCGCGCTGATCATCGGCAAAGTCGTATTGATTTTCGACGCGTTTGCGCTGGAAACCGACTCGTTCAGGCTGGCAAACAGCTCCTTTACTTTTGTATTTGAGGCCTGCGTATGCTTTAGGTTCAAATCCACGTTTTCAATCGCGGTGTTTACTGCTGTCTGCATGGACTGAATGATTTTCTGCTTGTCGGAATTGTTGGTGCCGATGGCATCCAGGCTGCTCTGTATGGCCGGCATTGTATCGCCGATGCTTTTGAGGAACACGTTCAAGTTATCCGAGTTGGTCCCGATGTTGTCTAGCGAGTTTGTTATCACGTCCATATAACGGTTTAATTGGATTATATAATCTTTCACCTTAAGAACCGTTTCTTTGTTGTCATCTGCGCTTTCGCCGATCCTGTTCAATGTAGTGAAGGCGGATTCGTTTACGCTGGATATGAATTCCGCCGATACTTTCTCAACCAGCGTGTTGCTTGCAGTTGCCGTAATTTTCCCCGCGACAGGGTTGGCTTTTGTATCTACTTTATAGATGATTTGGGGCTTCTGTGGGGTATCCGTCAGTACGGTAAGAAACTTGGATGAAAAATCGGGCGGAATCTCGATCATGGCGTAATAGGTGCTGTCGATCAGACCCAAATTCGCGTCATTGGAATTAGTAAAAATCCATTTGATTTTATTGTTTTGCTTTAACTCCTCTACAATTTCATCGCCCACGTTTATTTCCTCATCTTTATAGATGTCGCCTTTGTCGTTGTTCACGACGGCGACGGAAATTTCCTCTGTGTTTTCATACACGTTCCAGCAAGCCTTTATGTTTACCCACGCATATAAAGACGGCAAAACACAAAGCCCGGCCAAAATAACGATTGCAACAGGATTTTTTGAGATTCGTTTCCAATCCTGCCGATATACTTTTTTAATATTTCGAAAGTTCATTTTGATTCCCCATTAATTAAAAATAATCTTACATTTAGAATTATATAGGATTTTTAGGCGTGTATAATATTAAAATAGATTAATATACCTTGCATATCACAGAACAACACAAGAATAAAAAGTAGCGGCAGAGAGGTTTCTATTTACAGAAACTTTTCTGCCGTATTTTATGTTTTGTGTAAATTGGGTTATACCCAGAACAGGCAATAATGGATAAAACGAAGAAACACAGTAGTGCGGGTGAAAGCATGGAGGCTTTCGGGAAACGCTTATTTCTTTTTTATGTACAATTCCAGGAGCTTTAACGTATTTTTTACGCCGTCGATATGGGACCGTTCGTACCCGTGCGAAGCATATACGCCGGCGCCGATCAGGCCGTGCTTCAAATCATAACCGGCGGCAAGCGCGGCGTCTGCGTCCGACCCATAGTAGGGGTACACGTCCACGGCAAAATCAAGTTTGCCCTCCTGCGCACAGCGGATCAAGTTCGTGGTCACTTCATAATCATAGGGGCCGTGGGAATCCTTGGCACAAATGCTGACCATCCGCTCGGTGCAGGCCAGCCCCTCGCCGATGCAGCCCATGTCTACGCTGATGATTTCCTCCGCGTCCGCCGGAAGGGCACCGCAGGCCCCGTGGCCGACCTCCTCATACACCGTAATAAAGACATAGACCTTTCGTTTGAGCTTCAGCTTTTTCTTCTGAAGATCCCTTGCAAGTCCCAGAAGGATCGCAACGGAAAGCTTATCATCCAGAAAGCGGCTCTTGATATACCCGCTTTTCGTGATGGTTGTGCGCGGGTCGAAGCAGACGAAGTCCCCGTTACAGATGCCCAGCGTCTCGGTATCCTTCTTTTCTTTTACATCTTCATCGATGACAATTTCCATGTCCGCAAAGGTTCTGTTCTGCTTGGAGTATTCGTCGTTGACGTGGACAGAGGGGTCGTTCATCTGGAGCGTACCTTCAAATACTTTGCCGGAGCGGGTGCGGATTCTGCAATTTTCGGTTTCACAGTTGTTGGCGTTTAAGCCGCCGATGTTCGTAATGCGCAACCTGCCGTTTTTCTTGATTTCAGCTACCATGCCGCCCAATGTGTCAATATGGGCGGAGAGGATCAGCGGGCTGCCTTCCCCGCCAAGATCACACACCACGCAACCCTTCTTTGTCCGATACGGATGATAACCAAGGCTTTCAAACTGCTCCATTGTATAGCGCGTAACATCTTCGGTAAACCCGCTTGGGCTGTCGATCGCAGTCAGCGCTTTTAACTGGTCGATTATATAATTCATTTTATACACTCCCACAAATTTATCGTGTTTACTCTAACGGTATTTAAAAGGATTTCACGGCAAAATAGAGTAAAATGATGGAACCCAGGGCAATCCGGTACCATCCGAATACTTTAAAGTCGTGCTTTTTAATATAGTTCATCAGGAATTTTATGATGAGGACGGAGACAACAAAGGCAACGACCATACCGGTGAGCAAAATGGAAACCTCCACACCCGTATAGTGGAAACCGAATTTCGCCAGTTTCAGTACGCTTGCCCCAAACATTACCGGGACAGCGAGATAAAATGTAAATTCAGCCGCCGTTGTTCTTGCAACCCCGATCAGAAGAGCGCCGACGATGGTTGCGCCGGAACGGGAGGTACCGGGGAATATTGCGGCGATCAGCTGGAAAAGCCCGATGATCAAAGCTGTTTTATAGCTTATTTTGGAAATTGCGGAGATCTTCGGCTGTTTATTCCGATTGTAGTTTTCAATTATAATAAACAAAATACCGAATAAAATCAACATGATTGAAACCGTTCGATAATTATAAAAGAAAGCCTCGATTTCCTCATCCCACAGTAAACCGACAATAGCGGCCGGAATACAGGCCACAATAATTTTTCCCCACATACTCAGAATGTCGGTCTTTACCGTCAATCTTTTTTGAAAACCAAAGGGCATCAGATTCTTCCAATAAATCACGATAACCGCTAAAATAGCGCCGAATTGAATCACAACGAGGAACATCGCCTTAAAAGTGGCGCTGGTATTCAGCTTTACAAAGTCGTCAAGCAGGATCATATGCCCCGTACTGCTGATCGGCAGCCATTCCGTAATTCCTTCAACGATTCCAAACAGGATTGCTTTTAAAATTTCTACGATTCCCATATTTCTCTCCATTTCGTGTTTGCATAGCTTGGATTTAGCTTGTTTTCAGCCATAGGAAGTCTGGAAGATTTCCGTGCGTTTATTCAGACAATATTGATTATATTCCAAAACAGAGATAACTGCAACGGAATATTGAAAATCGAAGATACTGTTGTCCGCCGCCTTCCATCTGAAACATTTCCTTATCGGGTCACATTATTCAGCCATTTGAAGCTTTTGTATCGCAGCACCGAAAATGGGATTTTGATAATTTCATCGCTCATCAGGATCATATAGATGACCGGAACGCTCCATTTAAATACGAAAGCCGCCAGGGCGCCCATTAGAATGGAGCCGCCCCACATGGTGGTTGTGTCAAGGACCAACCCGAACCGGGTATCGCCGCCGCCCCGGAAAACGCCGACGATGAGCGTTGTGTTGATTGCCTGTGCAAAGGAAAAATACGACATCACAAACAGCATGAATGATAAATGATTTTGCGTAGTCGGCGCCAGATTTAACGCGGATATGATCATCGGCCTTGCAGCCAGAATCAGGATCGCGCCGGCTCCGCCCGCGATAATGCTCAGCTTAATGAAACGCCTGGCGTAGATTTTGGCGTTTTGCAGATGGTTTTCCCCGATGGCCTTGCCGATGGTGATTGCGGTTGCGTTTGCAAGCCCAAAGGCGATTACCAGGGCAAGCTGCCGGGTGATCTGCGCAACGGAATTCGCCGACACAACAGAGCTTCCAAGGTGGCCGATCACAACGGCGTTCATCGCCACGCCGCAGCCCCACATCAGTTCGTTTATTGTAACCGGGACGGAATAGTACAGAAAGTCCCGGAACAGGTATTTGTCCCGCAAAAGCAGGGACGAAGGCTTAAATCGCAGGACATGGTTGAACTTTGCCGCATAGATTATGACAACCAGCAGCTCGATGCCTCTGGAAGTAAGTGTTGCGATGGCGGAACCCCGGATGCCAAGCTTTGGGCAGCCAAACAAGCCGAAGATTAGCAGGGAAGCAATTGTAACGTTCGACAGCAGGGAAATCAGGTACACCACGCTGGAGATTACGACGCGCTCCACGCTCCGCATGATATTCAGATAAATTACCGTGATCGACATGAGTATATATGAGAAGGAAATGATTCGAAGATATTTTACCCCTTCCGCTATAACCGGCCGCTCATTCGTAAATATATTCATGATTTGCTCTGGGAAGACCAGCACGGTTAGGGTAAATAAGGCGGCAACGCTCAACGAGAACCGCATACTGATTGCCGTGATTTTGAGGATGCTGTCGGTGTCTTTCTTTCCCCAGTACTGGGCTGTTAAAACGGCGGCGCCGGAGGTTAATCCGAAGAAAATTAACGTCAGGATGAATTGCACTTGGTTGGCAAGCGAGGCGGCGGAAAGCACCGTTTCGCTCACCCTTCCGAGCAGAAGGACGTCGATGGAAGAAATCCCGACGTTGATTAAATTTTGAAGCGCCATGGGCAGTATCAAAGAGAAGGCCGTTTTGTAAAAGGCTTTTGCTTCGTTTCTGTCAATGATCGTATTGTGTTTCACAAGCATTCCTTTCCGGTTTTCCAAAACCAGTTTTGATTTTTATGATCAGTATATTGGTAAATCTAATTTTGCGGACCGGAACATCCGGTGTTTCCAAAGCCGGCAATAGAAAATGATCAGCCGAAAAGGCGTTTGCCGGGATGACAAAAATTTTTTTTCATAATATAATAGGGAATACGGGATTCAAAATGAAATTACATACAGAATGAAGGATATTATGAACGAAAAAGAAATTTCAGAAATTCGCCGCCGCTTTCGTCCGGATAAGAGCAATATTACCCGGATTCGCGGCTGCTACGTGAACGAGCAGAGAGAAATTGTTACGCAATTCAGCCAGTCGCTGGGGCTGATGCAGCAGGAAGAAGCCGAAGAGCTTCTGGCAATCCTAAAAAAGACGCTGTCTGGCACAATTGGGAAAAACCTGATCGACATTGAGTTTGCCACTCGACAGGTCCTCGAAGGGGAGGAACATAAGTTGCTGATGGCACTTCGAGATTCCTCGCTGGAGGACGATGATGCCGTTCGGGAATTCTATGGGCGCGTGATTCAGGCGCTTAACTTGGAGGGGAAATACCTTATTCTTTTGGCCTGCGACAAATATGATGTTCCTTACTACGCAGAGGACGGAGAAAAGCAGGAAGATTCCTCGGAAGTGTTTTCGTACTTTTTGTGCAGTATCTGTCCTGTGAAACTGACAAAGCCGGCGCTCGGTTATTATGCCAGTGAAAACACGTTCCGGAATATTGCGTCCGACTGGATTGTGTCGGCGCCGGAGCTTGGCTTCCTTTTCCCGGCTTTTGACGACCGGAGCGCCAACATTTATAACGCCCTGTACTATTCCCACAATCTTGCGGAGAACCACGCGGAATTCGTGGACGCCATATTCAAAACCGAAATCCCAATGCCGGCCGCCGAACAAAAAGAAACATTCCAATCTATTTTGAGCGAAACCATTGCAGATGACTGCAATCTGGATGTTGTGCAAACGGTTCACAGCGAATTGTCCGGGCTGATTGAAGAACACAAAACCAATAAAGAGAAAGAGCCGTTGGTGATTTCAAAGGAAACGGTGAAAGGTGTTTTGAAATCCTGTGGTGTTCCGGAAACCCGAGTCACAGCGTTTGAAGAAAAATATGACGACGCTTTTGGCGCCGATATGGAAATCAGTCCGCGTAATATCATTGATACCAAGCAATTTGAGCTGCGTACCCCCGATGTGACAATCCGTGTGAACCCGGAATGCAGCGACCTGGTCGACACGCGGGTCATCAATGGGGTGAAGTATATTTTAATCCGTGCTGATGAAGGCGTGGAGGTAAACGGTGTGAACATTCATATTTCGTAACAGTTCTTAGGAACCTAAAAAAAGATTTCCCCGCAGAACGGTTATGTGAATAATTTTACCATATATCAGCAGACTGGCAAAGATGTTGCGCGATAAAATTCGCGGCTATAAAAAGATGTCTTGAAAAAAGCGCTCCGAAAAAATCGGAGCGCTTTTTTATGCTAGGGTGAAGGCGGTTTCCTACAATAGCTGCGCAACGAATTTGCCCGTCCAGCATGCGGAAAGGGCAAGAAACAGATTCAGACAGGCGTTTAGCCCGCCCATTAAATATGCGCCTTCGGAGATAAAGGAAACCGTTTCAAAGCTGAAAGTAGAAAATGTTGTAAGCCCTCCCAAAAATCCGGTTGTCAGGAATATCCGAAGGTTTGGGGACATAGGGAATAGGCTTGTACTGGATTCCATGATAAAGCCCATGATAAACCCGCCAAGTACATTCACAAGGAAAGTCCCCAGGGGGAAGTTGCCGAAAAACTTTGAGGTAGAGCACGAAATTATGTATCTTAACATGGTACCCAAAAATCCGCCGAAACCAACAATTAATACTTTAATCATTCCCTATACCACCTTACAAAAAATAAAAGCTTCTACTTTAAGTGTAAAGTAGAAGCCATCAGCATAAAGATGCATTTTGGTGAGCCTCATCACCATATTGAACTATATAACAGGATAAAGGATATCCGTTGGTTTGTAAATACATAGAAAACATAAAGAATCGGATTCTCCTTGCTCGATTTCGTGTTTTTTGTACAATCCCTTATTGCAGCGATGCCGCCCGCATAGCCAGAATAAAATACACTCTTATTCCCGAAAAGAAAATTTTTCAGTTTCAAGAATAAGAGTGTTCGGATCAGCCAGTATGTAATAAACAAATTGTACAATTTCCAGATTATAAACTAAAAGTCATAGCTGATTTCCGTTATGGGAATGACTTTTTTTGGTACTTCCGGATGCTCTCCGATCATCTTTTCCATCCAGATCATATCGTACCATGTGCCGAACTTATAGCCGCATTTTGTAAAGTGAGCCGCTTTTGCATACCCTAAATGCTCGTGGAAAGCCATACTGGCATTGTTAAGGTGCGCATCCTCAACCGGTGTATAGGCAATGCAGGCGTTCAGGTTAATAATGTTCTGGCGTTTCAGAAGCTCCTCCAGAGCAAGATACAGTTTTTTTCCCAAGCCTTTCCTTCGGCAATCCTGTTTTATGTATATGCTGGTTTCAACCGCCCAATTGTAAGCCGCGCGCTTTTTAAATGCCGATGCATATGCATAGCCGACAATGCGCCCCTCATCCACAGCGACAATGTAGGGATACATTTGTAAAGTGTCTTTGGTTCGCCTTGAAAACTCAGCTACGGACGGTACGTCATACTCAAAAGTAATGGACGTATTCCGAACATAGGGGGAATAAATATCCAAAAGTTCTTCTGCGTCCTTTTCTGTTGCCATCCGGATCAGGGTTCCCTGCTCCATTTTACGACCTTCTTTCTTTCATAAATGTAATTCCCATTGTGGAGGTGATGGGAATCATATTCTTTCATATGACCGGCTTATCCCCTATGCGGATAACCGAAACCATAAAAAACAATAGCAGCCTTATGTCACAAAATCATGACAAACGTACCAAGGGTAATTAGTATGCCGCCGAGGATGCTTTTCACTGTTACCGTTTCCTTCAGCGCCACAAAAGCAAGAACCATGGCAATGACCACGCTGAATTTATCGATTGGGATTACTTTTGAGGCTTCGCCGATTTGAAGTGCCTTATAATAGAATAGCCATGAAAGGCCGGTTGCAATGCCGGACAGAATAAGGAATATCCAGCTTTTTTGAGTAATATTCGCAATTTGGAACTGTGTTCCGGTGATAAAAACGATTCCCCACGCCATGATTAAAACGACTGCGGTGCGTATTGCAGTAGCTAAGTTAGAGTTTATGTCCTCAATTCCGATCTTGGCCAGTATGGACGTAGACGCTGCAAATACTGCGGACAATAACGCATAAATGAACCACATGGAATTTCCGTTTTTTAACTTTTCGATCGTGCCATTCACTCCCGTTCTTTTTTTAATAAGTGCTTGTGACATTTATCTGTTGCCACTTTTTCATTATAGAAAGCCATTTTGCAATAGTATCTGTAATTATACTCATGTTATACCGCACAGGGGACCGAAAATCAATCCTGCCGAATCGGCGGCGCATCAGAAATTTCAGCGCTTCGGCCGAGCTGAACCGTAGGAGATTGTCATAAACATACGGGTATCCTGCGCGATCCCGGGACGGTACATAAAAAGAGAGGCATCGGTTCGTGGGGAAGATAAACCGATGCCTCGCAAATAGAATTATTATGAAGAATATAGCATGGAAACTTTTATCCTACTGTGGCAACAAAAATTCTTGTGCCGTTTACATAAATTCCGGCTGCAGAGTCCGCCGCGCCGGCGGAAGTAATTTTGTAGTAATAATCATTGCCGGATTTGGAAACAAAAGCGAGCTTGAAGCACGGAGTTCCAACGGTAACGGATGGGGCTGTGGCGGAGGTAATCTTGAAGGTATAGGCGCCATGCACCGTCAAATCCATTGTCGTATCACTTGTGAAAGTGTTGCCTTTTACGGTGGCAACAAAAATTCTTGTGCCGTTCACATAGATTCCGGCTGCGGAGCCCGACGCACCGGCGGAAGTGATTCTGTAGAAATAATCATTGCCGGATTTGGAAACAAAAGCGAGCTTGAAGCACGGAGTACCGACGGTAACGGTTGGAGCCGCCGCCGAGGTAATCTTGAACATATAGGATCCGTTTACTTCTAAATCCATGGTGGTGTCGCTTGTGAAGGAATAGCCTTTTACCGTAGCGACAAAGAGCTTGTTGCCATTCAGGTATATGCCCGTTGCGGCGCCAATGGGGCCGACTGCGGTAAGCTTGTAGAAGTATTCGTTGCCGTTTTTGGCATACAGCGCTACGGTGAATACGCCGCCTGTGCCGGCTACAACGGAAGGTACGGACGATGAGGTCACTTTCATAATGTAGCTGGAGCCCTTTTCGACCGAGAGGTCGGCGTTTGTGTCGGAAACAGCGGTCGGTTCAGCAAGAGCGGTAATCGTGCATTGCGCCGTACCGTAGTCATCCATTTCGTAGCCGTCCGCGTCATAGAGCGTTGCGGTCAGAGTCGCCTTGTTTTCCGACGCGAAAACCGGGTCAAAACCGGTTACCTTTACGGTTGCGGAAGCGCCGGAGGAGGTGAGCTCAAATATGTCGTTGCTGCCGTCGATGTCCCAGACAATCCTGCCCCCGTCGGGGAGAGAGGTCCCGGCCGGGTAAGCGGCAGCGGTGAATGTCTCTGAACAGCCCTTCGCAATGCTTGAAGTGTCTTTATTAATCGCAAGGCCTGCAAAAGAAAGGGAGGCAATTTTAAACGTATCGGTTGCCGCGCCGGCTGTTTTTGCAAGCGTATAACCGAAGGTGTTGAAATCGTCCGCGTCAACCGCATTTGCAGCAGCCTTGAAGACGGTGGTGCCGGCCGCAAAGGTTTTGTCGGTCAGCTTCAGCGTGACACCGGAGGCGCTGCCGGTTACATAAAGGTTTCCGGCTGCAATCTTCATTGTGCCGTCGCCGCTGATTGTATCTGCCGTAACCATGCCGTCAAATGCAAGCGTGGTATCGGTATCTAAGGAAATAGTGTCAACCGTAACGGAACCGCCGACGGTTGCGCTTGTGTCTTCATGCTGGGTGTAAATCGTCCCGTTTTTCGCGTTGGCGGGAGCGGGGATTTTTCCGATGAAGGCATCGCTGTCATCGCCGAGATACACACTTGTTTCGCGGAAATCGAGGTCGATGGCGTTTATGCCGATGCTGTCGCCGGATAAGGTGATGGAACCGTCCGCGTCCGATTTCAGGCCGGCGCAGGTGATTTTGGATTCCTTAGAGGACAGAAAGATCTCCTGCGCGGTAATTTTACCCATTACAACAGGGGTGTCCGATTCATTCGCGCGGACGGTAACCGTACCGCCCGCGTCGATTGCTCCGGTTGTGCCCGCGTTTACGGTTACGTTGCTGTCCGAATCTAAGGTTACATCCGTAACATCGATATTTCCGGTCTTGCCGCCGCTTACAAGAACTGATTCTCCGCCGGACGTGGCCGTGGCTCCGCTCGTTTTAATGTCGCCGACGGTGCCGTCCGTAACTTCAACGGTGCCGCTTTCTATATCGATGGAACCGACCTTCCCGCCGTTGATCTGGAGGTTCCCGACATGGCCGGAAATTTTCTTCACATTGGTTTTCTCTTCGACATACACGCTTGTGGTGCCCTTGGGGAATATCACTTCACTATCCGTAACATTGCTTGTTCCGGAATTTGCGTTGCCGGTCAGCATGGTTTTTCCGTCCGTCTTCTTAATCGTAAAAACTTTGCTGTCCGGGAATAAGGTCGCTGCGTCCGTCTTTTTTTCAATTTTTGTTTTCAAGGTGTAAGCGTCGCTTGAGCTGGTCGACGCCTTATAGGTGGAACCGTCTGCAACCAGCTTTTTTACTGTGATGGACACGTTCATGGTGGACGCGTCCTGTGTGTACCGGTTGGTTTCGGAAGAGAAAGCCCTGCCGACGGTGGCGGTCGGGAAGCGGGTGAACGCCGAAGCCGTGTCCGCGACCGGAATATGTACGTCATTGCCCGTCACGCTGAAGCTGTAGGCGTTTTTATCCGTAATACCGGAGGTCGCCGCGGTTAGGTCGGCGGGTTCATAAACCGCCAGCGCGGAATCGGCGCTCGGTTTTGCCTTGTAAATACCCAAAGTCTTTGTATAGTTGGCGGTTTGGGCAAAGGTTTCAAAATCAGAAAAGCCGGTACCGGGCTTTTTGGAAGCAAAGTCTGCCTCGTATTCGCCGAAGACGATCTGATCCTTGTCGTAAACATATACGGTAAGGTTCTCTCTTGCCGTTACGGTGTAATCCTGTCCGTCGTCGGTGTAGCTGCCTTCGTAAAGAACCGAAATCACTTCTTTACCGGAAGCCGAGTTGCTCTTCAGCTTCAGCGACGCCGTATCGTTGGATTTGTTCACCTTTAACGAAACAAGCCTGTCGCCGGAAACATGGGCGATTTCCTTTATTTTTTCGTCGCTGACCATCTGGTGGTCCTTGGTTTCAAACAGGAAGTCGCTGCCGCTGTTAAGCAGGAAATCCGTAAGGTCGGCGGTGTTTGAAGCACCGCCGTTGACAAGATAAATGCTGTCCTGATTGGTGCTGCTGATTACGCCGGTTAATGATTTTACAGCCGCCGAAGCACCAACGACGGGAAAGCTGCTCAGAATCAAGGCAGACGAAAGTACGAAAGAAAGAACTTTTGCTGCAAATTTTTTCATTCTGCAATCCTCCTGACCGAATGGTGTTTTGCAAATTTGTGATGAAAGTGCGGTGATGTTTTTTCTAACAGCAGGCTTGCTGCCGCAGCCGTATTCCATGCGTCAGCTTATGGATTCGTCCATATGGGATCCCTTATCGGTTTTGCTGACTTAAAAGGGAGGAAGGGGAACGGCTTCCGGTCTTTGTGCTGCTTGTGCTGCCGGAGAGGCTTTGCGCCTGAGAGGATGTTGTTCCTTTTTTGCTGGAAGCTGTGCTCGAAATTTCCTTTCCAGGGGTGCTGGATGAAACGGAAGTGTTGCCTTTGCCGGATTCATCGGAGGAAACCGGGGAATCCTCGTTGTCCGTTTCCTGCGGCATTGTGCCGCTGGTTGCGCTGGATGAATCCGGAGTGTCTTTGCCCGCCGTTTCGTCCGGGGCATTGTTGTCCGCCGGAACGGAAATATCCTTGGTATCGTCGCCGTCCGGGTTCGCGGATTCTTTCAACTCATCAATCCTTTTTATAATATCCTTTATTTGAGCGTCCTTGTATTCGCTGATAGTAGCGGAAGGATCGAGCTCCTGCAGCTCTTGGATCAGGCGCAGCTTCCCCGGGGTGATGGCCAGCCTTTTGGCTTCGTCCCGCTTATCCATGGAAATGTGATCCTTGCTGATTCTTGCGGTTTTACCTTCTGATTTTATTGCCGCTTCCGCGCCCTGCGCCGCGGAGTTTTCCAGTTCGATCGCGGCCTTGGTATTGTCGGTTTCAGATGTTACGGAAATGACCGTTGAACCGTCCTGTGCAACAAAGCCCTTCTTTGCGGCTGCCCGAACCAAGGTATGGACGGCGCTTTTGACATCCGCGTCCATGATGTTTTGCCCGTTCAGGAGCGTTGCGCCGCCGCTGTCATAAGCCGTTGCGGACACAACCTTTCCAAACCCGTTCACGCCCAGCTCAACGCTGGGGTTGATGTCAAGGCTTATATAGGAAGATGGAGTTTGATAGTATATGGCTGCGGCAGCGGATATTGCACACACAAGGACAACGGTGCAGACCGCTATAGCGGCCCTGTGCCTTACGAAACGTCCGGACCGGGTCTGCGTCGCAGCGGGCGCCGTGTTTAAATTAGCAATTAGGAAATCCTTTGTTTTCCTCTTTAGGTCATCTTCGGCACGGATATGGTTCATAGCAGCCTTAAAAATAGTTCCCATCATCAAAACCTCTCAATTTCTTCTTTAAAATTGCTTTTGCCCTTCTCAGATGTGTGTGAATGGTATTTTGATTCCTTCCGAGAATCGTTGCAATTTCAGGGACCGTATAGTCCTCAAAATAGAAGAGATATATAACATTTCTGTATTTCTGTGGAAGGGATAACACCTCGCGCAATACACCCTCTTCGGCTTTATCCTCTATGGGAATTTCTAAGTTATCGATGGAACAGGTATTTTTTCGAAAGAAGCTTTTGTGGAAATCCTTGCATTCATTTATGGTAACTCTGCAGAGCCATGCCTTTTCGTGCGCGTCGCTTTCAAACGGCTCTTTATGCTGTAATAGCTTTAAGAAGACGTTTTGAAAGATATCTTCCACATCCGCTTCACTTTTAAGATACATAAAGCATATTCTTCGAACCATATCGGAATATTTGTCGAGAGCTTCGGTTACAACATCGTTGGTACCGGACGATGTTTTTTCCATTTTCTTTCCTCCCTTCAATATAGATACGATTGAAAACGGTAAATACTTTCAAAATTCGGCAAAATTTTATAAAATTTTTTTCCAGGTATAGAGAGCGCATAATAAAACCGCTTTGAGGCTCGCTTGTTTGAAGCTGGGACGAAGGCCCCGGCAGCCGGATGAACTGAAAAAAGAGGAAGAGGTGTTTGCAACACATCTTCCTCAATCGGTATTATATTTTTCGGAAATGCGCCTGCTGCTCATCACCCGTGGCGGCTCAATACTATTCTAACGTAAATTCCAGTATAGGTCAAATTTCAATATTTTTATAAAATAATACTGGAATACAGGCCTTTTTCAAACAGGCCCGCCGTCCGGCGAGCGGTCGCGTCTTGTCTGGAGCAAACCGCTATTTTAACGCCTGCTTATTTTGGAAGAAATCCTTCCACGGGTCACTCCTGCCGATCCGCTGGAGTGCGTCCGCCATTGTAATGCCGTCCGGGGCGACGGTTTCAAGTTCATCCCAGGCGATTGGCATGGATATTTTGGCTCCCTTCCGCGCCCTTATGGAATAGGGAGCAATACTGGTAGCGCCCCTTCCGTTTCGGATCCAGTCAATAAAAATCTTGTTTTTTCGCTTGTCTTTTCGGATATTGCTGGTATAACGGCCGGGCCATTTCTGTTCCATTACTTCGGCAACGCGTTTTGCAAAATCATGGAACACGTCCCACGAAACGGTGGGTTTAAAAGGGACGACAACGTGGTACCCTTTGCCGCCGCTGGTCTTAAGATACGCGTTGATCGAAAGCTCGGCAAGAATGCTTTTCAGATCCATTACGCCTTGGCGCACCTTATCAAGCTCCATCCCCTCGTCCGGGTCAAGGTCAAAGACCATTATGTCAGGGGTTTCAAGCTTTTCCACACGGCTGCCCCATGTGTGAAATTCCAGCGTGCCCATCTGCGCTTCCGCTATCAACCCGGCCGCGTCCTCAATATAAAAGTAATTTTCCATTTCCCCGTCGTTCGCGGGGATCGAAACGGAGACGATTCCTTGATTGTCCGTACCCGGGTGTTTTTTAAAGAAGCAGGTCTGGGATATTCCTTTCGGACAGCGCACGATGCTTAAAATCCGGTGGGATACATAGGGCAACATATGCGCCGCAACCTTTTCGTAATATCGGATTACGTCCGCCTTGGTTATTTCAGGGTCGTCGAACATGACTTTATCCGGATGGGTAATTTTAATCCCCTGTATGATTAGTTCATTGCCGCTTTCTTGCATTGTTTTTTTATTGTCCACAGCGGATGCCTGACGCTGTACTTCCTCATCCGCTTTTTCCTTTCTTACCTTCTTCGGGTCCTTATCCGTTCGCAGCCCTTTAAAGCTTGCCTGCCGCAGCAGATTCTCTTGCGTCCATTGCGCAAACTTGATTTCCGCCACCAATTGGGGATCGAGCCATGTGATTCTTTCGTTGTTTTTCGCCTGCGGCGCGTGTTTGAAAGGGGAAGCATCCCTTTTCAGATCTTTAAAATGCTTTTCAAGCTCGGTTACGCTGCGGGCGCTCAGGCCGGTTCCGGCACGCCCGGCATAGACAAGTTCTTCCCCCTCGTACACGCCAAGCAGGAGCGAACTGATCCCGCTTGTTTTTTTATCGGATAGCGTATATCCCCCAATGACAAATTCCTGCCTTTTATCACACTTCAGTTTGATCCAATCCCCGTTTCTTGTCCCGCTGTACACGGAGTCGGCTTTTTTGCCGACAATCCCTTCCAGATCCGCCCGGCAGGCCGCAAGGAAATTCTCCTTTCCGTTTCCCCGGATATGCTGGCTGTAATGGAGTTCTTTTGGGCTATTTTCCATAAGGGCTTCCAGCGTTTCTTTCCGGTCGATCAGGCGGCATCCTCGAAGGTCTTCTCCGTCCAGAGCCAGAAGGTCGAAGATGATATAGGTGAGGTTTTTGCCCATCGGCTGCCGCATATAATTTTGAAGAGCCTGGAAATCCGTCTTTCCTTGGGTGTCTGTGATGGCCATCTCTCCATCAAGGACCATCGCCCTTCCCGCAGCCCAATCAAGGAGGGAAGAAGCAATGCCCGGAAACCGATCCGTATAATTTTGGCCGTTTCTGGTCATAAGCCGGACGCGGTTGCCCTCCAGAAACGCCAAAATCCGGTAACCGTCATATTTCACCTCATAGAGCCATTCGTCGCCTTCGGGGGCTGTGTCCACCAGTTGGGCAAGCTGTACATCGGTTTGGGTGAACGGGTTCCGCGTAAATTTCTGCTCCGTTCCCGCTTTAATTTCTTTCATGGTACGTCCGGTTCTGACGCTGGTGGTGAATTCGGAAATCCCGTCGGAGACCCGGGCATACTCGTCCTTTTCCTTTAGTAGGAGCCAGTTCTTTTCCGCTTCCCCCGCTTTTGCTTTCATTCGGATCAATGCCCATTTTCCCTTAAGCCTTCTTCCTTTCAGAACGAATTTAAGCGAACCTGTACGCAGCCCTTCGGCCACGTCCGACAGGGGTTCCCAGATTCCTTCATCCCAAAGCATGACAGCGCCGCCGCCGTATTCGCCCTTGGGAATCAGCCCTTCAAAGTTCCGGTATTCCAAGGGGTGGTCCTCCACTTGTACGGCAAGCCTCTTGTCGCGGATATTATAGGAAGGCCCCTTCGGTACCGCCCAGCTTAAAAGTACGCCGTCCCATTCCAGGCGGAAATCGAAATGGTCCCGGCGGGCTATATGATGTTGAACAACAAACTTCAACTGTTCTTCCGGCGTTTCCGATATGCCCTCCGGTTCACGGGTCTTTTCAAAATTCCTCTTTCGGTTGTATTCTTCCAGCTTGGCCATTCATACTCACCTTTTTGATAACATACCACTTCTATTAGACTTAAACCTGAAAATTGAGGTTTTTTTGCGGGAAATTGTAAGCTTTATTATCCGCTGCTTCCTTGCGGTTTATTCTTATTTGATGAAATGCGGAACGTCTCCAAATTTATTTGTATTTGACGGTGCGTTGGTTAAACTAAACCATGGAGGTGGCGTTTATGCCGGCAGCACATCATACGGTAATTTCATTCGGGCTTGTATCCATCCCTGTGTCGATGTACACAGCTACCCAGGATAACGATATCCATTTTAATCAACTGCACAAGGAGGATCAGAGCCGTGTGCGGTATAAAAAAACGTGTGCCCATTGCGGGAAGGAGCTGAAAAGCGAGGACATTATTAAAGGCTATGAATATGATAAGGATCGCTATGTGGTCGTTTCAGACGAGGAAATCGAAAAAATTAAGACGGAAAAGGAAAAATCGATTCAGATCCTGCACTTCGCGCAATTGAATCAGATATCCCCGGTTTATTACGATAAAACATATCAGGCGGTCCCGCAAAAGGGAGGGGAAAAGGCTTTCGAGCTTCTGCGGTCCGCGCTGATGCGGGAGCAGAAGATAGCTATCGGGAAGACCGTCCTGGGGACAAAAGATACGCTGATGGCGATTATCCCGCGTGAAAACGGGGTGCTGATATCAACCATGTTTTATCAGGATGACATTAAGGAGTTGCAAAAATCTTATGATATTCCGAAGCCGACCGAGCAGGAGCTGAAAATGGCCCAGCTGTTGATTAACTCGATGGATACGCCGTTCGATCCGTCCCAGTATAAGGATGAGTATCAGGAAAGGCTCAGGGAGCTTATTGAAACAAAAATTGCCGGGAAGGAAGTTGTCGCCGCCAGTCCGGAAAAAACGGACGGGAAAGTGATAGACCTTATGGATGCGCTGAAGGCCAGCATAGAAAAGCAGAACGAGGGAAAAACGCCTCCGGCGAAAAAGAAGAATAAAAAGCAGGGAGCGTAGGATGAAATTGCCGTTTTATTGTGCTCATTAGATCCATACCTTTTCTTTGCTGAAGGACCAAAATAAGGGCAAAAGCTTTCGCTTCTGCCCTTTTATTATAGGATAGCGCTACGAATCATTGGTGGCAAAATTTTTTATTTGGTGGCAAAACAGGAATCAAAATATTGAAATTGTGTTTATAAAGGCGCTAAAGCACTTACTGTTTTATTACCACCAGTTTTGCCACCAACATTTGGGAGGAAAATCATGCCTGACTTTATAAATACAGAGATTGTAAAAGACAGTTCAATTGATTCAGATAAGAAGTTTAAATGCACAGTCTATCTAAAAAGAGGATGCTACGCAAAAGTGGATAGCCTTATTAATCTTGCTGGCTGCACTTCGAGAAATGATGCAATCGAAAAAGCTGTTGATTTTTATTTTGGATACATTACTTCTCAACTAAAGATTATTTATGCGGCGCTTTTGGTTCAAAGATGGAAGGACTGGTTAATAACCTAGCTACGCGAATTTCAAAAGGGAATTTTCGAACAGCAGTTGAAATGGATATGTTAACACGTATGTTGGCTACCGTGGTACAACTTGGTAAAGATGATTATGAAAAACTGCGTACCAAGTCCATTCATGATGTAAAAACGACAAACGGATCCATTGATATTCTGGAAGCGGTTAATGAATCAGAAAGTGAAATATAGGGTCTTTAGATAATTAGCATATTGACATTGGAAAAAAATGGAATTATAATTAAGGTGAAATTAATTCTATATTATAATTAAAGGGTGAGTCCATTGAACTAATTGCAAAATCAGGTTTGTTCCGTTTCGGTCGTCTACATATAATTATTAAAAAACTAAAGGAGTGTGTAAAATGAAGAATACTATTAAAAAGGCTATCAGTTTAGTTCTTGTGCTTGCAATGTCCACTACCATTTCTATGCCCGGGCTTGCCGCGACTACACATAATCCTGAAAGCATTATCATTAAACAGAGTGACGGTAATTATAAGGTAAATAACCTTGGGACTTCGGCAGGAGTCAAGGTAACAATGAGCAAGGATGGCATTTATCAAGATGAGAATGGAAATCTGTTCTCTAAAGTGAAAGATGATTTATTTATTCCTGTGAAAAAGGTAGCTATTCCGCTGGAAAATATCCAAGCCACTAATGCTGTGATTAAGGAACAAAACATTCAAAAGGAAACTGCTAATTATATTCTTGATGTTATAGCTAATGCTAAGAAAAATCATAATCATATAGACAGTATTCAAGTATATTTGCCACAAGCAACAAATTCCAGGAGGACTTATAAGGGATATGGAAATAAAACGTATTTTGAAGAAACAGTTGCAACCAATTATCATAGCGAACCAGCAGATGTTAATCAATCCCCTTGGGGTACTTATAAGAATAGTGTCATTAAAGGAATCGTAGAATATCTTATAGGTGAAGCAGTTGATAAAGTGACGTATAATTCATATTCTATAGCGAGTATTTTTGCTTCAGCTGTACCTAGTTCAGTACCAGGCACTACTGAAGTAACTCATTATGCTCAACTGTTTGAATCAAAGACTACAAAACACACTTATGTTGTGGAGGATGGTCAATACCTTTTTGGTTCATTGACAGAAAAAGCTTCGGGAAAGTTCGAAAACTTTATTTCAATCCCGGGTGTGTCCGGTGGAAACAAACGAGGATCGGACTCTAAAATTTCAAATATTCAAACCCAAAACTATTCATCTGCCGATAAAAGAGCCTATTATGGCTATGTAAGCGGTGGTTGGGTTGAAAGAATTGAATCTTACCAGTATGGTCAAGCGACTTTTAACTCTGCATATTCCTCCTGATATCACCAAGCGACAATTTTAATTAACTCAGTGGCTTCCTAAGTTATACATGAGCGCCGTTATAGTAATATGGCGCTCTCTTAGCTTTTCAATGCTGATGGCCAACTTAAGAGGGGATGATCACCAATTGAGAATAAAACGAAAAAAAATAATTATATTATGTATTTCATTGATTTTGGCTATAGTCACAGCAGCATGGGCGTGGTTTACAGAACCAGTAACAGTGGACAGAGCAATGCAGGACAGGAAAGTAACAAATGCCGTAATTTCATACAAAACTATTACAAAAGATGGAATTGCTGCAACGACTATTCAAACACAGAATGTAACCGAAATAAAAAAAGTGATTAATTTAATGAATCAATATCCATACAGCAGAAGACTTTTCGCTACTTCGCCATCAAATTCTTCCCATTATTCAGACACACATATGATATGGATTTCATTGGGGTATAAAAACGGGAACGGCAAGCCCGGAATATATAACTATCTTATATATGAGTATGGATACATGCAAACATCAGATTCTGGAGAACATCTTCACCCTAGTGGAATCGGACGATTTGGAACCGAAAAGACGAAAGCGTTTTATAGTAAAATCACCGATTTGTTTCATCAGCTTGAGGGTAATTCAACCTGGGAAAAAACAATTGATGCATCATAAATAGTAGAAGTTGTCTCTTGTACGAACTTTTTCAATTGGTTCACTTGAAGTTAAGACAGAATGAGCAAGAAACTTGTTGAAAATAAGCAAAAGAGTAAATATGATTCCGAGCACAAATGGATTCCATTTGTGCTCTATTTTATAGTTAGGAGGAATCAAATTGCCTGGCGCAAGAATTGTACTAAATTCCCGGTATTTCCATATTGCCAAAGTGGG